>DAOWAS010000017.1 GCA_030634465.1 Alphaproteobacteria bacterium | reverse complement strand
GCAAAACCACAACTGCCCCACCGTTTGACACCATGCCCATCAGCACAATGCCCCACGGGTAAACGCCCCCAAGCGCCATAAATATGCCGTAAGCATAGGCCACCAACAGCGCTAGTATGGCAACGCCGTATAATCGGTAAAAATAGGGTTTAGAAATTTCTAGCCCCATAACCTTGTTAAGGACTTCCTTTGGTTTCCATAAAAACGGGTAAGCAACAAATAATAAGGTGAATAGAATTTTTATACTGAGAATTGAGATAATAAAAGCCATTACTTAAGTCCTTTTTTTGTACCTAGCTATACTTATACAATCTAAGTACGGTTGTCAAACTCAGACAATTGATGTATAAAACATTATGCAAAGAAAATCACCAATAGCACTTGATGACTGCGGCTTAGCAAAAGCCATTAATATTATGGGTGACAAGTGGTCCCTATTAATCTTGCGAGAGGTGCTATATGGCGTTATCCGCTTTGCTGATATTCAAAAAGAACTTGGCATTCCAAAATCTATACTTTCGCAGCGACTTAAAAAATTGGTTGCAAACAACCTATTGGAAAAACACTCATACAAAGAAGGTAAATCCAGAACACGCTATGCCTACGCCCCCACCAAAGCAGGGAAAGAACTTATTTTACCTCTTTTTGCGCTAATGCAATGGGGTGATAAATTTTACCGTGAAGATAAAGCACCTCTGACCATAATTGACCCAGATACTGCTGAAAAACTCACTGTTAAGCTATCAACTTCTGATGGCAAGGAAGTACCGCTAGATAAAATTAAAATTATTATTAATTAATAAGCCAGAATTAAAATTCAAGTTTCAGGTCTGCAAGTATTGCACCTAGGAACCTTGCGGCCTCGCCGCCCGTGGCGGCGCGGTGGTCAAAGGTAATTGAAACTGGCATATGACGGTGGTTTGACACACCGTTTTCATCCATAACCACACGTTCAAACAAGCCACCAATACCTACGATAGCAACCTCAGGCGGCACCACAATCGGGGTGGCAAAACGCCCTGCCAACATGCCAAAATTTGACAGTGTTATGGTGGCTTTACTCATATCAGCAACCTTGATAGTGCCGCTATTAATGGCTTCTCTACGGGCATTCAGCGTGCCGCGCAGGTCAGCATCACTCATGTTTTGCGCATCGTGAATTACTGGCACAAACAGTCCTTTAGGGCTGTCCACAGCCACACCAAGGTTAACGTGTTTATGGATAGTTTTTGTGCCTTCCTCAGCATCGTACCACGCGTTTATTGCCGGCTCGACCATGCTTGCGGCAATAATGGAACGCAAGATGCGCACTGTAATATCAGTACCCTTAGGCCAAGCTGAGATATCAACATCATCAAACAGCGATGTTTTACACACTTCAGACGAGGCTTTTGCCATCATTTGTGCCATTACACGCCTTGGGCCAACTTGTTTTTCAGGCTCGCCACTTGGTGTTACCGCGCGTGTTGGGCGCACATAAATACCTCTTGGCGGTGTAGCGGTAAAGTCCGCCATAACCGCACTGTTCACATCGCTTAATGTTATGTTACCCGCATGGCCTGTGGGCTTAACCTGTGCCAAGTTAACACCACGCTCACCTGCTCTGGCGCGTACTTTTGGTGCGGCTAAAATTCCTTTTGATGCGAATGTTTCACCAGACGGCGCGGGTGTTGCAACTGCACCACCTTGTTTAACCGCATTAAAAACATCTTGTTTGGTCAGCGTACCTCTAGCACCAGTTGGCATAATGCCACTGCCATCAAGACCCAAGCCTTTGAGCAAGCTACGAACCGCAGGCCCCATTTTGACATCAGCCAAGGCAGGAATTGCTGTTGCAGCCTCAGCAGGGCGTTCAGCTGATTTTTTTGCCACGGCCACCTGTGGCTTTTTCATATCGCTTAGTCTGACAATTTCATCACCAACCACCACGGCGCCAACAACTGTGGCGGCGTCAGATTTCTTTTCGGTGGGCTTTTCTTCTGCTTTTTTCGGTGCAGCGCTAACATTACCAGTGGCAACTTCAATTAGCGGACTACCAGTTTTAATAACATCGCCAATGCCGCCAAAAAGCTTAATCACAGTGCCTGAAAATGGTGATGGCACTTCAACCACGGCTTTGGCGGTGGACATTTCTACCATGGTTTCGCCTGCTTCGATGGTGTCGCCCACAGCAACGTCCCATTTTACAATTTCAGCATCGGGCAAACCTTCGCCAAGGTCGGGCAATAAAAACTGTTCACCCTCGCCATCAGCGTGTGTGGCTTGTTCTGTGACCTCTTCAACAACTGGTTCTTCAGCCACAGGTTCATCAACAACTGTTTCGGCAATTTCACCATCAAAGCTAATAAGCACATGACCTGTTTTTATAACATCGCCAATGTCACCATGCAGTTTCGTTACCACACCAGTGTGCGGGCATGGCACTTCAACCACGGCTTTAGCGGTGGACATTTCAACCATGTCATCACCCTCAGTCACACGGTCGCCAACCTTTACCACCCATTTTACAATCTCGGCATCGGGCAGGCCTTCGCCTAAATCTGGAAGTTTAAAATCGGTCATACGTATTTCAATACTTTTTGTGCTTCTTCCACCACACGTTCCACGCTTGGCATATATTGCATTTCCATTTTAGCATATGGCATAATGGTATCGTAACCCGCCACACGTCCAATTGGTGCAATTAAGCTCATCAACTCATGCTCGGCAATTTCAGCGGCAATTTCACTGCCCAAACCACCTGCACGTGGGGCTTCTTGCACCACAACACAGCGACCAGTTTTGCGCACACTGGTGAAAATAGTTTCCATGTCCATTGGTGCAACTGTGGCAACGTCTATCACCTCAACCGAAACACCGTCTTTTGCCAGTTGGTCTGCGGCTAGCAATGTTTCATGCATCATGGCACCCCATGAAATAAGGGTAATGTCGTCACCCTCACGGTCAACAAAGCATTTGTCCAATGGCAGTGCCACACCGTTCATTTCCACTTCGTGCTTAACCATGCGGTAAACACGTTTTGGCTCTAAAAACAAAATTGGGTCAGGACTGCGAAGCGACGCTAGCAACAGGCCATATGCCCGTGTCGGGTTTGATGGAATTAGCACCCGAAGACCTGGAATGTGGGCAAACAATGCCTCAGTACTTTCCGAATGATGCTCAGGCGCATGAATGCCGCCACCATATGGCATGCGGAAGGTAATTGGCATGGTCAAACGACCACGGGTACGGTTGCGCATGCGTGCGGCGGCGGTTGCTATTTGGTTAAAAGCAGGGAAAACAAAACCCATAAACTGAATTTCAGGAACGGGCTTCATGCCCTGCGCCGCCATGCCAACAGACAGACCTGCTATCATGGCCTCAGCTAACGGAGTGTCCATAACACGTTCGTCGCCGTATTTTTGTTGCAAGCCATCGGTGGCACGAAACACGCCGCCGTTTTTACCCACATCTTCACCCATAAGGACAATTTCTTTATCCAAACCCATTTCATGGTCAAGGGCGGCGGTTACAGCTTCAATCAGGGTTAAAATTTTTGTATCTGACATTATTTTGCTCCCCTTCTAATAGCTTCTTCTCGTTGGGGCTTGGTTTTTTCAGGAACCTCAGCATATAAATAATCGAACATGGCTTCAGGCGGCTGTGGCTGGTTGTTTAAAATGTCAAAATACATTTCAACTTCTTTTTCCACGTTTGCTTTATTGTCTTTTGCCATGGCTTCAATGGCTTTATCGTCCAACACACCGAGAGATTTAAGATAATCTTCTAACCGCTTAACAGGCTCAACCTCCCACGCTTTGTCGTGTACTTTTTGGTCGTGGTAGCGACTGGCATCGTCAGCAGTGGTGTGGTCGCACAGGCGGTAACAAATGGCCTCTATCAACGTTGGGCCGCCGCCGTTTCGTGCTTTTTCCATGGCTTTAACGCTGGCATCATGCACCGCAATAATATCATTACCATCAACCTGCAAAGTGTCCATGCCTGCGGCAATGGCCTTTTGCGCATAGCTTTCAGCTTTTGTCTGGTTTTCAGATGGCACAGAAATAGCCCACTGGTTGTTGTTAACAATGCAAACAAACGGCAAGTTCCAAACACCCGCCACGTTCAGGGCTTCGTAAAATTCGCCTTCTGAGGTGCCACCTTCGCCAATTTCGGTCATAACGGCGCGTTTTTCACCGCGCAACTTAATGGCGGTTGCAACACCTGCGGCATGTAAAATTTGGGTGGCAATTGGCACAGCCACGGGAAAGTCTTGTGCCGCAATAGGGTCTTTATAATCAGCGCCACGTTCGTCGCCGCCCCAATAAAGCAAAATTTCATGCGGTTTAATGCCGTGTGACAGCATCATGCCAGTGCCACGATAATATGGCACTAAAACATCTGTGTCTTTAAGCGCAAGGCCAGCACCAATACCAACGGCCTCTTGCCCCAATGCGGCGGGGTATGTGCGCATTTTACCAATGCGTTGCAGGCCAACGGCGCGTTTGTCCATGGCGCGTAAAAATTGCATACGGTCATACAGCTCGACCAATTTGTCAGTGTCTTTGGCAAACTCTGGCAAATCATTGGCAGGCTTGGCACTTTCGTCCAAATATTGAAGGTGATTAATCTCAAACGAGATACTTTTCCGCATGCGCAAAATCCTTTAAATCCAGCTTATTGTAACTCCCCACCACTGTTAAAAGCATGTTCTACCCACCCTTGCAAGGGGTTTGCACAAACTAACAACTTATGACTATTGGGCTAGTTTAAGCACAGACTTTTGGAACAAATACAGGTGGCTTTTTGAAATATTATTACTTAAGCATTTTTGAATATTTAAAGACTTGTCAGAAACTCAGCCATGTTTTCTTTTTCAATTACCTCGGCAAATGTATCAGCTAAACGATCGGTTTCATCCAACACTGTGTTCCAGTATTTCATTCTTGTGGGGGTGTCAAAACGCTTAAAATCGCCACGATCAGGAATTTTACCATATGGCAAACTGGCGGCAAATTCATCACTTGGGGCTATTTGTATCATGTGTGCGGTGTTTTGCGGGCTAGGTTTGCGCCATTTTAACGGTTTGTCAAACCAGCCAGGAATTATACGTTCACGGTAATGGGGGTATAAAACCAAGTCGTCGTCGCCCTTAACCTCGCCCAAAAACGGCATATCAAAATGATAATCGGTAAAGCCACCGTCCCTGTACATGCCCTTGTCGGCGTGGGGAATATTTTCTTCCCCTCTAATAACCAAAGGAATGGACGAGGTTGCCATAACAGAGCGCAAATAATTATCCGCCATTAAGGGAAAATGCCCAATGGGCAGGTCGTTTGCACTGGCAAATGGCGGGGTGTGGCGGGGGTCAGAAAATAAGGCACGGTCAAAAAACAATCCTAAGGTTTTGCGGCTAATCGCATTCATGCTTGCCACCGCAAGTAACCCTGCGGTTAGTGGTAAACGCGCTTCGCGCGCCAACAGCCCCTTGGACTTAACCGCCAAGATATTCATGCGCATAAAATTATGGCTTAAAATATCACTTATATCATTATCACTGAAAACCGCTTCTAATACCTGACGGGTAATGCGGGTGATATCATCAATATCAGGGTCTTCGCCCCACTGGGTGTTGCAGTAAGCATCTTCAAACTTGGCAATGGCCTTAGACGGGTCTTTTTGTGCCAAACAACCCATGCGCCACGCGCCAATGGATGAGCCCAGCAAAAATAATGGGTTGTCTGCTGTGCGCTTAACGTCAGCCAACATGGGAAACATAACACGGTCTAGCTTATTAAGCGCCAACCACTTGGCCCCGCCCGATGCCGCCACCACGACCTTGACGTTGGAAAAATCGAAACCATTTTTCTCAATAGACGCTTTGGCCTTAGCCCCTGCTTTAAATACTAGCGGTGAAGAAGTCATTTACTATAATTGCCCATTATCATTAAATTACCCATTATCATTAATTGTTATTCTTTAGTATAAGACAATTATTACTAGATAATAGCCCTAAGCTGTGCTTATATACTACCAAAATAGTATAAAATATTTTCAACCATATAACACCAAACGCTAATGTAAAAACCCCCCTTGATTGAGATCAATTTATTTTTGTTTTTTTTGTGTCAAATTGCACGCATGAAAACTGTTTTGAGATTCGTTTTAAAGCAAAATCAATGGAGGGAAACATGAACACACTTGCTGGGGTTACAACAGGACAACAAAACAAAATGCTGGGGATTAGTACCTTTGCATTTACAGTTTGTTTTGCGGTCTGGACTATTTTTTCAATTATTGGCCTTAAGATTAAAGCCGATTTGGGTTTAACAGACACCCAGTTCGGTATTTTGGTCGCCACACCCATTTTAACAGGTTCACTATCGCGAATATTCTTAGGTATTTGGACCGACCAATATGGTGGCAGGCGTGTTTATAGCATTTTAATGATGATCACTTCGGTGGCGGTTTGGCTTCTTGCCACAGTAGAGACATACGAAATGTTTCTGGTTGCTGCCCTTGGTGTTGGTTTAGCTGGTGGTTCATTCGCCGTTGGTATTGCTTATGTATCTCGTTGGTACGAAAAAGAAAAGCAAGGCACAGCCCTTGGCATTTTCGGCATGGGTAATGTTGGTGCCGCGGTTACTAACTTTGCCGCACCATATTTGGTTATTGCGGTTGGTTGGGAACAAGCGGCGCAGGTTTATGCGGTCATTCTTTTCATCACCGCACTATTATTCTTCATATTAAGTAAAGAAGACCCTGTAACTGCAAAACGCAGAGAAAGCGGCGAAAAACCAGCCCCTGCGTGGATGCAACTTAGCCCACTTAAAAAATTACAAGTATGGCGCTTTTCACTTTATTATTTCTTCGTGTTTGGTGCTTTTGTGGCATTGGCACTGTGGTTACCACGCTATGCCCAAGGGGTTTATGGCTTGGGACTTAAAGAAGCGGGTCTTATTGCCGCATCGTACGCCCTGCCCGGTTCTATCTTCCGTGCATTTGGTGGCTGGTTATCAGATAAATACGGTGCTCGCTCTGTGATGTATTGGACATTTGCTGGCTCAGCCGTCATTTGCTTCATGCTTTCATACCCCTCAACCCAATATGTGGTTGATGGTATTCAAGGCCCCATCACATTTACCATTGCAGTTCCGCTTTATGTGTTTGTTATGCTTATTGTTGCCCTTGGCTTCTTCATGTCACTAGGCAAAGCCGCAGTTTATAAACACATTCCTGTTTATTACCCTGACAATGTGGGTTCAGTTGGCGGTTTGGTTGGCATGATCGGTGGTTTGGGTGGCTTTATCCTACCTATTACTTTCGGTGTTATGAATGACGCTATCGGGGTGTGGACCAGTTGTTTCATGCTTTTGTTTGTCATTACTTCCTTAGCACTAGTGTGGATGCACTTCTCAATCCGCATCATGGAACGCAAACATATTCCTGCAATTGCTTCACTACCTGACTTCCCTGAATTGCAGGAAATTCACAAAGAACAGAACGACAAAGCTTAATTAAAAAAATAATTCATATTTGAATTAGGAGTAAATACTATGTCTACAAATCAAGACCTAAGAGGATGGGATCCCGAAAACGAAGAGTTTTGGGAAAAAGAAGGCAAAAAGATTGCCACACGTAACTTATGGATATCCATACCAAGCTTACTATGTGGCTTTGCGGTGTGGCTATACTGGGGCATTATTACAGTGCAAATGCTTAACCTTGGCTTTCCTTTCGCCAAGTCTGAGCTGTTTACCTTGGCGGCCATTGCTGGCCTAACTGGTGCGACCCTGCGCATACCAAGCACATTCTTTGTTAGAATTGCTGGCGGGCGTTACACCATCTTTTTCACCACTGCCCTATTGATGATCCCTGCCGCAGGTGCTGGTTTTGCTCTGCAAGACATAAACACTCCGCTTTGGCAGTTCCAACTACTTGCCCTACTTAGTGGTATCGGTGGCGGTAACTTTGCCTCATCAATGTCAAACATCAGCTTCTTCTTTCCTAAAAAAGTACAAGGCTATTCATTAGGAATGAACGCTGGTCTTGGTAACTTTGGTGTTACAACCATGCAAATTTTGGTTCCACTAGCTATGACCATGGCGCTATTCACTGGTCTTTTTGGTGGCGAAAGCATGGTATTGCAAAACACCAGTGGTACTTTAATTGGTAAAATTGACGCTGGCACAGAAACCTATATTCAAAATGCAGGCTTCCTTTGGCTAGTATTTTTAGTACCACTAGCATTTGCCAGTTGGTTCGGCATGAACAACATTCGCGACGAACATGTATCGCCTGATGCTAACTCAGCCATGACAGCCTTTATCCGCATTTCATTCATGCTACTTATTGGCTTTGGTGCGGCATTGTTTGGCCTGTGGCTAATGTTGCCAGAAGCTGCTGGTGGCTCAGGCATGATGATTAGTAAATGGATTGTGCTACCAATTGTTATCGCACTTACTGTTTTCATGTTGAAAATGATCCCTGGCGAAGTGGGTTCAAACCTGAAACGCCAATATAAAATATTTGAAAACAAACACACATGGGCCATGACCGTTATCTACACCATGACCTTTGGTTCGTTCATTGGCTTTTCAGCCGCCATTGGCCTCGCCATTAAAGTTATATTTGGCTACCAGCACGTAATGATCGACGGCGCTATGACCCATGATCTTATCAACCCTAACGGCCCATCTGCACTTATGTTTGCTTGGATGGGGCCATTTATCGGCGCACTTATCCGTCCATTTGGCGGCATGTTGGCTGATAAGTTTGGTGGGGCTAAGGTAACCCAGTTCATCTCCATCATCATGGTGGCTAGTGCACTTGGTGTGGCATACTATATGAAAGCTGCTTATAGCTCAGCAACACCTGAGGACTATTTTGTACCGTTCTTAGGCCTGTTCATTCTATTGTTCGCCGCAACTGGTATCGGAAACGGTTCTACCTTCCGCACCATTGCTGTTGTGTTCAATAAAGAACAAGCAGGACCAGTGCTGGGTTGGACATCAGCAGTTGCCGCATATGGCGCATTCATTATCCCTAAAGTGTTTGGTGAGCAAATAAACCTAACCACACCTGAGTACGCACTTTATGGCTTCGCCGTGTTTTACGGGGTTTGTATCCTTATTAACTGGTGGTTCTACTTACGCCCCGGTGCATATGTGAAAAACCCTTAATCTCAGCAATTTAAAGCTTTAGGAGCTTAATGAAATGTCTCACTTACTAGATCGACTATCATTCTTTAAAAAGAATGTTGATAGCTTTTCTCAAGGCCACGGCGTGGTAACTGATGAGGATAGAAGTTGGGAAGATGGCTACCGTAACCGTTGGCAGCACGACAAAATTGTCCGCTCTACCCACGGTGTGAACTGTACTGGTTCATGTAGTTGGAAAATTTATGTCAAAGGCGGCATTGTTACATGGGAAACTCAGCAAACTGATTACCCACGTACCCGCCCTGACATGCCCAACCATGAACCACGCGGTTGCTCACGCGGTGCCAGTTATTCTTGGTATCTATATTCAGGAGCCAGACTTAAATACCCCATGGTTAGAAAGCGGTTGGTAAAACATTGGCGTGAAGCACGTGTGCTTATGTCGCCTGTGGCCGCTTGGAAAAGCATTGTTGAAGATCCTGTTAAGTCGAGAGATTATAAAAAGGTACGTGGGCATGGCGGCTTTGTACGTTCTAGCTGGGACGAGGTGAACGAAATGATCACCGCCGCCAATGCACACACCATTAAAGCTCACGGCCCTGACCGTGTTATTGGCTTCTCGCCAATTCCTGCAATGAGCATGGTGTCTTATGCCGCAGGGTCACGCTATTTGTCGCTACTTGGTGGCACATGCATGAGCTTTTATGACTGGTACTGCGATCTACCACCCGCTTCCCCGCAAACATGGGGCGAGCAAACCGATGTTCCTGAAAGTGCTGATTGGTACAATTCATCGTTTCTTATCTTGTGGGGCTCAAACGTACCGCAAACCCGCACACCTGACGCTCATTTTTATACTGAAGTGCGCTACAAGGGTGCAAAAAGCGTGGTTATCAGCCCTGACTATTCAGAAGCATCAAAGTTCTCAGACCTATGGCTATCAGTTAAACAAGGCACAGACAGTGCCTTAGCCATGGCAATGGGACATGTGATTTTAAAAGAGTTCCATATTGATAAATGCTCTGACTATTTTGACGACTATACCCGCAAATATACTGACTTTCCTTTCCTTGTTCGTTTGGTTGAGCAGGATGGCAAGCTAGTACCAGAGCGTTTCTTGCGCGCATCTGACTTTTTAGATGGCATGGGCGAAGAAAATAATACCGAATGGAAAACCGTAGCCATTGATGAAAAAACTGGCGATCTGGTATTGCCACAAGGCTCAGTTGGTTTCCGTTGGGGCGAAGATGGTCGTTGGAACTTGCAAGAAAAAGATGCAGGTAACAAAGACACTAAACTTCAAAAAACCCTAATTAAAAACAGCGATGCTGTTGCTGATGTTGCCTTCCCTTACTTTGGCAACAAAGCGCACGACTTTTTTGCCGGAACCGAGCATGATGAAGTGTTAATGCATAAAGTTCCTGTTAAAAAAATCGCCACCAAAGACGGCGAGCAACTGGTTGCAACTGTGTTTGACCTGTTTGTGGCTAACTACGGTGTTGACCGTGGTTTGGGCGATAAAAACTGCGCCAAAAGCTACGACGAAGACGCACCCTACACACCTGCATGGGCTGAAGGGGTTAGCGGCGTTGAGCGTAATAAAATTATTGAAACCGCTCGTGGCTTTGCCGACAATGCTGACAAAACCGAGGGCAAGTCCATGGTTATTGTTGGTGCTGGTTTGAACCATTGGTACCATATGGACATGATCTACCGCGGCATTATCAACATGCTAACCATGTGTGGTTGTGTTGGTCAAAGTGGC
The DNA here is from genome assembly GCA_030634465.1 of Alphaproteobacteria bacterium. Classification (GTDB taxonomy): domain Bacteria; phylum Pseudomonadota; class Alphaproteobacteria; order Sphingomonadales; family SMXR01; genus DAOWAS01. Next base: position 16,338 of record DAOWAS010000017.1, on the reverse strand, counting down.
GGCGGTTGGTCGCATTATGTGGGTCAAGAAAAACTACGTCCACAAACTGGCTGGCAACCACTTGCCTTTGCCTTAGACTGGGCGCGCCCACCACGGCACATGAACTCAACCTCCTTTTTCTATGCACACACTGATCAATGGCGTTACGAAACATTAGAGGCTGATGAAATATTATCGCCAACCGCACCTAAACGCACCTCTGGTTCGTGGTCGAACAGCATGATCGACTATAACGTATCGGCGGAACGCATGGGTTGGTTGCCATCAGCACCGCAAATGGACGTAAACCCCATTGAAATAGCGGCTAAAGCTGAAAAAGCTGGCAAAGATGTCAAAGACTTTGTGGTTGATGGCCTTAAAAACGGCGATATTAACTTTTCATGTGAAGACCCTGATGATCCGAAAAACTTCCCACGCAACTTGTTTGTGTGGCGCTCGAACCTACTAGGTTCTAGTGGTAAGGGTCATGAATATTTCCTCAAACATTTATTAGGCACAACCCACGGTGTGCAGGGTAAAGACTTGGGCGAAATGGGTGGTCAAAAACCTGAACATGTTAAGTGGCATGAAGATGCCCCTGAAGGCAAACTTGACCTTCTAACCACAATTGACTTCCGCATGTCGACCACAGCGCTTTATTCAGACATCGTTCTGCCAACTGCTACTTGGTATGAAAAAGATGATCTCAATACATCAGACATGCATCCGTTTATTCACCCATTGTCACAAGCTGTTGACCCTGCGTGGGAATGCAGATCTGACTGGAACATCTTCAAAGGCTTGGCTGAGAAGTTCTCAGAAGTTGCCCCCGAGGTATTGGGTGTTGAAAAAGATGTGGTTCTAGTACCTATTTTGCACGACACACCAGGCGAAATTGCCCAACCATTTGACGTAAAAGACTGGAAAAATGGTGATATTGAGCCAATTCCTGGCGTTACAATGCCAAATATTGCGGTGGTTGAGCGTGACTATCCAAACACCTATGCCCGCTTTACAGCCCTTGGGCCGTTAATGAAAAAAGTTGGCAATGGTGGCAAGGGTATTGCGTGGAACACTGATGATGAAGTGGATTTCTTAGGCGAACTAAACGGCACTGTTCATACCGAAGGTGTGGCAAAAGGATTGCCTAAAATTAACACTGCAATTGATGCTTGCGAGGTTATATTGTCGCTAGCACCCGAAACCAACGGTGAGGTGGCGGTTAAAGCGTGGGAGGCATTGGGACAAGCAACTGGTTTGGACCACACCCACCTAGCCAAACCACGGGCGGAAGATAAAATTCGCTTCCGTGATGTGCAGGCGCAACCGCGTAAAATTATCTCATCACCCACATGGTCGGGCATTGAAAGCGAGCATGTTAGCTATAATGCTGGTTACACAAATGTGCATGAGCTGATACCGTGGCGCACCCTTACAGGGCGACAACAATTGTATCAAGATCATGAGTGGATGCGAGCATTTGGCGAACAGCTATGTGTTTACAAACCACCAATTGATACCAAAACCATCAAACCGATTATTGATGAAAAGCCCAATGGCAACGACCAAGTGGTGCTGAACTTTATTACCCCTCACCAAAAATGGGGTATCCACAGCACCTATTCTGACAACCAATTGCTGCTAACACTTTCACGTGGCGGACCAATTGTGTGGATGAGTGAAGTTGACGCTGCCAAGGCTGGTATTGTTGATAACGATTGGGTTGAAGCATACAACACCAACGGTGCGCTTGTGGCACGGGCTGTGGTTTCACAGCGTGTGAAAGAGGGCATGGCGATGATGTATCATGCTCAGGAAAAAATCGTCAACATGCCTGGTGCTGAAACCACTGGTAATCGTGGTGGTATTCATAACTCTGTCACTAGAGCAGTAACCAAACCAACACACATGATCGGCGGCTATGCCCAGCTATCATACGGTTTCAACTATTACGGAACTGTGGGTGCCAACCGTGACGAGTTTGTTATTGTTAGGAAAATGAGCAAGGTCGACTGGTTAGAAGGCCCGTACGAGGACCCTGACCTAAAAGAGAAAGCAAGAAAGGAGGCAGCAGAATGAAAGTTAGAGCTCAAATAGGAATGGTGCTAAACCTTGATAAATGCATCGGCTGTCACACTTGTTCGGTTACCTGTAAAAACGTATGGACCAGCCGTGAAGGCATGGAATATGCGTGGTTCAACAACGTTGAAACAAAACCAGGCCGTGGTTACCCTAACGAGTGGGAAAACCAAGACAAATGGAACGGTGGTTGGGAGCTAACATCTAGTGGCTCGTTAAAACCAAAAATTGGCGGCAAAATGAAAATACTTTCTCGTATTTTTGCCAACCCCGACATGCCTGAAATTGACGATTATTACGAACCGTTCACCTTCGATTATGAACATTTGCAAAAAGCAGGCGAAACCAAAGCCCCGCCAACAGCAAGACCGCGTTCACTAATAACTGGTGACCGTATGGAGAAAATTACCGCAGGGCCAAACTGGGAAGAAATTCTTGGCGGTGAATTTGCCAAACGTGCTGTGGATAAAAACTTCGACGGCATGGAAAAAGAAATGTACGGCGAGTTTGAAAACACATTCATGATGTATATGCCACGGCTTTGTGAGCATTGTCTGAACCCTGCATGTGTAGCCGCCTGCCCTTCAGGCGCTATTTACAAGCGTGAAGAAGACGGCATTGTGCTAATTGACCAAGACAAGTGCCGTGGTTGGCGAATGTGCGTGTCAGCCTGCCCTTATAAAAAGATTTATTATAACTGGAAGTCTGGCAAATCTGAAAAATGTACATTCTGCTATCCACGTATTGAAAGCGGTATGCCAACAGTTTGTTCTGAAACATGTGTGGGCCGTATTCGCTACCTTGGTGTTATGCTTTATGATGCCGACCGTATTGAAGAAGCCGCAAGCATGGAAGACACTGGCGACTTGTACCAAAGTCAGTTGGATATTTTCTTAGACCCCAACGATCCTGAGGTTATAAAAGCCGCAAGAGCAGAAGGCATTCCTGATGCATGGATTGAAGGTGCGAAAACTTCGCCAATTTATAAAATGGCAATTGACTGGAAAGTGGCGTTCCCACTGCATCCAGAATATCGCACCCTGCCAATGGTTTGGTACATTCCGCCACTATCTCCTGTGCAAAGCAAAGTAAACACAGGCGAGCTTGGTGTTACCGGTAACGGTCTGCCAGATGTGGATAAACTGCGTATTCCTGTTAAATATCTAGCCAACATGCTAACCGCAGGTGATGAAGCCCCTGTTCGTTTAGCACTAAGCAGAATGGCGGCAATGCGGGTTTATATGCGCGGCAAAACTGTGCTGGGCGAACCTGATTTAGGTGCCATAGACGAGGTTGATCTTAGCGTGGAGCAGGTTGAAGAAATGTATCATTTAATGGCGATTGCCAATTATGAAGATCGTTTCAATATTCCGACCAACCACCGTGAAGAAGATGAAGACACATACAAACGCAGAGGCGAATGTGGCTTTACTTTTGGCAATGGTTGTTCAGATGGCAACAGCGAAGCCAGCCTGTTTGGCACACCAAGCAAGAAAAAGAGGGAGGCAGCAGAATGAGCAGTTCAATTAAAATACTGAGCTTATTGTTAAGCTATCCTACCTACGAGCAACAACAAGCCATTGGTGAGTTGGAAACAGCCCTCAAGGAAGAAAAACTTTTAAGCGAAGAAAACTTAAAAGCATTAGATGCCCTGTTTGCTGATTTTAAAGGACAAAACTTATTAGATTGTCAGGAAAATTATGTGCATTTGTTCGATCGTACACGTGCCTTGTCGCTCAACCTGTTTGAGCACATCCACGGTGAAAGCCGTGACCGTGGACAAGCAATGGTCAACCTCAAAACCGAATATGAAAAACACGGTCTTGAAATGGACAGCCAAGAGCTTCCAGACTATTTGCCGATTTTCTTGGAGTTTATAAGCATTCTTCCAGAAGAAGAGGCGCAGGATTATTTGCGGCAGGTATTGCCAATTATAACTGCTATTGAGGTTCGTCTTGATAAGCGCAAAAGCTCTTATAAAGGCATTTTCCAAGTGCTTATATCTTTGGCGGACGAGGTGGCTGACGAAAAACAACTGTCAGAACTGCTGGCGGTTGAGTTGGACGACCCCGACGACAAGGAGGCAATTGACAAATTGTGGGAAGAAACTGAGGTCAAGTTCGGCCCTAGCAGCAACCCTAACGACGAATGTCCAGTTGCAAGGGAAAACCTAGCTCACATGACCTCTTTGAAAGAAAACCTAAACAGTGAAACAAAAATAAAGGAAGACAGCCATGGATAATTTCTTCTTTGGTATTTATCCGTATATTGCCCTAGGCGTTTTAGCCCTAGGCAGCATTATTCGCTTTGATAGAGAGCAATACACATGGCGGTCAGGATCAAGCCAAATGTTACGCCGCCGCCAACTAACCATTGGCAGTAACCTGTTCCATGTTGGCGTGCTGATAATATTTTTCGGGCATTTAGGTGGTTTGCTAACACCGTTAGCATTTTTTGACTGGGTTGGCATAAGCCACGGGGCAAAACAGCTTATGGCTATTGTGGTTGGTGGTGCGGCTGGTGTCTTATGTTTTATAGGCATTGTCATGTTGCTACACCGCCGCCTGTTTGACCCGCGTATACGAGCCAACTCAAGCTTTGGCGATACATCTATTTTGATGCTGCTTTTTTTACAGCTAATGTTGGGGCTTTCTACTATCCCACTATCAGCAGGGCATTTATCAGGCGATGAAATGGTAAAGTTCATGTCTTGGGCGCAAGGCATTTTCACCTTTAAGGCAGGTGCTGCAGCGCATGTGGCAGATGTTCACATTATTTTCAAAGCACATCTGGTTTTGGGTCTGACAATTTTCTTGGTGTTCCCGTTCACCCGCCTAGTGCATATGCTTAGCGCACCAGTTTGGTATTTGGGCCGTAAGGGTTATCAAATTGTAAGAACCAGAAAACAAAGCTCATAATATCTTATTCAAGTCCTCAGGACTGTTGATATTAAAAAACATGTGGGGGTCATCAAATTTAACATTGATGGCTCCCATTTTTTTTAGGAACCCTTTTAACGAACCCGCCTTGCCTGCCGCACTGGTCGCACCTGCCGCCATGTGCGCTTCTAGGGCGGGCAACACCGTAACAGGCCAACAGGCAAATGCAGGTTGCAGGCCATCAGCAGTTTCGGCCAGTACTGGGCAATTACCATTTAAGGCAACTGGTACTAGCTCATCAGCTAAATTATCTGGAAAAAACGGGGCATCAACAGGCACGGTCAGTATGGCCTTTATGTCTGAATGGTCTTTCACCACATGGCGCAACACCGAATAAACCCCGCCTAATGGCCCCTGTGCGGCAACGTCATCAGCAATGGCAATGGTGTCTAGACCATAACTATGTGGTGCTGACAAGCACACCTCAGCCACTTGTGGAGATAACTTCTCCACCGCACGAAATATAAGTGTTTTGTCTTGAAAAATTAGCTCTGGCTTGTCAATTTCACCCATACGAGAGGACTTACCCCCCGCCAAAACCACACCCATGATAGGCTCTATCACATCGTCCTCCACCATAATCCCCTTAAAGAGACCTGCTAGAGACTAGCTTTCTTAGCTATGCGTTCTCGTTGTACAGGCAGGTACCTGTATATCCCGTCTTGTTCTTTTTGAAAACCCTCAAGCTCAGCCATCAATGAAAGGGCGGACTTGTTTTGCGGGCTATCATATGGTGTGGGTAAAAATATTGTCCAACACGACAACATGCCTGCCAGTTCATCTAATATTGGCACAAAATGCTCAACAATTGATGACCTGAACATTAAAGGAACAGTTATGTCTCTAGCTTCAAGCACACGGCCAAGCTCTGGTGTTGTGCGTACGCTATAATAAAGCAGGGCAATTACATAACCTTCAGCGTTTTCTAAGGCGATAACGCCTTTTTTATTTTCACTTTCTGTATCCTGCCAACGCTTTATTCTGGCGCGCCACGCTGCTTCATCCCTTGGATCACCAGCCATACGAGCCAAGCAATAGGCTTGCGAAAGTTTATCTGGGGCTAACTCACCCAAAAATACATTATCAAAATTACTCGTCATAAAACATCCTAGCCATATTTCGCCAAACTAGGACTAGATTTGCATGATGTGAATTGCTTAACCTTGATTAAAATCAAAAAAAGAATTTTCTTTAATGTTGCAAAATCAGTCATATAAACACGTTTTTTTGCGGAAAAATCTTGTAAATACATTGGAAAAGAATGATAAAGAAGCATGGATAAACCACAGTTTGATAGTGAGCTAGGGGCAAGCCCTGTTGTTAGAACAGAGAGCATTTGCCGTAACTGTGACCGCAGGTTTGATAGCCTTTGCGGGGTGCTTAATTGTGACGAGTTGGACATCCTAAGCGAGATGATGGAACATCAGTTTTTTGAAGCTAAAGACACCATTATCTATGAAGAAGACGAAGCCAAAAATGTTTATAATATTGCTGAGGGTATTTTACGCTTAACCAAGCTGTTGCCCGATGGCAGGCGCTTGGTAACTGGTTTTTTATACCCTGGCGACTTTGTTGGCCTTGCTTTTCATGACAACTATTCTTATTCGGTTGAGGCGGTGACAGAAGTAAAAGTTTGCCGCTTTCCCCGTTTAAAACTTGAGGCACTGCTTAAAGAAATTCCTAAGCTGGAAAGCAAGCTGTTGGGCATGATGTCTAACGAATTGAAAGAAGCACAAGACCAAATGATGCTGCTGGGCAGAAAATCGCCCAAAGAAAGACTGGCTTCTTTTTTACTTAATATATCACAACGCAAAATTGAAAAATCAGCAGGCCCAGCGAGAGATAAGCTTTTGGACAAGCCAAATAACAGCTTTGAGCTGCCCATGAGCCGCATGGATATTTCTGATTATTTAGGGCTAACCATTGAAACTGTTAGCCGCACCCTGACCACATTCACCAAAAATGGAATTATTTCCACCGAAGGGCGCAAGAAAATTAATATTCTAAACCGTGAAAAGCTTGAAGACATTGCTGATGGCGACCTTGCCTAAAAACCCTAATCGCTGTCGTTAGTATTGGTATCAGAATTATAACCTCTGCCACGACCAGTTTCATCTGCGTTTGAACCACTATCGCTATCAGTTTGGTTGTTATAACCCTGCCCACGACCAACTTGGTCAGCGTTTGAGCCACTGTCGTTATCAATTTCATTGTTATAACCCTGCCCACGGCCAACTTGGTCAGCATTTGAGCCACTGTCGTCATCAATTTCATTATTATAACCCTGCCCACGGCCAGTTTCGTCAGCGTTTGAGCCACTATCGCTATCAGTTTGGTTATTATAACCCTGACCACGACCTACTGGGTCGGCATTAGAACCGCTGTCACTATCGCTTGCGTGCGACTTTGACGTCAGCATTGTTGAGGTGGTTAAAAAAACCGTTGCACCCAAATAACCCAACATTGAACGGCGGGTTATTATTTTTGATGTTTTAATATCACTTTCGCGAAGTGTATTTTTTTTAGGTGTTTTATCAGCCATGCCTTATCCCCAAACTATCGATAATTAGAAATAATATAGGTAAAACGATCATTTAAGTCAAAACTGAAAAATCAATTCCCATTTGACCAAGCATATAATAATAGGCCCAGATTATTAGCAAAAGAAAACCGCCAATGAAAACAAAGCGGTATTTAAAACGGTGCTGATGATATTTAACACAATCTTTGTGCTTTCTTACATCCAGCATTTCATCGCCAAAATATATGGATAAAAATGTGCCAAGGCCGCTTAATAAAATTATGCTCCAGTATGGATACGGGTTAAGCAAAATTTCTTTAAACAATTGGGTTAAGAATGTCTGCCCATAAACATCGGCAAAAAACAGCAAGCCCGCAATATTTATTACTATTGCTAATGCCCAGACTAAAATTTCGGTAACCACCATGCGTACACCGAACAAAATGCGTATGGGAAAATCTAACAAAAAGCCCGCGTCGGCAACTGGCGTGCACAACACAAAAAAGCTCCACGTAATGGCGGTTAGGTATAGCCCTGTGGAAAGGTCAAATTCAAAACTTAAATAAGCGAAATAAGCAACCAGCACCCCAAGCAGGGAGAGAAATTTATAAAGCGTTTCTCTATGGGTCTCAACACGGTGTAAATGTAAAAAACTTAATCCCATAGCAACCACACTAGCTCCAGTTTAAAACTACCTTGCCGCTTGTGCCTTTTTGCATAACATCAAAACCTTTTTCAAAGTCATCAATGTCAAAACGGTGAGTAATAAGCGGTTCAACATTTAGGCCACTATCCAGCATGGCTAGCATTTTATACCATGTTTCAAACATTTCACGGCCATAAATACCCTTGATTGTAAGCGCTTTAAAAATAATTTTCTGCAAATCCACATCGGTTTTATCAGAAGAAAAACCAAGCAAGGCAATTTTGCCACCCATAATCATGTTATCAATCATGCTTTGAAAGGCACTTGGCACACCAGACATTTCCATGCCCACATCAAAGCCCTCGGTCATGCCTAGCTTGCTCATAACACCTTTAAGGTCTTGTGTTGCCACGTTCACAGTTGTTACATCTGTCATGCTTTCAGCCAGTTTCAGGCGGTAATCGTTAATATCGGTCAGCACTATGTGCCGCGCGCCTGCGTGCCTAGCCACCAGCGCCGCCATAATGCCAATGGGGCCAGCACCAGTTATCAGCACATCTTCACCCACCAGATCAAACGACAGTGCTGTGTGCACAGCGTTGCCCAATGGGTCTAAAATTGCCGCCACGTCGTAACTAACGCTGTCTGGCAACGGAATGGTGTTAAATGCAGGAATTGCCAAATATTCGGCAAATGCCCCCGGCACATTAACCCCCACACCCTTGGTTTCAGGGTCTAGGTGGAACTTGCCTGCGCGCGCATTGCGGCTACTGGCACCCACAATGTGGCCTTCGCCGCTAACCCGTTGCCCAACTTTTAGGTTTGTAACTTTTGAGCCTATGGCAACAATTTCACCGCCATATTCATGGCCCACAATCATTGGCACGGGGATTACATTTTGCGCCCACTCATCCCAATTATAAATATGCATGTCAGTGCCGCAAATGGCTGTTCTTTTAATGCGTATAAGCACATCGTCTTCTGAAATTTCAGGAACAGGACATTCTTGTAACCACAGGCCTTTTTCAGCTTTTTGCTTTACCAATGCCTTCATTGTTGTGGGAATATTATTCATGACACCACTCCTAGTTCGCGACCAACTTTGGTAAATGCGGCTATTGCCTTATCTATCATCTCGGGCGTGTGGGCGGCAGACATTTGCGTTCTAATACGCGCTTGGCCTTTTGGCACCACGGGGAAGAAAAACCCTGTTACATAAATGCCCTCTGCCATCAACTTACTAGCCATATCTTGCGCCAATTTAGCATCGCCCAACATCACAGGGATAATTGGATGCTCACCATCAAGCAAGTTAAAGCCAGCCTTGCTCATGCCATCACGAAAGCGCTTGGCATTAGCAAACAGTTTTTCTCGCATGTCTGCACCCTCATCAACCATTTCAATGGCACGAATGGACACAGACGCAATAACAGGAGCTAACGAATTTGAAAACAAATACGGGCGTGAGCGCTGGCGCAACATGGCAACAATTTCGCTGTTTGCCGCCACAAAGCCACCCATGGCACTGCCTAAGGCCTTGCCCAGTGTGCCTGTTACAATATCTACCCGACCCATAACATTACAATGTTCAATGGAGCCACGGCCTGTTTCGCCCATGAAACCCGTGGCGTGACAGTCGTCCACCATAACCAGTGCGTTATATTTATCTGCCAGATCGCAAATTTCATGCAATTTGGCAATATAGCCATCCATTGAGAAAACCCCATCGGTTGCTATCATTTTATATCTAGCGCCTGCTTCGTCTGCGTCCTTCAAGCACTGCTCTAACGCCGCCATATCGCTATTAGCGTAACGATATCGTTTGGCCTTACAAAGGCGAATACCATCGATGATAGAGGCATGGTTTAAAGCATCTGAAATTATGGCATCTTCTGCCCCCAACAATGGCTCAAACACGCCGCCGTTGGCATCAAAACACGCGGCATACAAAATACTGTCTTCAAACCCTAAGAACTTGGCAATGGTGGCTTCTAAATCTTTATGCACATCTTGCGTACCGCAAATGAAGCGCACACTAGCCATGCCGTAACCATATTTATCCAAGGCACCTTGCCCTGCTTTAATTAGCTCAGGGTGGTTAGCCAAACCTAAATAGTTATTAGCGCAAAAATTTATAACCTCGCTGTGGTGGCCATTTTCATCCACCTCGATGGTTGAAAACTGTTGCGATGTAATGGTGCGCTCGCGTTTATACAGGCCATCAGCCTCAATGGTTTTTAGCTCAGTTGCGATATGGTCTTTAAATTCTTTTTCTGCTGTCGTCATTTTTTCATAATACCTTTATAAAAATGAAGAAATTTCTTTCAGGGATTTTTTACTCAACGCCTCTTTAGGAATTGTTGCCCCCTCTTTGGCATATCCTGTGACAATAATCATCAATGGTTTTTCATTTTCTGGTCGTTTGCAAATTTTATTTAAAAAACCCATGGGGCTTGGGGTGTGGGTTAATGTTACCAAACCCACGTTGTGCAACGCTGTTAGCAACATACCACACGCAATGCCAACGCTTTCAGGCACATAATAATTTTTCAGTTTTTCGCCATTTTCGTCCACATCAAATCGCTGACCAAACACCACAATTAACCACGGTGCGGTTTCTAAAAATGGTTTGTTTTTATCGGTTCCAAGGGGGGCTAATGCGTTTAGCCACGCCTCGCCTGCTTTACCATCGTAAAACTCTTGTTCTTCTTTTTCGGCCTCAGTACGAATGATTTTGCGCGCGTCCACATTGCCCAAAACAGCAAAGTGCCACGGTTGGCGGTTGGCACCATTTGGCGCGGTGCCTGCGGTTAATATAGCTTTTTCAATAATAGTTTTAGGCACAGCTTCGGTTGAAAAATCGCGCACTGTGTGGCGGCTTTTCATAAGCTGATAAAACTCGTCAGCCTTGGACTGCATTTCATCTTCGCTAAAACGTTCACGGTTAGGTAATGGCACAGGTATATAAGTTTGCGGCTTTTCCATAATGCGTCCTTCACTATCAATATGTTCTAACAAACAATTGATAGCAAAGCACCATTATTTATCAACACCATTAGTTTACCTAACCCGTTAGAACGTGCCTTTAAGGGTTACAAACAACTGGCGGTTAAAAGTAAGGTTACGCTCTTCACGGTTGGTAAGAACCCCGCCGGCACGGCCATCCTCATAGAAAAAGCGTTCGCGGGGGAAATTAGCATTAAGAATATTGTCATAGCTAACCCGCAGTATCAGACCACCAAAAATTTCTTTTTCAGCCGCCACATTAACCCATACCTTGCCAGCCTCATCAAATGTTGAAAACACGTTCAAATCACGAAACTCAAAATCACCGAAAAACTGGGCGTCAATTTCCCATAAAAACCCATGTTCAGGCATGTCATGACGTAATTTTAAATTGCCTTCAGGACTTGTCCTGTGACCATTCAGCGGTATTTTTTGGCTAGGGATAAACGGGTCGTTAATTTGAGTATCTTTATAACTAATATCACCAGACAGTTGCAGGTTTGGCAAGCCTATGAAAAAGAAGCGCAACGCCCCCTCAACCGCATATGTTACCCGTGTTGCCGCCCCAGCATTACCCACACCAGACACACCTTCACTAAGAAAAATACGGGTTAATTTATTTGAAAACCGCTCATAAGTAACTGATGGCTTTATATAGCCTTTATCATCATCCAAACGGTGTTCATAACTTGCTTCATAGACCCATGATTTTTCAGGTGACAGGTTTGCATTACCACCAATAATTTGATTGTCGCTATTTAATGACGAGGCAAAATGTCTAAAGTTTAGCTGCGATACTTCTTTGCGGGCTGATAGTTGAAACTGGTTTTTGGCGACATATTATAGCGCAAATCAAAGCTAGGCTTAACAAAGTTAAAGCTACGCTCATTATCCAAATTACCGCTTTGGGTTAGTTTTGAATATTCATAAGTAACGGCACTGTCCAAGCTAAGCTTGCTATTTATTTGCCAGCTATGAATGGCAAAACTTTCGTCCCGCATTTCTTTAATTGTAACCAGTGTTGAGGCCACATCGTCCCTAACCAACACACCCTCTTCCAAGTTTAGAAGGGTGAAATCGGTGGTTCTTTCATTAAACGCTAGCTCGGTGCCAAACTCCAAACGGTGCTTGGGTGATGGTGCCCACACCAATGCGGCTCGTCCGACATTTTCCGCCCGAAAAACATCTCTAAAAACTACAAAATCTCGCTCAACAACACCGTCAACAATAGAAAAGTCTTCGCCAAATTCCTGCTCATTACTTTCCTGAGAATGTAATGCTACAAGCTTTAGCTCCCAGTTATCAGAAAATTCATGGTCATAATCAGCGCCAACTTCCCAACTATTAAAATCTCTTATGTTAATTCGTTGGCTTTCACCCACAACTGTAAGGTCACCTAAAATATCTGGCTCAAGAAAGTTACCAAATTGACGCCCCTCACCATCGCCAATGCTTAACTGACCATTTATGTTAATTTTTTCACCATTATTAAGATTAATGGTCATGTTTGAAGAAAATATAGCCTCGCGAAAGTGTCTGTTATCCGTCTCTGAATTATCAAAAATTTGCACACCCGTACCATCAAACAGTTTCTCAGTAAAATGTGGATTGTTTTTAAAACTAAACACCTCAAAGGCTGCTGTATAATCAAGAATACCCGATTTACCGGTATATGAGCCCTCTAACGCACCAGAAAGCACACCACTAATTATATTTGCTCTCGCATTCCATGAACCAGAGCCACCAGCATCTTCGTGCATGACAACGTTTAACAATGCACCTTGTGATGAAATTTTAATATCAGGTGACGAACCGCGAATAACCTCAAGACGCAAAACCTGATCTGCCGCCAAACGGCCTAAGACATCCTGACTAGAGTTTGACTTGCCTGAAATGCGCTGACCATTGATTAAAATAGGGTCATCGTTGTTTGAAAACCCACGCTGGTTGCCATTATTATTTCTTAAAAAGCTTGTGCCGCCGGGAATTCTTCTTACTAAATCAAGCGCCGTGATAGCACCGCTTTGTTGATGTATGAACTCTTGTCCATAAACAACCGTGCTGTCATCAACCGCAGTTATATCGCCTTCTATGTCTTGCGGTGACAAGTCACCATCGGCATAGGCATAAACTGGTAATGTCATGGCAATAAAGGAGGCAGATAGAAATAAAGTTTTACAAAGGTCTCGAGAGGTAGGCTTGAACATTTTAGTCCCCAAATATTTTTTCAAGCCCCCTCAAGCCTGATTTTGTTTATGTATAGTTCTGTTACGCTGTCGGCATTAAATACCTTCGCAAAGATATACATTTTATTTTTTAAAGAAAACACCAATGAGATAAAACGAAACATCACTGCGGCAAAATGCCATTACCCAATAATGACTTAACTATTAACTTTAATACCAACACCTTTTAGAAAAATACGAATAACGGTTCGTTTTGTTTCTTCATATTGCTCTTCACTCAACGGCTTGCCGCCATTTAGAACAATTATTTGCGCTTCAAAATCTGAAAATGTCTGGGTGGCACCCCAAATCATATAAAGCAATGTTGCTGGGTCAATGGGGTCTATTAACCCCTTATCAACCCAACCACTAATAGTTTTTTTACAACCCTCAAACCATGGCTTAACTGTGATGTTTAAATATTCTTGGGTGAACTGCGCGCCGTGGATAATTTCATTAGCCCAAACTTTTGAGCCATGTGGACGTGAACGAGCAAGATCCATTTTTGATTCTAAATACTGGCTTAAAGCTTTTGCTGGGTCAGCATTGTTGTCAAAACTATCTGTAGCTGAAAGCCAGCTATCGCAAATGTCCGTTATTACCTTCCTGTACAGGTCTTCTTTAGCGGGAAAATAATAATGCAAGCTGGCCTTGCCCACCCCTGCCTTTGTGGCAATTAGTGCCGTAGTGGCACCAACATAACCCAACTCGGCAAACACCTCTTCAGCTTTTGCCAATATGCGCCGTTCGCGGTTTTCACGAATACTAGCTTTTCTGCGTTGTGGCTGTGGTGGTGTTTGTTCAGTCAATTTTTTATCCCGTTTTTATGCTATTTGGCGGTTTTATTTATAGTCTGAAATAATAACTTCACCAGAACGCTCTATCATCCAGCCCACTATAAACACAGTTATAGCCGCCAAACCATAACCAGTGGCAAGGTCAGCAGGCAACAGCATTGAGGCCTGATGCACACCCTCGCTTGGCATATTCCACGGCAGGTAAAGCGCACCTGCAGGGTGAATTGAATGAATTACGCCGAACATGGTGCTAACTGCGGAAATGAGGAAAATAACCCCCGCCCGCATAAACCTGCCATCAATAATAAATGCCAAAGCCGCCGCCCATAACAATGATGTCACAACATAGCCACGGGATAATACTAATAATAATTGATAACTATCCATCCACATTGGGCTAACCAGCTCGTTTATATTAATAGCCATGCGTTCCGCCGCCATACGTACATTACCAAGCAGTTCGCCTACCTTGTATTGGGTAAAGTTTAAAATACCAGGCAACATGGCAAGGGCAATAACAGGGCCGTGACTACCGGGCAAACGCTCAAACGCTAGCCTTACAATGTCAAACGCCACAACAATTAAAATTGGCTTTATCGCCGCACCGGGAATAAGCCCAATAAGCGTGGAGATAACCCCTAAAAAACCACCTATCATAACCGTAGCCGCCACCGCCAAGGCATAGGCAGAACGTGCGCCCATGCGTTTATATGTGGTGTGACCAAAATAAGCTGTGGTTTGCACCACACTACCAAGCAAAGCGCCAAGTATGGTTGCGGTGGCATCTACCTGAATAATTCTGTCTGGTCTAAAATCATCACCCACCAATTTTAGCGCAGTGGTAATGTTTATGGCTGATGCCGCCACCAACACAGCAAATGGTAAAATGGCTGGCAAATAAACTAACGAGCCACCAAAAAACTCTTCTAACCCACCCATGCGCAACATGGGTAGCGCCGCCGCAGTGGCATCACCACTAGGCCATGAAAAACTATGACCAAGGGCATCTAACACGCCCATACTACCCAATACATAATATGCCAGCGTGCCGACCAGCAGTGCCAACACCGCACCGGGGAAACGCCCCGGCAACACATGCCCTGCAATTAGCGCAATAGCCATAATGGCGAATGATAAAAGACCAACTGTTGGCAGTTCTAACACGCCGTACATGGCATTAGCCCCAAGCCACACAATGGCAATGCCCACAATGGCACCAATTAATGCTGATGGCGGTATAAAGTGTGCGATAGCGCGTGAGAAAAACGATAAAAACGCCTTGGTAACGCCAATCCAAATGGTTGCCGCCATGCCAATGTGCCACGCTATGGTTGCGGCCTCTTCCACAGCCACACCGTTAGATTTTTCCATAATGAACACAGGACCCATAACCGCAATAACCATTGCCACGGTTGTGGGCATGTCTAGCCCAGATGGTGGCGCGGTTATTTGCGGGTTGCCAGTTCGTTTGGCGGTGCGAAACGATAACCACGCAAAGCCCAAATTACCAAGGGTAATGGCAGCAACAGCACCGGGAATAATTTTTGAATAAATAATATCAGCAGGAAAACCAAATGCAGTAAGCAAAGCACTCAAAACAAACAGGTTTACAATACAATCTAAAAGAAAAGCAAAATAGGCGTTAACATCACCCTTAGCCGCCCAGTGATACCCGCCCTTTGAGACAGGAAAGCTTATTCCCAACATACTTTAATCCCCCTAGATTATATGTATTATTTTAAATCTGATCCCCATATGGCAACCAGATGTTTTTCACCTCTGTTGCGTGACGTAAGATATATTCGCCGCTACCCTGCTCGGCATTAAACCAGTTATAGGCCTTGCCGTAATTTACCCAAGTGCGCTTCAAGTTACCAGCACTGTTTTCTTCTACGGCTTTTGAACCCGCCGCTGTTCCATGATACCAAACCCCATCAACATTATCGTGCTTGGATAGTGGCTCTGCCAATTCGTCCTTTTTACCCGTAATAATGTTTACAACCCCTGCTGGCAGGTCTGATGTTTCCAAAACCTGATAAAAATCTGTTGCTAGCTGTGGGTAACGCTCGCTTGGTATAACAATGGTGCGGTTACCCATGGCAATTGCCGGCGCCACTAGCGATATAAAACCAAGCAACGGTGCTTC
>DAOWAS010000107.1 GCA_030634465.1 Alphaproteobacteria bacterium | reverse complement strand
TGGCTAAGCGCGGTTTTAATACTCTCAACAATCCAGTTTTTATAATAACCACCCTCAACATGTTGCAGGGAACAACCGCCGCATTTGGTGAAATGCTTGCAGGCGGGTTCGATTCTATGGGGGCTAGGCTCAACAATTTTTATGTTTGTGCCAAGCCAGTTTGAGCCCTTTTTAGCCAATTGCACTTCAACCACATCACCAGCCACGGTAAATGGCACAAATGCCTGCCCACCCTCAAACTCGGCGAAACCATCGCCACCAGCACCAATGCCTTCAATTTTTAGTGTGGCTTTTTTTAATGTCGCTTTTCTTGCTTTACTCATTTTCGTCACTTTCAGCATATTGCCCGCAAATTAAAAACTCTACATTACCCTCAGGCCCGGTTATGGGGCTTTTGTCCACACCTAGCACCCGCCAACCAGCCATGTTTGCCAGCCAGTTTGAAATATCGTCCACTACTGCTTTGTGCAGTTCAGGGTCACGCACCACGCCTTTTTTACCGACCTGATCTTTACCCACTTCAAACTGTGGTTTTATAAGCGCAATTAAGTGTGCGCCGTCTTTTGCCAGCTTCATAGCCGCAGGCAACACGGTTTTTAGCGAGATAAAGCTAGCATCACAAACTATTAGATCAATGGGGTCTGGTATGGCTTTTTTGTCCAAATATCTGGCATTGGTGCGTTCCAACACCACCACACGGGGGTCGTTACGCAGTTTCCAGTCTAATTGGCCGTGCCCTACATCCACCGCATAAACCTTTACCGCACCATCATTAAGCGCCACATCGCTAAAGCCACCAGTTGATGCCCCCACATCTAAAACAATGCTGTCTTTGGCAGATATGTTGAAACACTCTAGCCCATGGGCTAGTTTTATGCCGCCACGGCTAACCCAAGGGTGGGTTTTGCCTTTAACTTCCAACTTGGCATCGCCAGAAATGGTCTGACCAGATTTTTCAATTTTTCTGGTATCCAAATAAACAATACCCGCCAATATCATGGCTTGGGCTTTGCTTCTGCTATCAGCAAATCCTTGCTCAACCACGGCCTGATCTGCTCTAATTTTTGGTATTTTTTTCATGTCACTTACGAGCAAGGGCGATGCCCTATTTATCCCTATTTAGAACATATTGCGCCAAGGCTTTTAATAAAACAGCACTATCGCCAAATTCATCCAAACGGCTTATGGCTTGCTCGATTAAAATTTTGGCCTGATTTTGCGCCCGCTCTTCACCCAACAGCGAAACAAATGTGGCTTTGCCTTTATCGGCATCTTTCGATAATGCCTTGCCAACCTTTTTCTCGTTACCACGCAAATCTAACAGGTCGTCAGTAATTTGAAACGCCAACCCCAGATCACGGGCATATGACTGTAACAGTTTTGTTTTATGTGCCGAGGCTTTGCCCAAAATTGCCCCTGCGGCAACAGAATAGCCAATTAACGCCCCTGTTTTCATGTGTTGCAGGTGGGTAACCTCGCCCATTGAAATTTCTTTTTCGGGGGCTTCAATGTCCATCATCTGTCCGCCGACCATGCCATGCATGCCTGATGCCTTAGCCAGTTTTGACACCAGTTCACACCGCACATTGGGGTCAACGTGGGTTTCTGGCGATGATAAAATTTCAAACGCCAACGACTGCAATGCATCCCCCGCTAAAATAGCTGTGGCTTCGTCAAACTCAATATGGGCGGTGGGTTTGCCGCGTCGCATTTCATCATCATCCATAGCGGGCAAGTCGTCATGGATAAGCGAATAACAATGAATGCACTCAACCGCCGCCGCCGCCCGCAATGAACTTAGCTTCTCAACCCCAAACAAATCGGCACTGCACACAACCAAAAATGGGCGCAAACGCTTGCCCCCTGCAAACATAGAGTAGCGCATGGCCTCAACCAACCTGTGTTCGCCTGCTGTTGACAATTCTAACAAGCGATCAAGTTTTTTCTCCACAGCAGTGGAGGTTTGGGCTAACGCTTCCAAAAGATAAGCTGTTGTGTCCACCAGTGTTCCTTAATGCAAATAAACAAGAGCTATTCAGAGCTAGTTATAACTATTCTGGGTTAAAGTCTTCACTACCTTGGGGCTGACCATCGCTAGACAGGGTAATTTTATCAATTCGGGTCTTGGCATTTTTAAGCTTGCTGTCACAGTGCTGACGCAACTGGGTGCCTCTGGTATAGATATCAATTGATTGTTCCAAGCCAACATCGCCAGCTTCCAACTTGGAAACAATGCCCTCTAGCTCAGACAAAGCGTCCTCAAAGCTCAGTTCAACAATATCTTTGGGTAATTCTTCAGTTTTGCTCATTGGACTGCCTCACAGGAATGCCTCATTTCATTATCAATTAGTTGCAGTTTAATGCCGCTAACAAAAATGCACAATGCACAATACAAATAAGCGCAAATAAACGGTGAATATTATTTCTTATTCAGCTTTTCCAGCTCTTCCGCCACCAGCTCTTTTTTACTTAGCTTGCCAACAGGTGTTTTTGGCAGTTCGCTACGAAACTCAATTTCCCGTGGCATTTCATGCTTGCCAACAATGTCCTTTAAATATTCCATCAAATTGGCTTCGCTTAACTTATGTTCATCCCCTTCAACAGCAACAACAAAGGCTTTTGGCTTTTCCCCTGAATAAGTGTCAGGCACACCAATAACTGTGGCCTCGCTGACATCTGGGTGTTCAAACAATGCCTCTTCAATAACCCGCGGAAAAACATTTATGCCGCCAACTAAAATCATATCTTTCATACGGTCAATAATGAACAGGTTGCCATTTTCGTCCAAATAGCCCACATCGCCAGTGCGCAAACGACCTTCCACTATCATTTCGCTAGTGGCCTCTGGCCGTTTCCAATAGCCTTTCATAACTTGCGGCCCTTGAATGCAAATTTCGCCAGTTTCACCAACATCAAGAATTTTTGTCGGGTCTTCCTTGTCAGTTATAATAATTTCCGTATCAGGCAACGGCAGGCCAACAGTGCCTGTAACGTCTGAGCCCTCAACAGGGTTGCCCACAGCCAAGGGCGAGCTTTCCGTCAGGCCGTAACCTTGGCGAATTGCATTAGCACCGATTAATTTTAAAAACTCTTCGCCCAACTCTAACGGCAATGGTGCGCCGCCTGAAATGCATATTTTAATTGACCGCAAATCTTCAGGCTTGCGTGATGGTTCGTTTATTAACCCTGTCATAATGGTTGGTACAACTGGCAGGAACTGAATTTTATAACGACGAATAACACTTAACATCTGCTTTGGATCATAACGTGGCAACAGCACAACGTTTCCACCAAGGGCGGTGCAAACATTCATAACCAGTGCCAAAGCATAAATATGAAAAAGCGGCAGAACTGACAATACTTGCCCTTTGCCCGGCTCTAATGCGATGTCCCATGCTATGGCTTGTTGCAAATTAATGCTTAAATTTGCATGGGTCAGCATTGCCCCTTTGGGCAGGCCAGTTGTGCCACCAGTATATTGCAACAAAACAATATCTTCATGCACATCAACCTTGTGCTTGGTGTAACTGCCATCATTATCCAACAATGTTTTATAAAACACATGGCCATCATCATTTGGTATTTTACAACGTTTTTTACCACCAAACAGCTTGAACATTATTCTTTTTGCTGGCGGCAAAACATCGTCTAATTCGCAGACAATAATTTTTTTCAACGTGGTTTTACCCAACAAACCAGCCATTTTTGGGTATAGCAACACATTATCCAACGTCACCATAAATTCGCAACCGCTGTCCTTAACCTGTGTTTCCAACTCAGGTTTTGAATATAGCGGTGAAAAGTTCACAATTGTTCCGCCCGCTTTTAAAATGGCAAAATACAGAATTATATATTGCGGAATATTAGGCATATAAATGCCAACATGCACCCCCGGCCCCACACCAAGTTTTTGCAAACCCTTTGCCACCTTGTCTGACATTTCTTTGGTTTCAGTATAGCTAAAGGTGCGGCCAAAAAAATCTATATGGGTGCTGTCAGGATATTTAATAGCTGAATTATCTATCAGGTCTTGAATTGGGTGTGGCTCAAACTTCTGCTCCCATGTGGTATAGGGCGGATAGTTTTTTAGCCACGGGCGTGGGTGTAATTGATTATTTTGTTGCTGGTCGCTCATCTAGCTCTCTCTTATACAAAAAGTCACTTTATACGAAAAAATCTGGCATAAGGTCGGCACCCGCAACCATGGCATACTGATCCATGTCGGTCACACCTTCTTCTGCCAATACTTCATCATCAATATAAAAATTACCCGTAACTGTTTTGGCGTCACGGTTAAAAATAGCTACGGCGGCATCAGCCATAATTGTGGATTTTCGTGTATGTTTCATGGCATCCTCACCACCAAGCAGGTTTTTAACCGCCGCAGTGGCAATAGCAGTGCGCGGCCACAGGGCATTAAACGCCACCTTGCCCCTAAACTCGCCCGCCATGCCAAGCACACACTGGCTCATGCCAAATTTTGCCATGGTGTAGGCAACGTGGGGCGCAAACCAACGTTCTTCCATATTAAGTGGCGGTGACAGGTTTAAAACATGCGGGTTTTTGGCCTTTAACAAGTGTGGCAAACAGGTTTTTGAACAAAGAAAAGTACCCCGTGTGTTTACCTGATGCATCAGGTCAAAGCGCTTCATGTCGGTTTGCAACGTGGGTGTTAGTTGAATGGCACTGGCGTTATTTACCAAAATATCAATACCTCCAAACTTTGACACTGCTTGCTCTACAGCGTCAATAACATTTTCTTCGCTACGAACATCGACCACCAATGGCAGTGCTTTGCCGCCTGCGGATTCAACCTCCTCAGCAGCGCTAAAAATTGTTCCCGGTAACTTTGGGTGCGGTTCAGCAGTTTTTGCGGCAATGACAATATTTGCGCCATCTTTCGCCGCCTTTAGGGCAATGGCCTTACCAATACCGCGACTGCCACCTGTTATAAAAAGTGTTTTACCTGCTAAACCTGACATTTTATTCCCCCATTTTTCCCTAAAGTGTGTTTTTATCAAATGTTCCTACTGCTTTAAACTTGGTCATATCACCGCTTTCATCGCGGGCAACAACACCTAGTTTTTCTAGATAATGCAAATGAGCCAAACTTTCGCCCAATCCCATTATCATATCAAAACCTTTTAATTTTCGCTTAAAAAGTGCACCAAATGCCTCAACCCCAGTTTTTGGCGTGGCGCACAGCTCCATAACCGAGCGTAAGCGCCGAAAGTGCGACTGGGCTATTTCATCCACCCGCTTGTGCAGCCCCAAAAACACTTCGTTATGGGCGGGCAGTACCAAAACATCTTCATCTAACTGTGACAACATTTTCAAACTATCCAACCAGTTTGCTAGCGGATTTGCCAACGGCTCTGTTGCATAAACGCTAACGTTAGACGTAATTTTTGGCAGAATTTGATCGCCTGAAATAAGAATTTTTTCGCCTGTACAATACAAACAAGCGTGTTCGGGTGAGTGACCAGACCCAATAAGAATTTTAAAACTGCGCGAACCAATTTTTATTTCATCACCACCGCGCATACGCACATAACCCACAGGCAGGTCAGACACCACCTTGGAAAAATTGCCATAGCCCATGTTTTTTAGAAAGCTAATTTGCTCATCATCAAAACCAGCACGGCTATAAAAACTAACCACTTCATCTGGCACTTCGTGGCTACCCTCGGACTTTAGCGTGCGCCCTGTTAGCATCTCTAACGCGGTCATGTGAATGGGAGCGCCTGTTTCAGCATGCAACCAACCCGCCAAACCCATATGGTCGGGGTGATAGTGGGTGATAATAATTTTAGTTATTTTGGCACCCTTAAGCGTGTCTTTTAAAATTTTGCGCCACAGATCTTTCACCATTGATGTGGACAAACCACTATCAACAATTACCCAACCGTCGCCATCTTTCAGCAAATACAGGTTTATATGTTCCAAGCTAAACGGCAACGGCATGCGAAACCACAATATGCCATCAGCCACCTCAACCATTTCGCCATAATCAGTTGGCGGGGCAAAAGGATAGGTTAATGGTGCCGAGGCATCCCGCGAAATGCGGTGGTCAGCAACAATTTCCAATGTTGTTTTTGCTTCAGCCAAACATAACTCCTGCTATTTGCCTAGACACGCCAGCTAAGTTAACGTTTACGTAAACGTAAAGCAAGTGCAAAAAGCCTAACGAATTACGCACTGCAAAACAAATATTATGAATAAAAATATTTTCTATAAAATATTAGCAATACACTTGACACGAGACCTAATATATAGGAAAATGCTTTCTTTTAACCACAAGGGTAATATATACTATGTCCAGTGAATTCATCAAAAATAAACTTCGCACAGCTTTCCCTAAAAGTGCCGATGCAATTGTAGTACAGGCTGTCCAAGAGGGGGTGTTTTCAGCTGACAATTACCTAGAAGAAAGTGATATTTTAAACACTGTAATTGGACGTGACCTAAGAGGACACATCAGGCGAGCTGCAGTTTTTAAGAAGTTGTTTGATTTATGTCAAAATGGAACATTGCCCTTTATTGCAAACTTCAAACGAATGCCACTTGGAAGTTGGCACTTTTTAGAAATTGAATCTTCGAATGTTTTTGCACACATACATAAAACAGACTCAATTTATAAATTTCCAAAAGATACCCCAACAAGGCAGATTGAAAGATTAGTAAATGAACCTGATTTATTTATTGACAATAACATCATTCCCTTATCAGAAATTTTGGGCAAAAAGCCACTAAATGCATGGCTTACTATGGGGGCTAATTCTACAGGAGAACTAACACATGTTAATTGGTGTGTTCCAGCATATGACGAGGAAACTTGGCTTGCCCACATAGATATTTTACAAAGTTCAAGAATTATGGGAACACCGCCAACAATACCTCCTTCAACACCAAATCCAAAAGAAAAAATTCGCTTCAAAAGTTATATTGAAGAAGCTATAAAAAACAACGATTCTAAGAAAACAACAATAGATAAATAGGAACTTCTTATGTCGTTTAATAATCCAATAGAGACTCGGACTCCCACTAAAATAATCCCTGAACGGATTAGAGAGGCAAAAGAAGCTCGAGGGTTTACTGCAGAGACTTTTGCTGATGCATTAGGGGTAACAAGACAGGCCGTAGGTCAGTATGAGATTGGGCAATCTGCACCAAGCGCAGAAATAATGAGTAAAATTATTGCTCTAACAGAACAACCTCCCTCATTTTTCACAACCGAACGTGCTAGAAACACTTCATCGTTTAGAAGGCCATTTTGGAGGAGCCTTAAACGTATGGAAAGGCGACACCGCATGCGAATTAGTCGACGCTTAGAGTGGACTCACGATATAGTCCAATATATCGAAAAGTTTATTGACCTTCCCGACGTAAACTTGCCAGACATTAAATTT
Source organism: Alphaproteobacteria bacterium (assembly GCA_030634465.1). GTDB lineage: Bacteria > Pseudomonadota > Alphaproteobacteria > Sphingomonadales > SMXR01 > DAOWAS01. The sequence goes on along the minus strand of DAOWAS010000107.1, from coordinate 70 downwards.
AATTGGGAGTCAGAAGCAAATCAGGCTGAAGAAGAAATTGAATCTATTGCGGAAAAACTTCGTGATTACT
>DAOWAS010000007.1 GCA_030634465.1 Alphaproteobacteria bacterium | reverse complement strand
GCACGCCATGCTAGCTTGCCATGACCAATTTCACGTCTGCTGGTAAAACCAACACGACCCGCCTCACCCACTGAGTATGGAGGGAAGTTGTAATGCAACATGAAGTTTGAACGGTAGCTACCTTCCAAGGCATCGATAATTTGCTCATCATCACCAGTACCAAGTGTGGTCACAACCAAAGCCTGTGTTTCACCACGGGTGAAAAGTGCTGAACCGTGTGAGCGAGGAAGAACCCCTGCTTCACTTTGAATTCCACGAACTTGGTCAAGTTTACGACCATCAATACGCTCGCCAGATTTCAAGATGTTGCCACGAACGATATCTTTCTCAATTTTCTTGAGCATGTCGCTAATGTCATCTTCGGCAATGTCTTCTTCAGCCAAGGCTTCTTTAACGCTGGCCTTAACTTCTGAAATAGCAACTGTGCGCTCTTGCTTAACTGTGTTGCCATACGCAGCACGCAGGCCTTTTTCAGCCAAGCCGCTGATTTTAGCTTTCAGCTCGCTCTTATCTTCAGGCTCCGCAATGTTCCAAGGCTCTTTAGCACAATCTTCAGCTAGCTCAATGATCATGTTGATCACAGCTTGCATTTCTTTATGGCCATGAACAACAGCACCAAGCATAACTTCTTCTGAAAGCTCTTTTGCTTCTGATTCTACCATCAACACCGCATCAGACGTACCAGCAACAACCAAATTAAGGTCGCTTTCAGCAAGTTGGTTTGGAAGCGGGTTAAGTATGTATTCGCCGTCCACAAGCCCAACTCTTGCGGCACCAATTGGGCCAAAGAACGGAACACCAGACAGTGTTAGTGCGGCACTTGTACCGATCATAGCGATGATATCTGGATCATTTTCCAGATCATGGCTCAACACAGTTGTGATGATTTGCACTTCGTTTAAGAAGTCTGCAGGAAACAAAGGACGAATTGGGCGGTCAATAAGACGGCTGGTTAGTGTTTCTTTGTCATTTGGGCGACCTTCACGTTTGAAGAAGCCTCCTGGAATTTTACCTGCGGCATAAGCTTTTTCCATATAGTTCACTGTAAGTGGGAAAAATCCTTGTCCGGGTTTTGCCTTTTTAGCGGCAACAGCGGTACACAATAAAATTGTCTCGCCGTATGAAATAATTACAGCGCCATCAGCTTGTCTTGCCACGTGGCCTGTTTCAATTGTTAGTGGGCGTCCGCCCCAAATAATCTCTTTTTTATGTATATCAAACATCTTTTACCTTCTCTGGCTACTTACCCTTAAATTTAACTATCTTAAGGTTTTGGCCAATGCGAAAGCCCTTGCTTTCGACTTTTATTGTTAAAAAGCCACCCCATGTGGCTTCGTCTTTCTTCTGTTTTTCGTAGCGGGTTAAAACACCCTAGTTATGTGAAGGGCCAGCACATTTGTGCCAGCCCCACATAAATTCTATTTGCGCAAGCCTAAGCTTTTAATCAGCGCTTGGTAACGCGCATCATCTTTTCTTTGTAAATAAGTTAAAAGACTGCGACGCTTATTTACCATTTGCAACAACCCACGACGTGAGTGGTTGTCTTTTTTATGTTCTTTGAAATGCTCTGTAAGTGTAACAATTCTATCTGTAAGAATTGCAACTTGAACTTCGGGTGAACCTGTGTCGCCCTCGCTCTGGGCATATTTTTTGACAAGTTCTTGTTTCTTTTCAGCAGTAATCGACATCATTATCTCCTATTTTATAAGTTAAAAACACGTTTTGGGTGAATGTGACCATCTGCTACATTGGCTATAGCTACTAGCTGTTCGCCTGATGTAAGGACAATTGGCCCATTCTTGCTTGCTGTATTTAAGATAGGTTGCCCTTGTCTTATCAGTTCTGCTTCATCGTCTGAGATGGCTAGCGCCAAGATGTCGTCCAGCGCAGTCATAACAGGGAGAATCGTCCCACAAGCGGGCGGAATATGGCTCATATCATTAAGTAAATCTAGTAAAATCGCACTTGTCTGTGAAAAAGGGCCAACTCTTGTTCGTCTTAAGCTAACTATATGCCCCTCAGTGCCCAGTTTTTTAGCCATATCGCGGCCTAACGAGCGCACATATGTGCCCTTGCCACAGCGCACAAAAAATGAGGAAACTCCAGTTTCCTTTACGGTTTCCAGTAGTTTTAACTCTTCCACATTGACCACGCGTGAGGGCATTTCCACATCTTCGCCAGCGCGCGCTCGCTCGTAAGCCCGCTTGCCAGCAATTTTTATGGCCGAATAAACAGGGGGTATTTGGGTAATTTTACCGATAAATTCTGGCAAAATAGCTTCAATTTCCTCATCGCTGGGCATAACCGAACTGGTAGCAGTAACATGGCCTTCTCTATCGTCGGTACTGGTGGCCTCGCCCCACTTAACCGAAAACTCATAATCCTTACTTTGATCAACAATATAAGGCATGGTTTTTGTGGCCTCGCCCATGCCAATGGGCAGAACCCCTGTAGCTAAGGGGTCTAAGGTTCCTGCGTGTCCTACTTTTTGGGGTTTAAAGTGGCGCTTAACCGCACGCACCACATCGGTTGAGGTAATACCCTCTGGCTTATCAATGATTAACCAGCCATCAATTTTCTCGCCTTTGCGCTTACGTCCCATTTAGCTTTCGGTCTCTTCTTGGTCTTTATCTTGGGCTCTATCAAGGTCTTGTCTAACCTTAGGGTCGGCAAAAACCTCGTTCATGCGACCAGCAACATCAAAACTTTTATCAATGGCAAAGGTTAGCTTTGGCAAATATTTTATGTGAACAATTTTGCCCAATTGCCCGCGCAAAAAGCCAGCCGCATTGTTTAAAGCCTCGACCTTTTCTTTACTGTCTTTGCCACCCAAGGGCTGCACATAAATAATAGCGTTTCTCAGGTCGGGGCTAACATCTGCCGCCGTAACCGTTATGGACGCGCCATATAAAACAGGGTCGTGAACAATATCGCGAGATAAAATATCAGCTAGGGCGTGGCGAATGGTTTCACCCACCCGCAACAGGCGAACACTACCCGAAGCTTTGCTGTTTTTTTTCATGAAAACCGTCTCTTAAAATTATTGCTCTAAGTATCTGACAAGGTGCGCTTGCGCTCTTTAAGTTCAAAGAACTCAATTTTATCGCCTGCTTTAACATCTGAACAGCTATCGAAAGTAACACCGCACTCTGTGCCAGATTGCACCTCTTTAACTTCGTCTTTAAAGCGGCGGAGTGATGACACATCGCCCTCATAAATTACATCTTCACCGCGTAACAAGCGAGCTTGGGCTGAAGCCCTAGCCACACCATCAACAACAATACAACCAGCAGCCTTGCCAGTTTTACCTGCGGAGAACACTTCTTTAACCTCAACAGTACCAACAATGGTTTCGTCAAATGCTGGTGCTAGGCGGCCTTCCATTGCGGCCTTAACACTATCTACAAGGTCGTAAATTACTGAGTAATATTCAATTACCACACCATCCGCTCTGGCTGATCTTTGTGCCGCACTATTAATCTTAACGTTAAACCCAATGATCGGCGCTTTTGATGCACTAGCTAGGGATACATCTGATTCGGTAATTCCGCCAACGCCGCCATGTAAAATGCGTGCTTTAATTTCATCATTGCCCAGCTTGTTAATAGCCTGTGTTATAGCTTCCAACGTACCCTGAACATCCGCCTTAATAACAAGCGGAACTTCTTCAGCTTTGGCCTCTAACATTTTATTGAACATGTCTTCTAACGAAACATCGCCAGTGAAGTTCTTTTCTTTTTTCAATCGCTCTAAACGGTACTCAATAACCTCTCTAGCGCGGGCTTCTGTTTGAACAACAGCAAAGCTATTGCCAGCAGATGGCGTGCCAGACATGCCCAACACCTCAACAGGTTGTGAAGGCAAGGCAGTTTTAATCTTTTTACCGTGGTCATCAACAATGGCGCGAACTTTACCCCACTGGGTACCAGCCACAATAATGTCGCCAATTTTAAGGGTGCCACGTTGCACCAACACTGTAGTCACAGGGCCGCGACCTTTGTCCAGCTTGGCCTCAACCACAACGCCGTCAGCAGATCTGTTTGGATTGGCTTTTAGCTCTAGAATTTCTGTTTGCAGTTCAATGGCTTCTTCTAGCTTATCCAAGCCCTGACGCTTAAGCGCTGATATTTCAACATCCAGAACATCACCAGACATTTTTTCAACAATAATTTCATGTTGCAACAATTCCTGACGAACACGGTCAGGGTCAGCGCCATCTTTATCCATTTTATTAATGGCAATAATAATTGGCACTTCGGCGGCTTTGGCGTGGTGAATTGCCTCAATAGTTTGTGGCTTAATGCCATCGTCAGCCGCAACAACCAAAATAACAATGTCGGTAACACCAGCGCCGCGGGCGCGCATTTCACTAAATGCTTCATGACCCGGTGTGTCTAGGAAAGTTAGCTTGTTGCCGTCTTTGCGCTCTATTTGATACGCACCAATGTGTTGGGTAATACCGCCAGCCTCACCCGCAACAATATCTGTTGTCCGCAAGGCATCTAAAAGCGAGGTTTTACCGTGATCAACATGGCCCATAACAGTTATAACTGGCGGACGAGCTACTAGGTTACTTTCATCGTCCTCTTCGCCCATAAGGCCAATTTCAACATCGCTTTCGCTAACACGTCTGATATTGTGGCCAAACTCTTGAACCACTAGTTCTGCTGTATCTTGGTCAACGGTTTCATTAAGCGTAACTATAACATCCATGTTCATAAGAACTTTAATCACATCAGTGGCGCGCTCAGCCATGCGGTTTGCCAGCTCCTGAACAGAAATAATTTCAGGAACAATTACATCAAGTGTGCGTTTTGGCTTCTCACCACTTTCGTATAATTTTTTCTTAGCCTGCGCCCGTTTCATTGCCGCCAAGCTTCTTGGTCTTATATCATCACCACCGCGCAACGCCCTGTTTACAGTTAGCTTACCGCTACGTCTGCGGTCACCACCACGTGGACGAGAAACATGTTTTTTCTTATCTGCAACCTGTTTCTTTTTCTTATGGGCTTCTTCTTCGGCTTTACGGGCGTCGAAACCACTACCTTTATCTTCTTCTTGAGCCAGCTTTGCTGCGGCTTCTGATGCTTTAATTTCCGCTTCTGCCGCAAGTGTTTTGGCTTCTACTTCAGCGGTTTTTTTGGCTTCGGCTTCTTCTTTTGCTTTGCGTTCAATGTCTAGGTGAGCTTGCTTTTCTTTTTCTTTGGCTTCGTCTTTTTCGCGAATACGTTTGCTTTCGCTAGCCTTCATGCGCTCGCTTTCAGCGGTGCGAATGGCATCTTTTAACGCTTCAGCACGAACATCTTTTTCGCGAGATGACAGGTTGCCGTCTTCCTGTGGTTTTTCTTTTTGAATAACAGGCGCTTGTGGTTGTTTTACCTCAACCGCTGGTGCTGGTGCTTGGCCTGGCATACGTAATTTTTTGCGTTTGCGCTCAACAACAACGGGTTTGGAGCGCCCATGACTAAAGCTCTGACGAACCTTTGATCCGCCATCTGCGCCCGTTGCACCACCTTGTGGTCCACGGTTACCTGTCGTTAGTTTACGCCCATCGCTCATGCTTTTGCCTTTTAACTTCTTATTTCAAAAACCAGTTTTGAAATTTTACCACATTTAGCCCCAGAATAAAGGACTGTTAAACTAAACCACCTAAACACCTGATGGCTTTACCTTGGAACCGAGACAATCGCAAGGCATCTATTAAAAACCGTTCCGATTGTTTTTTATCTAAAAGCGCAACATGAACAACGTTTCCGCCACCCAGTGCCTTGCTCAATTCGTCCCTGTCAAACACATCAATTACAAAAGTTTTTGCCTCGCCACCTCGGCATAAACCTTGCAGTTTTGATGTGCCGTCTTCTTTTCCATCTAAGGCCTCAACCAAGACCCTAATTTTACCACCGCGTATGGCACTTGCCACTTTTTCGAAACCCATAACAGCCTGACCCGATGCACGCATCAAACCTAATCTGTTTAGCGCTTGTTGTTTAAGCTGAGTTTCAATTAGCCCAACAAGCTCTTCTCCCACCGATAATAATTCCACTTTTTTCTTAAACTGAGCTGACGCTCGTACCTTTAGTGTGTCAGTGGTTTTTTTATCAAGCAAAAGCTCCTTTTCAGCATTTACCCAAACACCGCGCCCCGGAAGTTTACGCCAAACATCTGGCACCAAAACCCCATCCGGGGAGACAACAAAACGAATAAGGTCACTTGTAGACTTTGTCTCTCTGGTGACAACGCATGTGCGCTCATTTTCCATTTTTTTGCCTATCGCTTGGTTAAATATTAAGCCTCCTCTGTCGCCTCTGTAGCCTCTGTGGCCTCAGCTTCTGGTTCGGCACTAGTGTCTTCTTCGGCTAGCTCTTCTTCTGTTACCCAGCCCATAAGCACACGTGCTTGCATAACCATGTGGTTAGCATCTTCTTCGTCCACCTTAAGGCTTCTAAAATAACCATCTTCTGTTGATGAAAGCTCATCTGCGGCCAAGCCTGCAAAATCATCAAGGGTTTTAACTTCGTTTTCACCCAAAAACACCATCATTGGTGCGGTCATGCCTTCAATTTTCAACAGGTCATCAGAAACACCAAGTTCCTTACGTTTGTCGTCGGCTTCTCTTTTACGAGCTTCCAAAACATCAACAGCACGTTGTTGCAGTTCAGCAACCAAACTTTCATCGATACCCTCAATGCTCATCAGTTCTTCAGGCTCAACATAAGCAACTTCTTCTAGTTCGCTAAAGCCCTCAACCACCAATAACTGAGCAAGAGTTTCGTCAACATCCAGCGCTTCCAAGAACATTTTACTTTGTGCCGCAAACTCTTCTTGACGACGTTCGCTTTCTTCAGCCTCGGTAAGAATGTCAATTGTCCATGCGGTAAGCTGAGAGGCCAAACGCACGTTTTGACCACGGCGACCAATAGCAAGGCTAAGGTGGTCATCAGGCACAACAACTTCAATACGTTGCTTGTCTTCATCCATAACAACCTTCGCCACTTCAGCAGGGGCAAGGGCGTTAACAATGAAAGTAGCAGGGTCTGGTGACCATTGAATAATATCAATTTTCTCACCCTGAAGTTCGCTAACAACTGCCTGAACCCGAGAACCGCGCATACCCACACAGGCGCCTACGGGGTCAATGCTACCATCGTTTGACAGTACAGAAATTTTTGCCCGACTGCCGGGATCACGAGCCACTGATTTAATTTCAATAATGCCGTCATAAATTTCTGGCACTTCTTGGGCGAACAATTGCGCCATAAATTCTGGTGTGGTGCGTGAAAGGAAAATTTGCGGACCACGAAGTTCGCGACGAACCTCTTTAATATGGGCGCGAATGCGGTCATTAATACGCACATGCTCACGTGGCAACGCTTGGTCACGGCGCATAATAGCTTCGGCCTTGCCCAGATCGATAATAACATTGCCATATTCAACACGTTTCACCACACCTGTGATAATTTCACCAGCACGGTCTTTATATTCTTCGTACTGACGCTCACGCTCAGCATCGCGCACTTTTTGCACAATAACCTGTTTGGCGGTTTGGGCGGCAATGCGGCCAAAGTCAATTGGTGGCAACGGGTCAGCAATAAACTCGCCAATTTCAACATCATCACGGTCAAGCTTGGCAATTTTCAGCTCAACTTCGGTTGATGCGTTTTCAACAACCTCAACCACTTCCATCAATCTGAACAAGCGAATGTCGCCATTGTCACGGTCAATTTGCGCTCTAATTTCGTTTTCGGCGCCATATTTCGCCCGAGCTGCTTTTTGAATAGCCTCTTCCATTGCCTCTATTACAAGGTCTTTTTCAATGGCTTTTTCCCGAGCAACTGCCTCAGCAATTTGCAAAAGCTCCAATCTATTTGCGCCAACTACCAGTGACATAGTTCTAACTCCATTTATGGGGCAACAGCCCGCTATCTTAATTCAGTTTGTATTAATCTGTTTAACTTCAACCAATAAAAAACAATTACTGTTTTTGTTTCTGGCTGGCTTTTAGCAACTCATCTGTAATAACCAGTTTTGCACTTTGAATATCATCTAATACAAAGCTAAACTCTTCATCGGTGTCCGTCGTCCTAAGCAAAACATTTTCGCCCGAAGTGCCAAGTATAGTACCACGAAAACGCCTGCGGTCATCTACAGCAATTTTCAAAACAACTTTAGCTTCAAACCCTGAATAATTATCAAAGTCCTTTAGCCTTGTTAGTGGGCGGTCAATGCCCGGCGAACTTACTTCTAACGAAAAGTTACTGGCAATAGGGTCTTCCACATCCATGATTGTGGATATTTCACGAGAAAGCCTGGTGCAATCTTCAATAGACATTGTGCCATCTGGGCGCTCTGCCATTATTTGCAACACTGGCCTGTCCGCCCCGCCATAGCTTATGCGAATAAGCTCAAAACCCATACCTGTTATAATGGGTTCCAGTAAAGCGTTTAGCTGATCTGTGTCCGTGTTAATATCCATAGCAATCAAAAAAATCCAAGTTAGTTTAAGTCAAAAAAACCAAGTTTGCTTAGGCCAAAAAAAAATGGGCGTTGGCCCAAATTCATAAATTAACCAACAATGTAATCGTAATCAGTGAACCATATATACCCTGACGCCACAGCAATCAAGCTTTTACTGCAAATTTGCTATTAAGTGAATTTTAGCGTGAAACCCTGTTGAAGCTTAAATAAACAGAACTCACCCCATCTTTTAGTGCTTTTTGCTGGTATCTTGTTTCCGGCCAGTCATCAGGGCGAATGCGCCACTGGTCGGCTGAGGTTGCATTCCACTGGAAAAATGGCGACCTATCTAGCTGCAACATTGTCCACCTAGCATAATTAGAATGGTCGGTGCCAATGCGCAATTCAGCACCATCTTTCATTACCCGCGCCAAGCTAGCCAAGTTTTCCTGACTGACAAACCTGCGCTTTTCGTGCTTGGTTTTAGGCCACGGGTCAGGATGCAGTAAAAATGTGCGCTCAACCGATGCATCTGGTAAATGCTCCAACACATCTCTGGCATCATCAGGATAAATGCGTATATTTTCCTGTTTTTCATCGGCAATAATATACAGCAAACCAACCACGCCATTTATAAATGGCTCGCAACCAATTAAATTAACCTCAGGGTTCCACTTGGCTTGGGTTGCAATATGTTCACCCTTGCCAAAGCCAATTTCCAACCACAATGGCGCGTCTTTTCTGGCAAATAATGCATCAATATCAATTGGTGCGTCAGGAGCATCAGGAATGGTAACGGCAAGTTTTGGTAAAAGCGTATCTAGCATAGCATTCTGACGAGGAGAAAGGGTGTGCCCCTTTCTCCTGCCATAAAAATGCTTACCGTGTGTTGATGCTAAATTTGTAGAATCTGGCAAAGCTTTACCCTTAAGCGCACGCTTCTTTCAAATCGTCAGCAATGTCGGTTTTTTCCCAGCTAAAGCTGCCATCAGCACCGGGAATTCTACCAAAGTGACCATATGCCGCACTTTGGGCATAAATTGCCTTGCTAAGACCAAGATGCTCACGAATACCACGAGGGGACATGTCCACTCTTTCTTGCAATACTATGCTCAATTTTTCTTCATCTATTTTGCCAGTACCATGCAGGTCAACATAAACAGATAGTGGCTTTGAAACACCAATGGCATAAGCCAACTGAATGGTGCATTTATCGCCAAGACCAGCAGCCACAACATTTTTTGCTAAATAACGCGCCATGTAAGCGGCGGAGCGATCAACCTTTGTTGGGTCTTTGCCTGAGAATGCACCACCACCATGTGGTGCGGCACCGCCATATGTATCCACAATAATTTTACGACCAGTAAGACCTGTGTCACCATCAGGCCCGCCAATAATAAACTGGCCTGTGGGGTTTACATAAAACTCTTCGTCTGGGCACATCCAGCCGCTTGGCATAACCTTTTCAACATGGGTGCGCACATATTCGCGCAACTCGCTACCTGTAAAATCTTCATCATGCTGGGTTGAAACCACAATAGATGTGGCGCGAACTGGTTGGCCGTTTTCATATAATAACGTTATTTGGCTTTTACTGTCTGGTTGCAGACCTTTAATAGCACCAGACTTTCTGGCAATTGCCAAGCTCTCTAAAATATCATGAGAATATTTAAGTGGAGCGGGCATTAAAGTATCTGTTTCGCGGCAAGCGTAACCAAACATAATTCCCTGATCACCAGCACCTTCGTCTTTATTGCTTGAGCTATCAACACCCATGGCAATATCAGCACTTTGGGCGTGTACATATGATTGGAACTTGGCATTTTTCCAATGGAAGCCTTCTTGCTCATAACCAATGTCTTTAACAGCGGCACGGGCAACCTCTTCAAGAACCTTGTTATCTATTGATGGGTGTCCACGAACTTCGCCAGCGAGAATTATGCGGTTTGTTGTAACCATGGTTTCCACAGCCACACGCGACAACGGGTCTTTTGCAAGATATGCGTCAACAATGCTATCCGAAATTCTATCCGCTACTTTGTCAGGATGTCCTTCGGAAACCGATTCACTAGTAAATAAATAAGACCTCATAATTATCTTCGCCTTCAATATAACTTTAGTTTCTATTTGACGCTAAACACACATAAAGAATTCTTTATGTCATTACATGTGAGGCTGTATAACAAAGAAAACTAGCCACGGCTAGCCTCAATGTGAGTTTTTACACACATCACACAAGTCACCCTATAAAGCAATGTTGTAAACAGGACTTTAAATTTTAGGATAAAGAAGGAAAATTAACCGTCTAACTCTTAACACCCACAGCTTTAATAAGGTCGAACACCCTCTTCCTTATGCTTGAGTTGGCTATACAGTAATAGCCTCTCACTAGCTCCAGAGTTTCACGGCTCATAACCTGATCGGCCTCAAACGAAGCCAAGCCACCCTCACCAAAGCCATCAAACATTTTTTCGTCTTCGGGCATTTCATCAAAGAAATATGAAACATTTACATCTAGTATTTTCGAAAGCTTGTATAGGCGGCTTGAACCAATTCGGTTAGCACCCCTCTCATATTTTTGAATTTGTTGAAAGGTTAAACCTAGCGCGCTGCCTAGTTTTTCTTGGCTCATGCCCAAAAGCGTCCGCCTTAAGCGAACCCGATAACCAACATGAATATCCACAGGATCAGGATTTGAACTCATAACTTTTTTACTTTCGAATATATGACTAACCTTCTGACTTTAACTAAAACACAACGGTTTGCATATACCCGAACAAGAAAATAATTAATAATTATGTAATATTTGCAAATATAGGCAGGTAAATAAACTAGAACTTCTTGTTCTCACTTTGTAAATACATGTCAGAAGCGGCATCATCTTCATAAATATCTTGAAAGAAAAATGAAATATGAACGTCTAATATTTTTGATAATTTATACAGGCGGCTGGAACCAATGCGGTTAGCACCACTTTCATATTTTTGAATTTGCTGAAAGGTTAGGCCTAGAGAACTGCCTAATTTCTCTTGGCTCATGCCTAAAAGAATTCTTCGCAAACGAACCCTTTGTCCAACATGAACGTCAATGGGGTCTGGTGTTGAGCTCATTTTATTTTCTTCTCAATTAACAAACCCAAAAAAATAAATAATTAGCCAACAAATAAATTACTAATTGAAATAAGCATATACCTAATAAGCAATGAAATAAATACTAAAACAAATATATTACTGTTTTTCCTCTCGTTTTGCGATAATTGCAAAGCCGATTAATGACAAAATAATGATAAACGCAAAAGAAATATCACCAAGTTTTGAATAAAGTGGTTGTGAAACTGTTGGTTTTGGCAGGCTTGCATCTAGATAACCCTGCTGAAACAAGCCTATTTTACTTTCAACCCTTCCCCATGGGTCGATAACGCCGCTAATGCCCGCACCTGCCACCCGAACAACCGCAACCCCCTCTTCAATGGCTCTAAAGCGGGCTTGAGCAAAGTGCTGGTATGGACCGAAACTATCGCCAAACCATGCATCATTGGTCAGGTTTAATATCCAACTGGCATTGTTGTTTTGCCGCACCGATGAAGGGAAAATTATTTCATAACAAATTAGCGGGCTAAAAGATGGAAGGCCGCTCAAATTTAGGGTTTGTGGCCCAGGGCCAGAAGTGAAGCCAACCTCGCCCTCAACAAACTTGCCAATTCCCAACCTGCCCAGAACATCAGCAAATGGTATATATTCACCAAACGGCACCAGATGAAACTTGTCATAGGTCATCTCAACCTCGCCTTGGGGCGAGATGCCAATTATAGAATTATACAGCCGCACCGCGCCTGTCTGGCCGTCCCTATCAACCCTTGGAACCCCAGTTATAAGGTGGGCATTACCACCAAGCTCACCCATAATAATTGAGCGCACCCCCTCAACCGAATGCAAAGAATAAGGCACCGCAGTTTCAGGCCAAATAACGTGGGTGGGTGAATTGTCCGCACCTTCTTCGGCATTAGTGCCATCAACACTCAGGGCAATGTGCTGGTTTACATTTCTTGACCAGAACTCTCGCGGCCACTTTTCCAGTTGGGTAATGTTTGCTTGCACCAACCTAAGACGCACGTCGGGGTAATAGCTAACCTCGGCACCGTTCAAGCGAATGATGCCAAAACCAACAACAGCTATTGATACAACAAGCGAAACTGTCATGACCGCGCGACGGCTTGTTGATTTATTGTCAAAAAACAGAACCAAACTAGCGGCAACCAAAACAGTTAAAAATGAAAGACCATAACTGCCCAGCAAAGAAACCGTTTGCATTACAACGGGTGTATCTGACCAAACATGCGCCATTTGGTGCCAAGGAAAGCCCGTGAACATATGCCCGCGCAACCATTCAAACAGCGCCCATGACAATGCAAAGATAATGATACGAGATGGCTGACGCTGACCAAACGGCCCAAACCGTCCAAACTTGTGCGCCACAACAAAACTTAACGCCACAAACACTGACAGCGCCACCGCCAATGCCATAACTGCAATTGGTGCGGTCCATTGCGGAACATCTGTTTGGGCTAAAAACGAATAAGCAACCCAGTATAACCCTACCGCAAACATGCCAAAAGCAAACCAGCCACCAACGTAAAATGCCCGCGAACCAGTTTCGGCATAATCCAGTGACTTTACCAAAATGGGTAAACAAAGAAAAATTATTGGGAAAAAGTTTAACGGTGCAAAAGCAAATGAAGTAACCGCTCCGAGGCATATATAAAATATAGCCCCACGCCAGCCCCGCCCTAAAATCAGGTGCTTTAGTTTATTTGCAATGTTTAAAAACAGGGCTTTCACTGTGATAGGGTCACTTGCTTTCTGGGGTGTAAATTCGGATTTTTTTTATTTTTCTAGCGTCGCCATTTAAAACCTCAAATTTAAAACCATCCCTTTGCTCAATCACATCGCCAATTTGTGGAACCCGCCCTTCAATGGAAACAATAACACCACCCAATGTTTCTATGTCTTCGTCGCGTTCCTCTGGCAACAGTTCATAACCCAAAACACTTTCCAGCTCCTCAACAGGCATACGGGCATCGGCATCAAAAACACCAGAGCGCACTGGCACAAAAACCAGACGATCATCCTCATCATGCTCGTCTTCAATGTCGCCAACAATTTGCTCAACCAAGTTTTCAATGGTAACCAAACCATCTGTACCGCCATATTCATCAACCACTATGGCCATATGGGTTCTTTTTGCGCGCATTTTTGCCAAAAGATCCATCAGCTTCATTGAGGGGGCAACAATAAGAACTTCACGCATAATGTTTTCAATGGTTGGCTGAGAGTTGCTGCTATTCTGCTGGCCTTCCAATGCAATAACTGCATCTTTCACATGAACCATGCCAACAATTTCATCCATATTTTCTTTATAAACAGGCAGGCGTGAATGCGCGGCTGAGGCAAAAACCCCAAGCAGGTCATCAAAAGGCAAAACACTATCAACAGCTACAATATCAACACGGGGCACCATAATGTCGTCGGCGCGCATGCTGCCGTAGCTCAAAACATTAAAAAGCATAGAGCGTTCGTCTTCGCCTATTTTGTCGCCACCGCCGTCATCTTCGTGTTCTTCAATAATTTCTTCCAAGCTTTCCCGTAGCGAGGGGTCACCCTTTCCACCAAAAAAAGTGCGCCTTAACCACGAAACAATGCCCGTGGGCGCGGCATTTTCATGCGCACGCTGCAAAGTTTCCTGCAAAATTTCTTGCTGGGCTTGCTGTGGTTGTTTATCTGATTTTTTATCTGTACTCATTTTCTCTCTCAAAGTTACCCTTAATAACTAAGCTAGGCCTTTATTTCATCATTATGATATGGGTTTTCAATGCCAAGTCCAAAAAGAATTTTTTTCTCTAAACCTTCCATCACCTCGGCATCGGCATCATTTAAGTGGTCATACCCTAACAAATGCAAACAACCATGCACCACCAAATGGGATAAATGCGCTTCAAATTTTTTACCTTGCTCGCTTGCCTCACGGGCAACAACGCCATATGCCAACACCATATCACCTATTAACAATGGCATATCACTGGGCAGGTTTGCCGTTTGCCACCAATTAGGCCCTTCATAATTTGCAAAGGATAAAACATTGGTTGGCTTGTCTTTTCCCCTATATTCAGCATTTAAACCATGAACCGTTTTCTCATCACTAAGGTTAACCACAACCTCAACCTCGTAGGTTTTTACCAGATCGGGGCATATGGTATAAAACACCTCAGCCACGCATTCCTTAACCCTAACTTCAACCGATGGTGATGCCTCCTGCCACTCTGGGGTCAGCAAAACATCAACAACGAAAGAACCATTATTCGTAAAACTGTGGGTATTTTGTGTCATTTGTTACGGCGGCCACGTGTTTGCTGTGGCTCTATGGGGTTTTCTTCATATGCATCAACAATGCGTGCCACCAACTCGTGTCGCACAATGTCTTTTTGGCTAAAGCGGGTAATTGCCACCCCCTCGGTGCCCTCCAAAATATCTACAGCATGTTGCAACCCTGACATTTGCCCGTGGGGCAGGTCTTTTTGGGTGGTGTCGCCCACCACCGCCATGCGTGAGTTGTCGCCAAAGCGGGTTAGAAACATTTTCATTTGTAGTGGTGTGGTGTTTTGCGCTTCGTCTAAAATAACATATGAATTTGCCAGTGTGCGCCCGCGCATAAACGCAAGCGGGGCAATTTCTATCTGACCACTTTCCAAGTGCCGTTCAACAACACCTTCGGGCAACATATCGTAAAGCGCATCGTATAATGGGCGCAAATAAGGATCTACTTTTTCTTTCAGGTCACCGGGCAAAAACCCCAAGCTTTCACCCGCCTCAACCGCGGGGCGTGATAAAATTATGCGGTCAACCTCGCCTGAAACCATTTTTTCAACAGCCATTGCCACAGCTAAATATGTTTTTCCTGTTCCCGCAGGACCAACAGCAAAGACCAGATCGACATCAGCAAGTTGCAACATAAAGTCCGCTTGTGATGGTGAGCGCGGCGTCACAACACGTTTAACAGTTTTAATTGCAACCTGTCGGCTGTTTTGCTGTTGTTTGGGTTTTGTCACTTTAACTTTTCCTTTTTTGGCTTCTTTGGCGGCTGCAGCTGAAGAAAAAACAAAATTTGGTTCAATCATTCTAATGGCGCCATCTATTTCGCTTTGCTCTAAGTGCTTGCCACCCGAACATTGCTCATAAAGATTTTTTAAAACTGTTTCAGCCACCAGAACTGCCACTTTTTCACCCGAAACAACCAAACGGTTACCGCGACCTGATATGGTTACACCCAGAATATGTTCAATTCTGCTGAGGTTTTCATCATGCTGTCCGAAAAGGGTGATTAGCTGTTTGTTATTATCAAACTCGACAATAACCTTGCCTTGCAATGCGCTAGGCTCGTTTGTGGATGGTTTTTTTAGCTGTTTTGAAGGGTGGTTCAAAAGCTGTCTAAACTCCTCATTATACCAAACGTCCCTCTAAGCTACGAGGGCCTGCTGTAACAATTTCAACGTCTCTAACGTCGCCCATAAGCGAATTATACTCTTGTTCTGAGGTTTCGTCCACCGCCGATAAGGTTACATGCACCGATTGCATATATGGGGTGCGCCCTATTAATTGGCCTTTTTGCTTTCCTTCACGCTCAAACAACACAGGCATGGTCATGCCAACAGTTTGGTCGTTAAACTCACGCTGATGTTTGTTTAACAAGTCTTGCAAGCGTGCAAGGCGCTCGGCCTTAACATCTTCATCTACTTGGTTTTCCATATCAACCGCAGGGGTGCCGGGGCGTGGGCTGAACTTAAAACTATATGCCTGCGCATATTTAATACGCTCAACCAAGGCCAGCGTGGCCTCAAAATCCTCGTCCGTTTCACCGGGGAAACCCACAATAAAGTCACCAGAAATAGCAATGTCGGGGCGGGCTTTACGCAGGGCATCAATGGTTTCAATATAACTTTCGGCACCGTGTTGGCGGTTCATGGCGGTTAAAATTTTGTCAGAACCTGCCTGAATTGGCAAATGCAAATATGGCATACACTGTGACACTTCACCGTGTACATCAATAAGCTCTTGGGTCATGTCGCGGGGGTGCGAGGTGGTGTATCTAATACGACCTAAGTTAGGAATTTTGGCAAGCAGACGAATAAGCCCCGCCAAGCTAAGAACCTCGCCATTTTCCGTAAGACCGTGGTAAGCGTTTACGTTTTGCCCAAGCAATGTCATTTCACGCACACCGCCTGCAACTAGCTCTTCAGCCTCGCTCATAATTGCCGCCACAGGGCGGGAAAACTCTGCCCCACGGGTGTATGGCACAACGCAATATGTGCAAAACTTGTCGCAACCCTCTTGCACGCTTAAAAATGCTGAGGCTGAACGACCTGCTTTTGCCCGTGGTAAATGGTCAAACTTTGTTTCTGCGGGAAAGTCCGTGTCTAACACCCTTGGGGTTAAACCCCTTGCTCTTTGGTCGGCAACTTCGCCCAACAAGGCGGGTAACCTGTGGTAGGTTTGCGGCCCAAACACCAAGTTAACCGCAGGGGCGCGGCGCATAATTTCTCGCCCTTCAGCCTGACCCACACAACCCGCAACAGCAATTAAGCCACGCTTTTGGGTTTTGTCCTCGGTGTTTACAACTTTTCTAATACGGCCAATGTCTGAATAAACTTTTTCTGCGGCCTTTTCGCGAATGTGGCAGGTGTTTAAAATAACCAGATCAACACCATCAACCTCGGTACTGGCAACATAGCCTTCGGCCTCAAGCACATCTGTCATTTTTTCGGTGTCATAGACATTCATCTGACAGCCGTAAGTTTTAATATAAAAATTTTTCTTCATGGCGCACTTCTATGCTTTAGCCCAAACGGCTAAGCCTGGTTTTGTTGGAGGCGGGACACTATCACCAACCCGCTAAGTGTCAAGAAAAACCACTAACCCTTGGGTTTGCCACTTTTAATTGGGGTGCCATAAAGCTCCATACGGTGGTCAACCAATTTAAAGCCAAGCTTTTCGGCAATTTTGCGTTGCAGTTCTTCTATTTCGTCATTGTGGAACTCTACAACCTCGCCAGTTTCCAAGTTTATCAAATGGTCGTGGTGGTCGTCAGACACAGGCTCATAGCGTGAGCGACCATCTCTAAAGTCATGACGCTCTAATATGCCCGCCTCTTCAAACAAACGAACTGTGCGATAAACCGTGGCAATGCTTATTTTGGGGTCAACCTTTGTTGAGCGTTTATAAACCTCTTCAACATCGGGGTGGTCATCAGCACCGCTTAAAACCTGCGCTATAACACGGCGCTGGTCTGTCATGCGCATGCCCTTGTCTACACATAGTTGTTCAATGTCTTGGTTATTATCCATGTCAAACCTTGTTTGTTTTATATTAGCCCTCAACCCAGTTAGTTTGGCTAACCTATATTATTTTCACTTATTTTTACAGCAGTTTTGTCATTATAACTGCATCTTCACGCCCACCATCTTGGTGGCTGTAATATGCCTTTCTACGACCAGTTACCTTAAAACCACAATTGTTATACAAGGCCTTGGCCTCAACATTACCCTCTCTGACCTCAAGAAAAATTTTAGCTATTTTTTCTTTTTCCATTCTTGCAATCATACCGTTTAGCAAACTTGCACCGATGCCCTTTTGTCTGTCTGTGGCCGCAACCCCAATGTTTAGTATTTCACTTTCATCGCACGTTACCCGCCAAATTATAAACCCGCTTAAATTATCGCCGCGCGCGCACAAGTGCGCCGCAACCCCTTCTAAGGATAAAATTTCTTCAAAACCCTTTTGGCTCCACTTCCTTGTGGGGTCATCATCAAAGCACGACAAATATAGCTCATAAAAACTTGCCACCTCTGCTTTTTGGGGCCTGTTCAGGGCGTAAAAATTAAGTGCTTCTGACAAGTTGTTTTGCCCCACTAGTTAAGCCCCACCAGTTAAGAATGAAAAAGCGGGCTTGGCATCAGGCGCACGCAAATATAGCGGCACTGGTGGTTTGTCTTGCTTGCTAACAAATAGGTCAACATTTGCGCAAAAGTTTTTTGCCAAAATATGCATAAAATTATCATTGTCAAAAAACTTATTTACCGTACCAACAAGCTTTGCCCCACCGCCCAAAAGCAGTGATGGCTGTTTTTTAAACTGTGTTTTGGCGGTTTCTATATCCATTGCCGCACCCTCAGCTAGCGGCGTTGGTGCTGTGCCCGCGCCATTGAAAACAAAGCTTTCCACATAAACCTGATCGCGGCGCGCATCTATAACACAGCTAAATTGCTCACCCTTGTTCAGGGGAAAGCCAGCACTGTTGGCATGGGCAAGCACTGCACTTGCCAGCGCTTCAAAGCTGGTTAAACCAACCAGTTCACAGTTTAATGACAGCGCCAAACCACGGGCGGCGGCAATGCCAACCCGCACTCCTGTAAACGAACCGGGGCCCGTTGTTACTGCTATTTTTGTAATTGCTTCAACCTCGCAACCCGCATCAGCCAACATGGTTCTTATTTGCGGTATCAGCATCTCAGCATGACCCTTTTCGCCAAAATGCTCAGCACTTGCCACAAGTCCGTCGCTATATAGGGCGCATGAACAAGCAGATGATGTTGTGTCTATGGCTAAAAGCATGGGTTTACAGTTCCTATATTATTGAACACGCTTCATTAAAGCTTAAGCGTGGACCTCGTGGAAAAATGCTATCCTTATCGCCGTAGCCAAGTGAGCATATAAAGTTTACTTCTATATTTTCCTCTGGTTCCTCAGAGAAAAAACTTTGGTTTAGCTTGTCTTTATCAAAACCAGACATGGGGCCACAATCCAAACCCAGCGAGCGCGCCGCCAACATTAAATATGCCCCCTGCAATGTGCTGTTACGAAATGCGGTTTCGGCAATTAGCTCTGGTTTACCCTCAAACCATGAGCGCGCCTCTAAGTTATGGGGGAAAAGCTTATCCAGCTTTTCATAAAACTTCATGTCTGAGCCAATAAGAACTGTAACTGGGGCGGCGGCAACCTTTTGCTTATTGGCATCATCAACACATGCAACCAGCTTTTCTTTCATTGCAGCAGATTTAACAAAAACAAACCTTCCGTGAGAGCCGTTTGCGCTAGTAGCACCATATTTTGTCAGATCATACACCGCCTGAATAAGCACATCGCTTACGTCTTTTTCCAACCAGCCATTATATGAGCGTGCCGACCTGAATAGAATGTCCAAACCCTTGTCGCTTATAATATCTGCCATAATGCCCCCAATACCCACCAAGCCTAGTTAAAAATTAATACCAATTACATCAATTCTTACTTGTTATTAATGTATAGTACGAGAGATAATAGATTTAAGGGTAAAGAAGCAATGGTTGATATTAAAGCATATGCAAAGAATTTTGTGATGAGCGCACTTGGTTTTGTGTGTTTGTTTGCGCTTGCCCTGACATTTTTATCGCCCAAAAGCGGCATTTCGCAAGAAAGTTCAATAACCAGCCAGAGGTTAATACCCAGCCAAGGGGTTGTTCTTATTTACCACCGCTTTGGCGAGGGCGAGTTTCCCTCAACCAATACAAAAATTGAACAGCTAGATGCGCATATTGCGGAACTGCTGACCCCTGAAAAATATAATACTGTGTCACTACCCAGCATGGTTGAAAACCTAAAACAGGGGGTTGGCTATGATAAACGCACCGTTGCCATAACTGTTGATGATGCCTTTAAAAGTGTTTTTACTAACGCATGGCCACGGCTGAAAGAAGCGGGAATTCCCCTAACCATTTTTGTGGCAACTGACACCATAGATAATAATTCAAGCCACTATATGTCGTGGGAACAACTGCGGGAACTGGCTGAAGGTGGCGTAACCATTGCCCACCACGGTGCCAGCCATAAGCATTATTTAGATATGAGCGATGAAGAGATTTTAGCCGATCTGAACAAAGCAAGTAGCAGGTTTGTTGCTGAACTGGGGTTTCAACCAACAATTTTTGCTTACCCATACGGCGAATATGATGACCGCATAAAAGCCTTGTTGACCCAAGCGGGCATTGAAGTTGCCTTTAACCAATTATCAGGGCCGCTTCCAGAAACAAGCGATATGTTAAGCTTGCCCCGCTTTCCCATAAACGAGCGTTACGGCGATATTGGTCGCTTTAAATTAATTACAGGAACGGTTCCCCTTGCTATTGAGCAAGTTATACCGAGCGAGCCAACAATAGATCCTGAAAACAACCCGCCTGTTTATGGCTTTACCATCACCAACCCGCCAGCAAACCTAAACGCACTAGCGTGTTACCCATCACACTTGGGCAAGGCCGCCGACATTACAATTTTAAACGAAAAAAGAGTTGAGGTGCGCTTTGACAAGCCGTTTCCAAAAGGGCGTAACAAAATAAACTGCACCCTGCCCGCAGGGGATGGGCGTTGGTACTGGTTAGGTGGATTGTTTATTGTTAGCGAATAGCTAGGACAGGCTTACTTTATTGGGCCAAGTTTGCTTTATTGAGCCAAGTTTGCTTTATTGAGCCTGTCTTACCTCGGTAATTTCAGGAACATAATAACGAAGCAAGTTTTCAATACCGTTTTTTAACGTCATGGTTGAGGATGGACAACCAGCACATGCCCCCTGCAAACGCAAAAACACTATGCCGTCTTCAAAACGTTCAAACACCACATCGCCACCATCTTGGGCAATGGAAGGGCGGATTTTTTCGTCCAATATAGCTTTAATTTGTATAACGGTTTCGCTGTCTTCGCCTGCGTGTTCAACGCTAACCTCACCGCTTAACAGTGGCTCGCCTGAAAGATAAAAACCCATAATTGCTGAGAGGACTTCGGTTTTTTTGTCTTGCCAATCATGACCTTCCAAGGTCACAGAGATAAAACCCACACCCAAAAGAACAGCCGTAACCCCCGCAACCTCATAAAGTTCCGCTACAAGTGGTGAACCTGCGGCCTCTTCCTTGTCGCCAAAATAGCGGCTTCCACTATCCATAACCTTTTGGTCGGGGATAAATTTCAGTGTTGATGGGTTTGGAGTTTTTTCAGTTTCTATAAGCATGCCATATTCCTCTGCCATATTCCTCTATGGTCTATAAATGGGTTGGTTCTCTCATAAGTCAAACATAATAAGACAAAAATAGTAAGGTTTGTGTAAACGCCTCACATAACCTTGCTGTTTTGTAATTGTTTAAAGGGGTTATTTCAACAATATATTGGTAATTTCTCGTAACTGGGTGCGGGCACGTAAAAGATAAAAACCCTGCGCCGCCAAATGGTTTGGCAAAAACTGATCGTCCAGACCATTATTGGTTACAACAAATGGATCTAATGCCGCCAATTCACGAAAACTATCTAACATTTGGGTGTAGGCTTGGTGCAACTCTCTATTTTCAATTATTGAGCTATAGTCTTCGCCCAAGGCCTCTAAAATCAGCAAATAAGCGTATGTTTGACCCTTCACATTATAAAATAAATCGTCAGATTTAAAATCAATCCAATCGTCAGAATGGGTTTTAATATGATCATCTATTGCCGCTGATGATGCGCCAATGTCCAAAGCAATGCGGTCCAAAGTTGCTAGCAAATTATCGCCGCGGCGTTCAAACACAGCCTCACCCAAAACCAAACGCTGATTATACCTATTTAACGCTTTCATGGCGGTTAGGTATTGTCGCTCAGCTGATGCTGTTGGCAAAAGTGAGGTAGAAAAATTAAAAATCCAAACGTCGCCCGGGTATGGCAACAGTCCTGCGGCTTCTTCTAGATCGGTATCAATACTGCTAGAGCCACGGGTGCGACCAACTTGGTCACGAAACTCAATAGCCACCCGCGCTAATGATGAGAACATGCCTTGCTGATAGTTAGGCATGTTATCCAACATCCAGCCAGGTTTGAAAAACGGGTCGTTCATTACCCAGCCGTACTGGTTTACCTCGCGGTCTATCAGCGCCGCCATAACTGCAATGGATTTACTAGGGGCTTCAGTACCGCCTTGTGGTGTGGCAACGCTTTGACCATAAGCTAAATTATCATCAATTTCGTTTTGCAGTGCCATGCCAATGGGATAATAAAGCACAATTAAAACCGCAGCTACAAAAGCCACTTTTTTCCAAGTATTACCCGTTACATCTGCAATCCTGTCACCAAGATATGCAAAGACGCTTTTTATAACTGCCCAAATTTTACTTGGTATTGCCCTGAACCAATCACTAATCATCAACCACATAATGCCCTCTTTCTTTTTCTTATAGAGCTTAGATGGTGCTAAACCGCCAACATTTCAAGGCTGTTAGCTAAGGCACACACTATGGGGTGGTGCCTAGCTCTTCCTCTTTAATAGAAATGTTTATTACCTCACCGCTTTGACCGGGGAAGTTTTTAAATAACGATTCGACCAAATAAGGCATTATTTTAACCAACATGCTTGTTCTGCCCACGCTTACCGCTCTGCCTTCAAAAACAACAGCTTCATCTGGTTTTTTAATTACAACCTCTAAAATACGCTCGTGCTCTGGAAGGTTGGCAAACTGGTCTGGATAATCCCAATAACTACCAAAGAAATACGGATGGTAATATCCGTAAGGGTAAAATGGATGTCTATAACTGCCATAACCAAAATAAACTGATGTGCGCCAAGGTGAATTTCTATACCGTGATTCTTGGCGAATAACACCATAAGAAACATTTACAATAAAATCAGGCTCGGCATCACTGGCGGCAACAAAACCCTGCCCAGCTAGTTTGTTAATAACCATATCCGCATATTGGCGGAACTCAGGGCCATCAACCACACCTTGACCCGGCTGAACAACAACCGTTGCACCTTGTTGCGGGGTTAAATCATGAAAACGCACCACCTCTGTTCTATAGCTGGTTGAACAGCCCGCAAGACCTAACAGTAGAACCACACTAAATAAAACTTTTTTTATTGGCATGTCACGCTCCTTAAATTTCAATCATTAAATCACTAGAACAGTTACACATTACTTTATATTCATGACGAAAAGGTGGCAAATCAACTTTTATAAACTAGTTGCGATTGCCTAACCTAACGAACAAAACCAATTGCGGCCTTAACCTCTGCCAAAACAGGTGCAGCAATGGCTTTTGCCCGTACTGCGCCATCTGCCAAAACATTTTCAATATGCTTGGGGTCTTTCATTAGCTTTGCCATTTCATTTGTTACAGGGGCAAGCTTTTCAACCGCAAGCTCTGTTAATGCAGGTTTAAAATCGCCAAAGCCTTTACCCTCAAACTGGGCGCAAACCTCGTCCTTGCTCATGTCGCCAAGGGCGGCATAAATGGACACTAGGTTAATAGCCTCAGGTCGCCCTGCCAAATCCTCGGCCTTTGCGGGTAACAGTTCGCTATCGGTTTTGGCTTTTTTAATTTTTTTGGCAATGGTGTCTTGGTCGTCTGTAAGGTTGATGCGCGAACCATCTGATGGGTCAGACTTGCTCATTTTATTTTGCCCGTTGCGAAGTGACATAACCCTTGTGGCCTCACCCATAATTACAGGCTCAATTTCAGGAAACAGCTCAACACCAAAGTCATGGTTAAATTTTTGGGCAATATCGCGAGCTAGCTCTAAATGCTGTTTCTGGTCTTCGCCCACTGGCACGCGGTTGGCTTTATATAACAATATATCCGCCGCCATAAGGTTGGGGTAAACATACAGACCAACGCTGGCTTTTTCGCGGTTTTTACCCGCCTTGTCTTTAAACTGGGTCATGCGGTTCAACCAACCCATGCGCGCCACACAGTTAAAAATCCATGCCAGTTCTGCATGTTCGCCAACTTGGCTTTGGTTAAACAATACGCTTTTTTCAGGGTCTACGCCTGATGCAATATATGCCGCCGCTGCCTCAATGGTTTGGGCATGCAGGGTTTTGGGGTCTTGAAAGGTGGTAATGGCATGCATATCAACAATACAATAAACGCACTCATAATTGTCTTGCAACCGAACCCAATTGCGAAACGCACCCAAATAGTTGCCTAAATGCATATTGCCTGTTGGTTGCGCCCCTGAAAAAACCCTATCCAATTTACTATTCCTGATATTTGCGCCCGTTGGGCGTGATTAATCTTTAAAGTGTTATGACAAGCACAGCTTCAAGGGTCAAGCCATGCGTTAACCGCTATTGTTTTTTGTGTTTAATAATTGCCCGCACTTCGGCAACCTTCATTGCGCCAAAAACATGCGACAACACCCCATAAACAGCCATGCCACCAAGCACCAATAACAATATTGCCGAAATTTTTAACAAAAGCGAACCTGCCAACAAACCCCCTATTTGCCCAACCAGCCACGCACTAAATGCCCCCATAACCAGTGCGGCAACAATCATGCGCCATGCCTTTGACTTTAGGCGAGCGTCCATATGGAAGTATTCGTGCTTTTTCAAATATAAATATAAAAAGCCAACATTAACCCATGCGGATATGGCAGTTGCCGCCGCCAAGCCCACATGCTTGAACGGTACCATTAAAGCTAGGTTTAAAATTACATTTAACAGCAATGCAAACATGGCAATTTTAACTGGTGTTTTTGTATCTTTTCTGGCGAAAAACGCAGGGGTTAAAACCTTGATCAGCACATATGCTGGCAAGCCAACTGCGTAGGCAGATAGCGCCATGGCAGTGTTTGCGCTAGCCGCACTGTCAAAAGCGCCGCGCTCAAACAAAACTGAAATTAACGGTAGTGGCACAACAAACAATGCCACCGCCGCAGGTATGGTAAAAAACAATGCGCTTTCCATGGCACGGTTTTGGTCATACGCGGCCTTTTTCACATCGCCAAGCGCAATAGAGCGTGAAAGTGTGGGCAACAACACCGTGCCCACCGCCACACCAATTACACCAATGGGCAACTGGGTCAAACGGTCTGCATAAAACAAATATGAAAGCGAGCCTTCGGGTAGGAACGAAGCTAAAATAATATCTATTAAAAGGTTTAGCTGCACTGCGCCCGCACCAAGGGCAACGGGCAACATAACAATGCCCAGCTCTTTAACCCGCGGGCTTAACCGTGGGCGAGGCAAGCGTAAATTAACCCCTGCTTTTTTCAAAGCATATAAAAGCCATAAGAACTGCACAATGCCCGCCACACTAACGGCACGAGAGAGCCACCTGCCCGCAATTAGCTCGCTATCATGAAATATCCAAAGCGAGGCTATTAACACCACATTCAACAAAATGGGCGCGGCGGCGGCGGCGGCAAATTTGTGCAAACTGTTTAAAACTCCGCCCATTAATGACACTAGCGAAATCATCATTAAATAAGGGAATGTGGCGCGAGTAAACTCAACAGCAAGGTTGAACTTTTCAGGGTTTGAAACAAAACCTGGGGCTAGCACAACCATTACCCACGGCATAAAAATTTGCATTAAAGCCGTAAACACCAACAACACTGGCAACAAAATAGCTAGGGCTTCTTGGGCAAAACCAAATGCCTTTGCTTTGTTTTCAGCATTGTGGTCTTTACCCAAAATACCATTGAAAATGGGAACAAAGGCAGAGTTAAACGCACCTTCGGCAAACAAACGCCTGAAAAAATTAGGCAGTTTAAAAGCAACAAAAAAACAGTCAGCAACCAAGCTTGCGCCCAAAAACCGTGCCATTAACACATCGCGCACAAAACCAAACACACGGCTTACAAGTGTTAGGCCGCTAACCTTGGATATATTTTTCACCATAGACATAACGCAAATACTCTACTGTTCCCCATTTGGCTTATGGTATTAGCCTCTGGCGGCGGTTAAAAGTTTTTTCTCTAAACTTTTCAAACGATTGCTATTGGTAATTTTTCTACCATCAAGCTCTTGAATATAAAAAACATCTACTGCCCGCTCGCCGTAAGTTGCCACATGGGCGCTTAAAACCGAAACCCTGTTTTTACCAAGCACCCTTGTTAGTTTATACAACAAACCGCGCCTGTCTTTTGCATTCATCTCCAACAATGTGTGGTGCTCACTAACCCTGTTATCAAATAAAACCACAGGCTCAACATTAAATACGTCTGATTTTTTAGCAACCAAACTTGGTTTTTTAATTAGCTTGCTGCGCCCTGGCGCGCCATAAACCCATGCATTTATTGCCTCTTCCAAGCGTTGGGTACGCTCCTCTTTTTTAAAGGCACCACCACTGGCACCCTCAACCATAAAATTATCAAGCGCCATGCCATCAAATGTGGTGTGAATTTTAGCGTCTAAAATATTTGCACCCAGTTCCGCCAACGCCCCTGCCAAGCGCGAAAACAGCCCAGGCTGATCTTTAATATAAACACTAATTCTTGATGATGAGCCATCTTTAGCATCAACCACCTTCACCCCCAATGGCAGTTTTTCTTTTTCCACCCTTGTTATTAGCAACGCATTTTGGTGCTGGGTGTCTAGGTCTTCTGACAGCC
Source organism: Alphaproteobacteria bacterium (assembly GCA_030634465.1). Classification (GTDB taxonomy): domain Bacteria; phylum Pseudomonadota; class Alphaproteobacteria; order Sphingomonadales; family SMXR01; genus DAOWAS01. The sequence continues at coordinate 8,092 of DAOWAS010000007.1, read as the reverse complement.
AATAAGCATCTCTGAAACGTTTTTCGTGTCGTTTAAGGGCGGGCGCTTTCCATGACTTAAGCTTTTTAGAAAGCAGTTTTTTCTTCTTGGCAATTTTATCAACCTGACCTTTTTCCACATGGCCTGCCAATAAATATTCTTCAGTGGCCAAAAACAAATCTGTCAAAAGCTGGCGCTTCCACCCTGTCCAAATACCGGGTCCAACGGCACGAATATCAACCACCGTTAAAACAAGCAAAAGCTTCAACCGTTCTAAGCTTTTTACAAATGAGGCAAAGTCAGCAATGGTTTTTGGGTCGGCTAAATCGCGTTTGAAGGCAATGTTACTCATTAAAAGATGGTTGCGCACCAACCACGAAACCACCTCGGTTTCAGCGGGGGTTAAACCTAACTGCGGGCAAAGTTTTTCTGCCACCTCGGCACCCAAAACCGAATGGTTCCCGCCGCGCCCTTTGGCAATATCATGCAACAAAACCGCCATATAAATAGCGCGTCTTGATACAATTTTTTGCATAACCTTTGATGCCAACGGGTGGTCTTCACCCAGCTCACCCCGTTCAATGCGCGACAACAGCCCAATGGCACGAATGGTGTGTTCGTCCACCGTATAGTGATGGTACATATCGTGTTGCATCTGGGCGACAATGCGCCCAAAATCTGGCATAAATCTGCCCAAAACCCCCGCCTCATTCATGCGCAGCAATGCTTTGTCAGGGGTTTTGTCTGAGGTTAAAATATCTAAAAAAATCTCACCCGCTCTGGGCTCGCGCCTAGTTTTTGCTGTAATTAACCTAAGGTTTTTTTGAATTAACCTAAGAGCTGTGGGGTGAACGTCATAACCCTTGGCATTAGCAACAGCAAAAATTTCCAACATGCGAACGGGATCGTCCTGCAGGTCGCTTTCCTTAACCAAAGCAAGCCTGTCGCCATCCAAATGGAACACTCCCACTTTGCGGCGGCGGCTAAAACGCGACATTCTAAATATGCGTTTTTTCTTTTCTTGGTCTTCCAAACTGGCGCAAAAAACTCTGGTTAAATCACCCACCTGTTTGGTCACTAAAAAATAGTGTTTCATAAACCGCTCAACCCCAGCCAAGCCAGGGTGGCTTCGATATTTCAGAAGCTTTGCCAAGGTGGTTTGCTGATCAAAACTTATTTGCTCGGTTGCCCTACCCGCAATGAAGTGAAGGTGACAGCGCACCGACCAAAAAAATTCTTCGGCTTTTTTATAAAGCTGCAACTCGTCTTCATGCAGCACGCCTTTTTCAACCAAACCCTCCAAGTTTTCAATTCCAAACAAAAAACGGCTAATCCAATAAATGGTTTGCAAATCACGCATACCGCCTTTGCCATCTTTTATATTTGGCTCAACAAAATATCTAGTATCACCCATTTTCGCATGGCGGACATCGCGCTCTGCCAACTTGTCTTCAACAAACTGAATACCTTTTTTGGCTATGGCTTTAGCGTAAAACACATCTTGAAAGTCTTTAAACAACGCCTGATCGCCCCACACAAATCTGGCATCTAAAAGGGCGGTTTTCACGCTTAGGTCTTTTTCGGCAAGGCGCAAACAATCGTCAACCGAGCGAATTGAATGACCAACTTTTAACCCCAAGTCCCACAACATATAAAGAATGTATTCAGCAACGCTTTCCACCCAAGGGGTGCGCTTATAAGGAACCAAAAACATAATATCTATGTCTGAAAATGGCGCCATTTCCGAACGGCCAAACCCACCTGTTGCCACCAATGAAATGCGCTCAGCCGCCGTGGGCATGCCCATTGGAAAAACCTGAAAAACAGTAATGTCGTATAAAATACGCACAACCTGATCAGTTAAATACGCAATGCTATTGGCTGTTAGCTTGCCCGACTGCCCCGCTTTAAGGCGTTTGTTTATCTCAGCCATTCCGCTTTTGTGGGCGGCCTTCAGGTTTGCTAGTACAATGGCACGAACGCGCTCTTCAGATTTGCCCTCTGCTTCATTTCTGATTTTTTTCAGAACTTCAGCACGGTGAATTATTGCCCGCCTTTTAACAATGTTTTGATATTGGGCAAGGCTCATTTAACTTGGCCCCTCACCATCGTCTTTTGCCAGTTTTTTCAATCTATAAACAAGCTCAAGCGCATCTTTGGGGCTAAGCTCATCTGGCGATATGTTGCTCAGCTCTTTTTTTAAAGCAGATGAGCGTTCTTGCTTTTTATCACGCAACACTTCCTGAAATAGCGGCAGGTCATTTACAATTGAGGTAATTTTTTTCCGCTCGCCACTTTCTTCCAACTGGGTCAAAACCTGATCGGCACGGGCAATAACCTCAGACGGCAACCCTGCAAGCTTGGCCACCTGAATGCCGTATGAACGGTCTGCCGCACCGCTTGTAACTTCGTGCAAAAATACCAGCTCATTTTTCCACTCTTTCACCCGCATAGTATGAAGCGAAATATTATCCAGCTTTGTCGCCAACACTGTTAGCTCATGATAATGGGTGGCAAAAAGCGAGCGTGACTTGTTGGTATCGTGCAACGCTTCAACCGTGGCCCATGCAATGGACAGGCCGTCGTAAGTGGCAGTGCCGCGACCAATTTCATCTAAAATAACCAGTGAACGCTCGCCCGCCTCATTTAAAATTGTGGCGGTTTCCACCATTTCAACCATAAAGGTGGATAGCCCTTGGGCGAGGTTATCTGATGCACCAACACGACTGAACAACCTGTCAACCACACCAATGTGGGCGCTGTCTGCGGGTACAAACGACCCCATTTGCGCCAAAATTGCCATCAAAGCATTTTGCCTTAAAAATGTACTTTTACCCGCCATGTTCGGGCCTGTTACTAGCCACAGGCTTTGGCTTTGGTTCAGGTTACAGCCATTAGCCACAAAGGCCTGATTGTTTTGTTTTATCAACGCTTCTTCAACAACGGGGTGGCGACCATATTCAATTTCAAACGCTAAAGACGTATCAACCTTGGGGCATGACCAGTTTCGTTTAACTGCCAGTTCCGCCAGTGCAGAAGACACATCAATAACCGCAATCGAAGACGCCGTGGCAATAATTTCAGACCATTTATCCAACGCCATAAGGCGCAGTTTTTCAAAAATTTCTTGCTCTAAATGCAAGGCGTGGTCGGCGGCTTCTGAAATTTTACCCGCCATTTCAGCAAGCTCGCTAGTGCTAAAACGCACAGAACTAGCCAGAGTTTGGCGGTGAATAAACGTGGCATCATGGGGGCTAACCATTAGCTTGTCAGCATGTTTTGGGGTTACATCAACATGATAACCAATGACATTATTGTGCTTTATTTTTAGTGCTGAAATGGCTGTATCTGTGCGGTATTTAGCCTCCATCCCAACAATTAGGCGGCGGCTTTCATCGCGCAACATACGAAACTCGTCCAAGGCACTGTGGTATCCCTTTTCCACAAATCCACCGTCCCGCGCCAACAATGGTGGCTCCACCACCAGTGCTTTTGTCAGCTCATCTATCAATTCTTGGTTTGAACCCAAACCTGTGGTGGCACCGCCAATTTCACTTGTCCGCTCGTTAATCCCACCTGATGTGCCTAATAAAACTTCTTTTATGCTTACGGCAATTTTCAAACCATCACGCAGCACTGCCAAATCGCGCGGCCCACCACGACCAAGAGCAAGCCGCGATAAGGCGCGCTCCATATCAGGTGCTTGTCTTAGCATTTCACGCAAGGACATCCGCAACGGCTCTGCCGACACAAACGCGGTAACAGATGCCAACCTGCGGTTTATTTCATTTGGTGTGGTAAGTGGCCCCGCCAAACGGTTAACCAGCATGCGACCACCCGCCCCCGTTACAGTTAAGTCCATGGTTGAAAGCAAGCTACCCTTGGTGTTGCCATCCAGTGTACGCATTAATTCCAAGTTTTTCTGGGTGGCACTATCAATAACCATAACCCCATCACCAAGAATTTTCTCGGGTGGTTTTAGTCGTGGCAACTGACCTTTTTGGGTTTCGTCTAAATAAGTAATAAGGGCGTGAATGGCCGCTAGGTCGCTTCGTGAAAAGTTTTTAAACTCGTCCTTTTTCACGGCAAAAATGGTTTTTAATAACTGTTCGCCAGCCGCACTATCAAAATTATCGCCATCTAAAACTGTTAGCTTTTCACGCCACGGCTCTAACGCCGCACCCAAACCATCGTCTAACATATTTTTATTTAGCAAAATTTCACCGGGGTTTATTCTGGCAATAAAACCATCCAGCCCTTTTAGCGAGGCGGGAATTACAATAAACTCACCCGTGGACATGTCGGCATATGCCAGCGACCAACTGCCCTTGGCAAAAGCAAGTGCGGCTAAATAGTTATTACGCCTAGCGTTTAACAAGCCATCTTCGCTTAATGTGCCGGGGGTTACCAAGCGCACAACCTCGCGCTTAACAATTGCTTTATGCCCTCGTTTTTTGGCCTCTGCCGGGGTTTCTACCTGTTCGCAAACCGCAACCTTAAAACCCGCACGAATTAGTTTTGCTAAATAGTTATCTGCGGCATGCACAGGCACGCCCGCCATGGGAATGTCTTCACCATTATGTTTGCCCCGCTTGGTTAGGGCTATGCCTAAAGCCTCAGCCGCGTGTTTGGCATCGTCAAAAAACAGTTCGAAAAAGTCACCCATACGGTAAAACAACAGACAATCCTGATGGTCAGCCTTCACCCCTAAATACTGTTCCATCATTGGGGTGGTGGTGTTTTGTTTTTCCGTTTTTATTAGCTTTGTCATATTAACTTTGTAGCCATCCATTGCATTTATGGGTTAAATAGTGGTTGAATAAAATAGCATGCTTTTTTCCATGCGGATAGCAAGCATCAATTCTTTACAATTGCCACTATTGCCAACAGGGGAGGCAACAACAACATGAGTGATAAACATACCCACTTTAGCGATAAAGAGGCACTTCTTTTTCATAAAAAAGGTCGCCCGGGCAAAATTGAATTAAACCCAACCAAACCCATGTCGACACAGCGCGATTTATCACTTGCATATTCACCCGGTGTTGCAGTGCCTGTTCGGGAAATTGCAAAAGATCCAAACTGTGCGTATGACTATACCGCTAAAGGAAACCTTGTTGGGGTTATATCAAACGGTACTGCCATATTGGGGCTTGGCAACCTTGGCCCCCTTGCATCCAAACCAGTTATGGAGGGCAAGGCCGTGTTGTTCAAACGCTTTGCTGATGTTGATGCCTTTGATTTAGAGGTTGAAACCGAAAATATTGACGAGTTTGTAAACTGTGTAAAATATTTGGGCCCTACATTTGGCGGTATAAACTTAGAAGATATAAAGTCGCCAGAGTGTTTCGACATTGAAAAACGCCTGCGGGAAGAAATGAACATTCCTGTTTTTCATGACGACCAACACGGCACTGCTATTATTTTAGCCGCCGCATTTTTAAATGCCACCAACCTGACCAAACGCAACATTAAAAAGACCAAAGTTGTTGTTGTGGGTGCTGGTGCCGCCGCCATTTCATGCACATCACTAATTAAACATCTGGGTGTGCCCCACGAAAATGTAATTATGTGCGACATTGCTGGTGTGGTTTATGAAGGGCGCAAGGAAGAAATGGACCCGTGGAAAGCGGTTCATGCCATAAAAACAAAAAAACGCACCTTGGACGAGGCGGCAAAAGGGGCTGATGTATTAATTGGCCTGTCAGCCAAAGGGACGGTTAGCCAAGCCATGGTAAAGTCTATGGCTAAAAACCCTATTATTTTTGCCATGGCTAACCCTGACCCTGAAATTACCCCCGAGGAAGTAGCCAAAGTGCGCAGTGACGCTATTATGGCAACAGGGCGGTCAGACTATCCCAACCAAGTGAATAATGTTTTGGGCTTTCCCTATATTTTCCGTGGGGCATTAGATGTTCGCGCCACATCCATTAACGAAGAAATGAAAATTGCCGCAGCAAAAGCACTGGCTGAACTGGCCCAAGAAGATGTGCCTGAGGAAATTGCCGCCGCCTATGCGGGCAAGCAACAGCAATATGGCCCAGATTATATTATACCATCGCCATTTGACCCAAGGTTAATAGAGAAAATTCCGCCAAAGGTTGCCCAAGCCGCAATGGACACAGGGGTGGCACAAAAAAATATCGAGTGTATGGAGGAATATGCTCGTGAGCTTGGCACCCGCATGAACCCAACCGCCGCTACATTGTCGCGCATGTTCGAACAGTTAAAGAAAAACCCGAGAACCGTTATTTTTGCTGAGGCCGAGCAAGAGCGCATGATACGCGCCGCACTTAGTTTTAGAAATGGTGGCTACGGCACCCCAATATTGTTGGGGCAAGAAAAAATTGTCCGTCAGCGCTTGCAAGAAATTGGTGGTGATGATGCCCAAGATATTGAGATTATCAGTGCCAAGTCCCACGACCAAAACAGCGAGTTTACAAAATATATTCATGGTCGCCTAAACCGCAAAGGCTATACAGAAAAAGACGTTCGCCGTTTAGTTAACCGTGACAGAAACGTTTTTGGTGCCTGCATGGTGGCACTTGGTCATGCTGACGCTATGGTCACAGGCATAACCCGCCCTTACGGCCAAGCCCTGCGGCACGTTCGCATGGCGATTGATGCCAAAAAAGGTCATAGAATTTTTGGTATATCTATCATTGCCTCTAAAAACCGTACGGTTTTCATTGCCGACGCCACAGTACACGAACTGCCCACACCAGAAGAATTGGCAGATATTGCCATTCAATCTGCTGAGGCGGTTAGGCGTTTGGGTCACAAGCCACGGGTTGCATTTTTATCATTTTCAAACTTTGGCAACCCAATGGCGGCAAGGGCAAACAACATGCGTGAGGCTGTACAGCTTATGGGCGAGCGCAATGTGGACTTTGAATATGACGGTGAAATGGCCGCCGACATGGCGCTAAATTACGACATGATGAAAGAGCTTTACCCACATTGCAGGCTAACTGGTCCGGCAAATATTCTAATAATGCCCGGCCTGCACGCCGCCAATATTTCATATAAATTATTGAACGAACTTGGTGGGGGCAAGCTTATTGGGCCGCTGTTGTGGGGCTTGGACAAGTCTATTCAAATTGCCCGACTTGGCTCAACCGCAAGCGACCTTGTGAACATGGCAGGGTTAGCGGCTATGGGTTCAATTAACGATGAAAACAACAAATAAGATTATGAGGCTTTAGGCTGCTGTAGTTTTAGGCTGCTGTAGTTTTAGGCTCTAGGCCACCATTTTTGCCGAACCACCACAGCAAGATCAAACTAGGTATGCCCGCCACGGCTGAAACTATGAAAAAGTCGAACCAGCCAATGTGCTGAGCTAAGAACCCTGCGGGTGAGGCCAAATAAGTTCGCGCTAACAAAGCAAAGGCCGACAACAGGGCAAACTGCGTGGCTGTGTAACTGGTACTGCAAAGCTTGGATAAAAACACCACCAATATTGTATTGCCCATACCACTTGAAAGGTTTTCAAAACCAATAACCCCTGCCAACCAGTAGGCATCTGCCCCAACGGTGGATAGGAAAGAAAAACCAAGGTTGGATAAAACCTGTAAAATGCCCGCCACCCAAACCGCCGTCATTAGGCCAAAACCACTAACTAGCAGGCCACCAAGCGCCAAGCCCACAAGCGATGCCACCAAACCAAACACTTTATACACTTCAGCAATGGTGGTGTTGGTAAAGCCAATATCGCGCAAAAATGGCCCTGACATTACACCGCCAAAAGCGTCGCAAAGTTTGAACAAAACAATGAAAGCAATTAGAGGAATTATGGTGCGGCCAAAACGTTGCCACATATCAAGAAACGGTGCCACCGCCGCCACATAAAGAAAGCCAACCACACGACCAAACAACTTAGACAGTGCGGGTCTAGCTTCCAAAAAGGCGCCAACCTCTGCTTCTCGTTGCTTCATTTCTTCGCTGACCTTACGCTCAGGCTCGCGGCTTAGAAAAATTGCCAGAACACCAAGACCAAGTAGCGCACCAAGAACAAAATAGCCTGTTTGCCAACCAACCATATCTGCCAACACCAGTGCCAAGGCACCACCAACAAGCTTTGCCCCCAAATACCAGCCATAAACATGCACTGCCG
>DAOWAS010000141.1 GCA_030634465.1 Alphaproteobacteria bacterium | reverse complement strand
TTGTTCTTTCGTTTTTGTTATTCAGTATTATCAGTATTCCTCAAGCATTGGCTGAAACAAAATCTCCCGCTTTGTGGAAGGTTAGTGATGAAGATACAAATATTCATATTTTAGGTTCTATTCATGTTTTAAAGCCTGGTACGGTTTGGCTAACCAGTGAAATACAAAACCTAATATCAACTTCAGATGCAATTTATCTGGAAATGTCAGCGGAACAGCAGTCACCAGAAATTATACAACCACTTATGATGCAGCATGGTTTTTTAGCAGAAGGTGATCATATAAAAAACCATATTTCTGAAAGTTTATATACCAGTTTAAGCGCAGAGCTTACAGCTATTGGGATGCCAGAAGAAGCATTTGCCAGGTTCCGCCCTTGGACAGCGGGCGTTATTTACTCAACTGTAAAATTTATTAAATTGGGCTTTACCCCTGCTGCTGGTGTGGAAGCAACTCTTGTTAGTTTGGCGCAAGCTCAGGGGGTTGAAATTGACGGCTTAGAAACAGCTGAATTCCAGATATCACTACTCAGTAGTATGAGCACTGAAACACAAATAGCAATGCTGTCACAAACCTTGGATGATAAAGATAAGCTTGCCAAACTTATGGAGGATATGACCTTATTTTGGACTACTGGGGATATTGCTTCCTTAGAAAAAACTTTCAATTCATCGTTTGAAAACTACCCATACTTAAGAGAAACTCTTTTAACATCACGCAACCAAAACTGGGTTGGGGACATTCAAAATATTTTGGACAAACCTGGCAACTATCTTGTAACGGTGGGTACGGCACACTTAATTGGTGAACAGTCATTAATTGAACTGCTTGGTGATGCAGACATAACTGTAACCCGTGTTCAGTAATTTAATCTGAGGTAGACAGTTAAACTAGATGACCCACAATTTCATGCAAAGAGTTTAGCGCACGAACATCTGGCATGTGTTTTTGAAAGTCAGCCACCACAAACTCTGGGGTTAGCAGTGCGAGAAAATCTACCTTGCACCCAAGGGCAATGCGGGCATCGTTGGGGCTGTCACCAGTGAACAACATTTTGTCACGGCTGATGGAAAACTTTTCTTCTAGCGTAGCAAAGTGTGGCTCACCCTTGCGGTAATTGTCGCTTGGGCGGTAACCTAGCGCCATGTCCACAGGCCAGTTTTGTGCCATGCGCTCAACATAAATCTCTAAATTATTTGACGATATTACAACTTTTAGGCCGCGCTCTTGCCATGCACGAATAAGCTCTGCAGTGCTGTCAGGCAATGGAATGTCTAATAAATAGCCATCTTTCCAGCCTTCAAACATGTCCGCCACAGGGTCGGTATTAGCGTGCTCGGGGTATAGCTCACGCAGTTGCTTTTCAAACGGCAAGCCAGATGTTTTAAAATAGTTTGCTCTAGCAGTGGTAAAGTCCGTACCAAAGTGGGTTTGCATCAGCTCGGCGGCCTTGTCGCCGTAATCGCCCATGGTGTCTACCAGCGTGCCATCAAGATCAAAAACCAGAAGTTCTTTTGCCATATTATTACTCATTACCAACCAGTCCTTCACGGGCAACGCTTAAGTCTTCTGCGGTATCAACCTCAAACCAGTTTACATTTTTCACCCAGTTAACCTCAACCGTTTTGCCTATTGATGCCATGTGATCCAACACCATTTCAACACAGGCCGAGGTTAGGTCTGATGTGGAATGTACGTGGTCAAAACTAGCCCAATAATCAGTTGAGTGAGCTTGTGGCACGCGTGTTGTGCCAATATATGTGCCTTCATATTCAGGCAGGGTTTTGCTCATTGCTTGCAGGTGGTTTTTCTCGTCTATTACCACTTTCATCTCATCGTCCAAAATCTCACGATCATTTTCACCCGCAACTGAAATGCCATCAGCGCCGTAAAAATGCTCAGTATAGAAGTTTTCAGGGAACAAATGATCAGCATTGGTCAGCAAAAAGTCTTCACCTTCCACCTCAGCCCGTGCCGCCTCAAGCGATGTTAGATTGCCTTTTTCAGGGCTGGGGTTTAGCACAATTTTATATGGCACTTTTGGTGGGTGGTCTTTTAAATGCTGTTCAATTTTCTCGCTTTGAAAGCCAGTTACGATAACAACCTCGCTGGCAACCATGTCTAATGCCCGCAACACAATATCAATGCAGGTCTCGCTACCCACACTCATTAATGGTTTGGGGGTGTCAGCAGTTAACTTACCAAGGCGAGAGCCACGACCCGCAGCTAGCAATACAGCTTTCATTTTATTCTAAGCTCCGATTTCGCGTAAAAATAATTTGTTATCTTTTTTCTGTTTATGAACCAATGCAATTAGCACCAAGTTTAAAACCACCAATTCAAAAACAAAGTACAATATTGGCTGACCGACAATACATGCTAAAAATATGGCATAAGTGCGGTAGTTTGCACACATAATGCCCCAACGCTTAACAATCGGGGCAAATTTCGCTCTATAGCGCTCTCTAAACGCATCTTCGCCCGATGGGTTGTTGGCTAAATGCTCGCGCAATTGCGGCCTGAAATTGCTATCAAGCCCCGAAAAACGATACTGCATGCGGGCATATAACTGCCCCATGGCGGTGGCTAGTTTGGCAAAAAACGAAAGCTCAGATGGAATGTCTTTTAATGATTGCAGTTCGGGTAGCTCGGCTGATTTTTTGCCATGCCCCCAAAATTCATATTCTTGGCGTTGCAATTCATATGCCCCTGCCTGAAAAGCATGGCTTAACCCCGCGCCAACCACTATGTACCAAACCTCAACGCCGTAGGTGATAAGCATGGCCAAGGCCAAAGCAATATAAACTGAGAGGAAAATTACATAATCGCAAACGCCGTCAATGATTTTACCAAACTCTGACTGGGTGTTGGTCAACCGTGCCAGCGCGCCATCAGCCCCATCCAAAACATGGGTAATAGCCATAAGCAAAAAGCCAAGCAAAGCAAAGCGATAGTCATTAAACTGAAAATAAGAGAAACCCGCACCAATGCCCACAGCCATGCTGGTTAGCGAAACGGCGTTGGGTGAAATTTTCAAATATGCCAGCTTTGGCACTAACCACATGGAAAGCGGCACAAATAAATAAAGGTTAGACTTTTCCTCAATTTCCACCGTGCGGCGCATTGGCTCTTTTCGTGGTTCTTTTAGTGGTTTTTTTGGCATGTTTTCAGTCATTTTACAGTTTACACTCAGCTATAATTATAATTGCCCACAGTAGTATATTGCTGTGATGAAAAAATCTAGCCTTTTACCAGTTACAAACTGAGTTGCTCGCCATTATCACCTAGCCACTTTCGCCTAGCTTTGTGATCGGGAATAATATTCTCAACCAATTTCCAAAATCGTGGTGAGTGGTTATGTTGTTTCATATGGCAAAGTTCATGAACGACCACATAGTCGATGATATGTTGCGGAGACATAATTAGCTTCCAATTATAACTGATATCACCCTTCGTTGAACATGACCCCCACCGAGCCTTATAGGTTTTAACAATTATTGACTTAGGCATAAAACCAAGCAACTCAGCATATTCATTGGTTTTGGTTTCCAAATTTTCTTTAGCTTTGCCTAAGAACCAAGCTGTCAGCAGGTCTTTAATATGCTGCTTACTTTTGCTTGCTGGAACTGTGCTATTGGGTGAAACGGTCAAATAATTACCGTCTAAGGCCACACCTATGCTGTCTCCCTCAACAAGTTGTAACTTATAGCTTTTGCCTAGATATAAGAAACCTTCACCATTAACATATTGCTTGGGCGGGGCAACTGGACGTTTAGACAAAATGTGTAATTGTTTTTTGACCCAAGCAGATCGCTTGTTGATCATGTCGCCAATAATTTTATCAGATAACCTACTAGGTGCTGTGACTATAACCTTACCGTTCTTAATTTTGAACGAAACAGACTTTTGTCGTCGCGACGTGCGAACAATCTCAACTTCTGCTTCAAAGCCAAAACTAAGGTTCATATTCTTGGCCTTGGCGGAAAAGTTATGATTATGCTCACAAAACTCACCTTGCTATCTCGGCCGCTACTTTTGCGCCTTAGCTTCTGCTTCAGCAGCCAATCTCAATGCTTTTAATCTTTCGATTTTTCCCATTGCATTTTTTAATTTTGCTTTTTTTGCTTTAATTAGTGTCTTATCCGTTTTTATAGGTGGTTTACTATCTTTAAACTCAGCTTGTTCACCGCGCTCAATAGCCGCGAACATTTTCTCATCTGCATTGTTTGGTCGAGTTGATCCTGATCCCATTACACTACCTTCTCCGCT
>DAOWAS010000031.1 GCA_030634465.1 Alphaproteobacteria bacterium | reverse complement strand
CCATCATCCAACAACATAATGTTGCCGGGCTTAATGTCCCTGTGCAGAATTCCAAAGCTGTGCGCTTGTTTTAAGCCATCTGAAATTGCCAGCAAAAGTGGCTTCAACTGGTTTTCTGACAATGTGCCTGTTTCTTTAATTTTTTCTGTCAGGGTTTGGCCTTCGGCATAATCCATAACAATATAGCCAGTGCCATTGGCTTCAAAAAACCTGTTTATGCGAATAATGTTCGGGTGGTTAAACTTGGCCAAAATTCTGGCTTCACGCAGAAACTGCTCCAACCCCCATTTAAAGTCATCCTGCGCTTCTGTGGACTTTGCCATTACCTCGGTACCATCATGGCGCAAGGCCAGATCGTTGGGCAAATACTCTTTTATGGCAACGGGTTTATCTAGATTTTCATCAAACGCCAGATAAGTTATGCCAAAGCCACCCGCACCAAGAACCCTTACAATTTGGTATTCTTGGAGTGTTTGACCCTCTTTAAGGGCATTTAGAAACTCACTTGGCATAATAATTAATCCCTCAAGGAAACGGTAGTGTTTAAACTTATTAGGGTCAAGCCATTAGAGAACATGGTTTTTTTACCTTGTGACAAATTAAAACAACACCCTGAGTTACCTTACGGAAACTTATGTTTTTTTATTTAGCACAAGTTTGCATTAACATGGTTTTTAGGGAGGAGGTCTGGTTATCTGGTGTTTCTGCAATGCAACAATCAAAATTTTGAAAATATAAAAAATCGCTTCAAACCGGCGTGCGGGCTTTCTTTTTTTAAAACTTCTATATAAGCTTATTCGCAATTGCTCATTTCAAGGGGAAAAGAGCACTCAGTACAGAATGATTAGCCAAGGGGGGCTCTCATGCGTTCAAACATTATATTTACACTTAAACAATCCACCACCGCGATTGCACTGGTCACGGCTATGGCTCTGCCATCAATAGCTAGCGCCCAAGATGACAGCAGGGTTATTGAAGAAATTGTTGTAACATCTACCAAGCGCCAAACTACATTGCAGGACACTCCTGTAGCAGTTTCAGTGATTGGTCAGGATGTTATTGAAAAAGCCAACATTCATGACATTAAAGATTTGGGCCTAATGGTTCCATCGCTTCGTGTTAACCAACTTCAAAACTCTGTAAACACCAACTTTATCATTCGTGGTTTTGGTAATGGTGCCAACAATGCTGGTATTGAGCCATCAGTTGGCGTGTTTATTGACGGTGTTTATCGTTCACGTTCAGCAGCACGCATGGGTGACTTGCCTAAGCTAGAGCGGGTTGAAGTGTTACGCGGCCCACAAAGTACATTGTTCGGCAAAAACGCCTCTGCAGGTGTTGTTAGCGTTGTAACTGCCAAGCCATCATTTGAAAAAGAAGGTTATATTGACCTTGGCTATGGCAACCACAATAGCTTCCAAGGCAAGGCTTATTATACTGGCGGCATATCAGACACCGTTGCTGTTAGCTTGGGTGGTGGTTTCCACCAGCGCGATGGTTATGTTGAGACCCTTGCAGGTATTGACCCATTAAACGATCGCAACCGTTGGAATATGCGTGGCCAAATATTATTTACACCAAACGACAATACAACAGTTCGTGTTATTGGTGACTATTCCACACTTGATGAAACATGTTGCGCAGTTACACACTTTCAAACCGAAGGTGCGGCGGGTGCCATTTATGCACTTGGTGGTCAGACATCTGATGCCAACAATCCATTTGCACGCCAAGCGTTTCAAAACAAAAACTCTGAAAACACTGTTGATGACTATGGCTTCTCGCTACACATAGACCACGACTTTGGAAATGTGGCCTTAACATCCATAACAGCAACACGCAAAACAGATAGTTTCCAAAACACTGACGTAGACTTTAGCTCAGCATTGCTTCTTGACCATACCCAAGACATTATTGACATCAAAACCTTCACGCAGGAACTGCGTTTAGAATCAACTGGTGACAACAAAATTGACTGGATGGTTGGCGGCTTCTACTTCAACGAAGATGTGAGCCAAGACAGTGAACTGGCTTATGGTGACCAATTACGTCCATATATGGATATTTTAATTGGCGACGCTACTGTTTTAGCTGGGTTTGAAGGCTTGTTTGGTCATGCACCGGGAACATTTTTTGCTGGCGACGTTAGCATGCAAGAAGCGTTCACACAGGACAACGAGTCTTATTCTCTATACGGTACGGTTGATGTTCACCTAACAGACCGTCTAACCATTACTGGTGGCCTTAACTATACCAAAGATAAGAAAACCGTTACTGGTAGCACAATTAACAATGATGAGTTTTCTAACATTGACCTTACCAATGACCTGACATTGTTCGGTGTTCCGTTACCAACTGTAATGTTTGGAGCGGCGTTTCTTGAAAACACTGGTTTAGAAGCAACACCTGCAAACATTGCCTTTATTGAAGGCGTTGCCCCTGGTACTTCAGCAGCCATTACTGCTGGTGTAGCTGCTGGCATTGCCGCATTAGAGCCATTACAGTTCCAACCTCAGTTTTTGGCATTCCCAAATGCGGTTGAAAATGGCTTGAGCGATGATGACAAAGTAACATGGAACATCCGTGCATCATTTGAGGTAAACGATGACCTGCACTTATACACAAGTGTTTCAACTGGCTTCAAATCAACCTCATGGAACCTGTCACGTGACAGTCGTCCATTCTTTGATGATGCCGCGGCGTTATCTGCAGCAGGCTTATTACCTGGCAACTATAAGGTCGATTCAGGTAGAAACTTCACCACCCGCTTTGCTGGTCCTGAAAACTCTACTGTTTATGAAATTGGCCTAAAAGCCAGATTTGACCGTGGTAACTTGAATGTTGCAATATTCGACCAAACCATTGAGGGCTTCCAATCAAATACCTTCCTAGGAACTGGTTTTGGTCTTGCAAATGCAGGTGAGCAATCAACAAAAGGTATAGAGTTTGACGCAACCTTCAGACCTGTTGATTCACTAACCCTGACTGTTGCTGGTATCTATCTTGATCCACTTTACGATAGCTTTGTAGGCGGTGTAGATGGCATAACAGACCTAACAGGTACCAAACCTTCTGGCATTCCATCATATGCGATGTCTGTTTCAGCCACCTACGATCATGAATTTGAAAGCGGCACAACTGGCTTTATTCGTGGCGACTGGCAGTATGAAAGCAGAGTACAAACCAACGAAGGTATTTCGTTTGTAGTTGGTGCTGAACAGCCGTTCCGCACTATCAGCACTGTAAATATCAGTGGTGGCATTCAGCTTGAAAATGGACTGCAGTTCCAAGTTTGGGCTCGTAACTTGTTTGATGACACATACATCACCACCACCTTCCCAGGTGTGGCACAACAAGGTGTTATTAGTGGTTACCTGAACACACCTCGTATGTTTGGTGCTAATATCCGCAAGTCATTCTAAGCTAAAAAGAACAGAATAAGAAAAGGGCCTCTCCATATGGAGGGGCTCTTTTTTATTGCGCTGATGTAACTTGTTTATTCGGCATCGCCCTTGCTAATAACAGGAAAACCACGATCCCTCATAATAGCTTCCTGCTCAGCATCACGCCCCCTGAAATTGCGATATGCAATAGCTGGATCGATTGAGTTGCGTACAGCAAACAGGTTATCCACCAACTTCCTTGCCATATCATCATCATAGTAACCACCTGGCGCTTCCTCAAAGGCCTCTGCGGCATCAGCAGTTAAACTGTCTGCCCAAATATACCCATAATACCCTGCTGAATAACCCTCACCTGAAAAGGCATGACCAAAGTGCGGGGTGCGATGACGCATTACAATTTCACTTGGCATGTTCAAACCTGCCAATGTTTCACGTTCAAAGCTATCTACATCTAACCCCTCAGGGTCAACAGTGTGATAAGCCATGTCCATAAGTGCTGAGGCCAGATACTCACCAGTTGAGAAGCCTTGGTTAAAGTTTTCTGCGGCTTTAATTTTTGCTATCAGCTCGGCTGGCATTGGCTCGCCAGTTTCCACGTGCAACAGATAGTTATTTATTACCTTATCTGTAGACAACCAACGCTCTAATAATTGTGATTGGAACTCAGTATAATCACGAACGCCGCCACCCAAACCTGGGTAGGCAATGTCTGATGCAAAATAATGCAGGGCATGGCCAAATTCATGGAAAAAGGTACTAGCATCGTCCCACGAAACCAAAACAGGCTCACCTGGCGCACCCTTTATAAAGTTTGAATTGTTTGAACCAAGAACAGTTTTAACACCATCAAACGTTTCTTGTGAGCGATACGTTGTCGCCCACGCACCTGAGCGTTTGCCTGTTCTGGCAAACGGGTCTAAATACCATAAACCAATATGTTCGCCGCTTGTTTTATCGGTAACTTCCCACACTTTCACATCTTCATGAAAAACAGGAACGCTACCCTCAGGCACTGGGGTGAAGCTGAAATTAAACAACTCACCCGCAACCATAAACATGGCTTCACGCAAGTTATCTAACTGTAAATATTGCTTCACTTCTTCTGAATTTAACTGATATTTGTCTAGCCGCACTTTTTCAGCATAAAAACGATAATCCCACGGCTCAATTTTAATGTTGGCACCCTCAGCATCTGCCACCGCCTGCATGTCGGCAACCTCTTCGTTAATGCGCGCTACAGCCGCAGGCCAAACGTTAAGCATAAGGTTCATTGCATTTTCAGGGGTTTTAGCCATACGGTTTTCTAAGCGCCAAGACGCATAGTTTTCATAGCCCAATAGTTGCACCCGCTCGTGACGAAGTTTTAAAATTTCAGCAACCAAGGCGTTATTGTCAAACTCGTCACCGTTATCACCGCGGTTGTAATATGTGTTCCAAACCTTCTCTCGAATATCACGCTCGGTAGAATAGGTCAGAAACGGCGACATTGATGACCGTGTGTTGGTAATGGCATATTCACCAGCGTGGTCTCGGCTAGTGGCGGCAGCGGCGGCGGCCTCAATAAAACCATCAGACAGGCCATTTAACTGGTCTGCTGATAAATAGGTTACATAGCTTTCTTCATCATGCAGAACATTGTTGCCAAACTTGTTGTGCAGGGTGGACAACTCTTGGTTTATGGCGGCGTAACGCTCAGCCTCAGCACCATCTAATGTGGCGCCATTGCGTGAAAAACCTTCATATGTCAGCAATGCCAAACGCTGTTGGTCTGGGCGCAGGCTAGCCATTTCTTCGCCTTCGAACACAGCCTCAACACGGGCAAACAACTGCTTGTTTTGGGTTATTTTGGAAAAAAAGGCAGATAAAATTGGCGACATCTCACTTCTAATATCGCGAAACTCTGGCGATGACATGTTAGAGCTCCAAATACCATAATATGGAAACACCCGACTAAGGTCACGACCTGTGCGTTCCATTGCCTCAATCGTATTGGCAAAGGTTGGCGCATCGGGGTTGCTGGCAATGGCATCAACCTCAGCTAGGTTTTTTGCCATGCCTGCCTCAAGCGCGCCCTTAATGCCTGAAATATCAACCTTGTCAAAAGCAGGAACGCCGTTATATGGCCCTGTCCATTCTGCTAAAATAGCACTTTCACTGGCCGACATTTCAATTGTCTGGTCTATAGCCGTGGTTTCATTTGTTGGTGCATCACATGCGGACACTAACGCTAAGGCCGCAAAGCTCACTGTCATAAGTAAATGTTTTTTCATTGCCTGATCCCATTTAAAATTATTATGAATTTTATTATGTGGAAAAGGTTAGTACCGAAACTAACAACTGACAAATGAAATTTATTTAGGGAAAGCTGTAATGCTCAAATAGGCTTAATCATATGTAGGGTTTCAGCCTCAAAACCTAGATTTTTATAAAAGCCATGCGCCTTGTCATTGTTAGCAAAAACTTCCAAATGTAACAAACGGTAGCCCTGTTCTTTAGCCCAAACTTCTGCCGCCTTCATCAACAACTTTCCAACCCCCATGCCCTGTGCTGTTGGGGACACGGCTAGCAACGGTACAGTTCCGCAGGCCTCACCAGATATTTCATCTTTACGCGCACGGGCATGGATAAAGCCAAGAGACACCCCGTCTTTTTCAGCAATTAAAGTTGTATGAGGGGCAGACGTTTCCTCCAACATTTTAGTTATGTAATCGTCCTGCATTTTTTGCACAACACTGTCGGCATGCCATGTTAAACTAGCCACTTCTGCCAAGCGAGGTGATAGTTCAAAAATGAAATCCCTATCTGTCTCCACAGCATTTCGTATAGTCATGTGGTTTGTCATGTTAACCCTTTAATCGCACTGGCAATAAATTCAATTTACCAATAATGCGACCCCTATTACTGAAACGCAATAGATGTATTGTGCTATTAGAAAAAACTAGTGACGCCTACGAGAATAGTGAAAACAGGCGTTCCTTCTGTTTTCATCACTCCGTGACCATCTCGTGCCTCGATGTCTTGAATGCTTTGTTATCGCATTCAAACGAACTCTCACTATAAGTTCGCATCAGCGACGGTGACCCCATTAAAAAAGCCACCCAAAAGGGTGGCGTTTTTAATGGTGCCGCCGGAGAGAATTGAACTCTCTACCTCTCCATTACCAATGGAGTGCTCTACCAATGAGCTACGGCGGCAACTATAACATGTAAGCGGCGCCATATTTGCCACAGCACCCACCATAGCGCAAGGGTGAAATGATATGTTTTATCTACCACCCGCAAAAAATATCGCTCGAAGCCTAAAGCCCAACCTTAAAAATAACTAAAAGCTTGTTTTTGGCTGAATTCGCCCTTGCAAAAAGCCCAAGCCTAGACCAAAGTCGTGCCATGAGTGACAACAAAAAAAACAATTCGGCAAAAGCCACCAGCAAGGGTGAGCGTGAGGCAAGACTGGCTGAGGCTTTGCGTGCAAACTTACGCCGCCGAAAACAACAAGCAAGAAGCCAAAAAACTGACCAGAAAACAGATTGAAACAACCATTAAACCATAGATTTTAAAGCATAAATCAGAGAGATAAAACATGGCCATTATGTCAGACAAGTGGATTAGGGATAAATGTAACAACGAGGGTATGATTGAACCGTTTATGGATCGTCAGCACCGAGAGGGTACTATTTCTTATGGCCTGTCATCATATGGGTATGACGCGCGGGTTTCGGAAGAGTTTAAAATTTTCACCAATGTTGATTCGGCAGTAGTAGACCCAAAAGACTTTTCCAATCAAAGTTTTGTCGACCGCCCCGGTGAAGTGTGCATCATTCCACCAAACTCGTTTGCCTTAGCCCGCACGGTTGAATATTTCAGAATTCCTAAAGACGTATTGGTTATTTGCTTAGGCAAAAGCACATATGCCCGTTGCGGCATTATAGTAAACGTAACCCCCCTAGAACCCGGTTGGGAGGGGCATGTTACCTTAGAATTTTCAAACACCACACCCCTGCCAGCAAAAATTTATGCAAACGAAGGCGCTTGCCAGTTTTTATTCCTGCAGGGTAACGAGCCTTGCGAGGTTACCTATGCTGACCGTTCGGGCAAATATATGGGGCAACGTGGGGTTACACTGCCTAAACTTTAATTTTTCTAAAAGACAAACAGGGTAAAAATGGACAAATTAATTATCAATGGTGGGCGACCATTAAATGGCAGTATGCGTATTAGCGGTGCTAAAAACGCTGCCCTACCGCTAATGTGTGCCAGCCTTTTAAGTTTTAAGCCCCTTAGCCTGTCTAACATTCCTGACCTTGCCGATATAAAAACCTTGCTAAAAGTATTGTCCGAACTGGGCATGGGGCATGAGGTAACACTAGCAAACGACGGCGATAAAACCATAACCCTGCAACCATCAGGCGACATTAACACCACCGCCCCATACGACATGGTGCGAACAATGCGGGCATCAATTTTGGTTTTAGGGCCACTGGTTGCCAGACACGGCAGGGCAAAAGTGTCGCTACCCGGTGGCTGTGCCATTGGCAACCGCCCTATAGATTTGCATATAAAGGGGTTGGAGGCGCTAGGAGCAACCATAGAGCTTGAAGATGGTTATGTGGTAGCAGAGGCGCCAAATGGCCTTACAGGGGCGCATATACGCATTCCTATGGTGTCTGTTGGTGCCACTGAAAACATTCTAATGGCGGCAACGCTGGCAAAAGGCACAACCACAATTGAAAACGCCGCACGTGAACCTGAAATTACCAACCTTGCCATGTGCCTGAACAAAATGGGTGCAAACATTGAGGGCATTGGTACAGACACCCTAACCATCCACGGGGTATCAGAACTGCATGAGGCGAGCATTGCCGTAATTTGCGACCGTATTGAGGCTGGTTCCTACGCCATTGCCGGGGCGTTAACAAAAGGCACGCTAGAGCTAACCAATGTTGAGCCGAACATTATGTCAGCCACCATCAGCACCCTGCAAGAAATTGGTGTTAATATTAAGGTTGGCAAAAACACCCTTACCATTTCAGATAATGACACACCGTTTAAAGGCGTAAATGTCCACACCCAGCCATATCCCGGTTTTGCTACCGACATGCAGGCGCAGCTAATGTCGCTACTGGTTTTAGCAACTGGTTCATCCGTTATTACAGAAACCATTTTTGAAAACCGCTTCATGCATGTGCCAGAGCTAAGCCGCATGGGTGCTGACATAACCACATCTGGCAATGTTGCCACCATTCGCGGGGTTACTGCCCTGCATGGGGCTGAGGTTATGGCCACCGACCTGCGTGCGTCCATGTCTTTAGTGTTGGCCGCACTGGTTGCGTCGG
This sequence comes from Alphaproteobacteria bacterium, assembly GCA_030634465.1. Lineage (GTDB taxonomy): Bacteria > Pseudomonadota > Alphaproteobacteria > Sphingomonadales > SMXR01 > DAOWAS01. The sequence goes on along the minus strand of DAOWAS010000031.1, from coordinate 11,662 downwards.
GCGAAACCACAATTCACCGTGTTTACCATTTGGACCGTGGTTATGAAAAGCTAGAAGAAAAACTGAACAAGGTTGGTGCCGATGTTAAACGAGGCACAGAATAATCTGGCACAGAATAATCATGTTGTTTTATGAAAGCTCGGGGTTAAACTAACGAAGACACAATAAGTGCGGCACAATTGGAGTGGGCATGGGTACGGGGATAAGATTAAAAGCAGAAGACCACAGCGACTTGTCTGCTATTTCTGCTTGCTTGCAGGATGCAGTTATAAAGGTTTCTGACATGGCCTTTGTTGCTAACTCATCCAGATTTGCATTTGTTGGCAATCGCTTTTGTTGGGAAGCAGATGATGTTGACAAAACAGGGCAACGAGCCAGATTCGCTTGCCGCTTTGAAAATGTTCTAAAAACCAGTTCACAAAACATACCCTTAAATTTGGGCGATCATGTTTTAAACTTTCTATCCATTTATGGTGAAAGTGCAGATGACGGCACAGCAACCATATTGCTACTGTTTTCAGGTGGTGCCAGCATCAAGCTTGAGGTTGAGTGCATTGAAATGTACCTAGAAGACATAAGCGATGCTTGGACAACAAAAAACACACCCTGCCATGATGGTGACAGCGTTCAGACAGATGATGAAAGCTTCAAGCCATGAGCAAGTCGTTGGAGCGCATTAACCACATTGAGCTTGATGAGGGAAGTTTCATCCGCCGCAGTGAGGTGATAGAGATGGAGCGCAACATCGCCATTGCTGACCTGCTGAAGGCAAATTATTTTTCACCCATCCTTAAAAATGGCGAAAAAAGCAAAGGACCATACAAATTACACCTTAGCATTGATGGTGATGGTTTAATTATGAACGTCGCAGATTTGGATGATGAGCATGTTCACAGGTTTCAAATTTCGCTCAAGCCATTTCGCACAATTGTTAAAGAATATTTTCTTATTTGTGAAAGCTATTTTAAAGCTCTAAAGGGTGCTAGCCCTAACAAAATTGAAGCCATAGACATGGGCAGGCGCAGTATTCATAACGAAGGTGCCAGCCTTTTAAAAGAGCGTTTAAAAGACAAATGTCACATGGATGACGACACCTCAAGGCGACTATTTACCCTTATTTGTGTGTTGCATATTCGGACATAATTGAAAAAAACTGCAAAAAAGCTTGAATTTTTTGCAAAACCCAAGCATTTATGGGCGCGAAAACACGCAAAGGATAAAACATGGCCAAAGAAGGCTTTATTGAAATGAAGGGCACAATCACTGAATTGTTGCCAAACGCAATGTTCCGAGTGAAACTTGAGAACGACCATGAGATACTTGGTCACACAGCAGGACGTATGCGTAAAAACAGAATTAGAGTACTAACAGGTGATGAAGTGTTGGTTGAACTAACACCATACGACCTAAGCAAAGGTCGCATTACATATCGCTTTAAATAAGCGACTTTCTGTTTATTGCTAATTTCAGGTGTGCAGTAAGGGGGCTTATGACAACTCGTCGACTTATTCTTGCTTCTGCATCGCCGCGCCGTTTGGAGCTGTTAAGCCAAATTGGCATAGCACCTGATCTAGTTTCGCCCACCCATATTGATGAAACACCAAAAAAACATGAGAAGCCTGACGCTTTGGTTTCTCGTCTGGCACAGGAAAAAGCCACGGCTTGCGGCGACCATGGTGTGGTATTGGCGGCGGACACTATTGTGGTTTGTGGTGGGCGCATTTTGGGCAAGCCTAATGATGAGGTTGAAGCACGCGCCATGCTCAAACGTCTTTCTGGGCGGCGGCACAGGGTTATTACATCTGTCGCCGTGATGGAGGGTGATAAATTGCGAACCCGAACCGTTAGCACACAAGTTAAGTTCAAAAACCTGTCCCAAGAAGATATCGACGCATATATTGCCAGCAACGAGTGGCAAGACAAAGCTGGTGCTTATGCCATTCAAGGGTTAGCAGGCAGGTTTGTAATAAGAATAAACGGTTCATACAGCAATGTGGTTGGCTTGCCGCTTTATGAAACAGCAAACCTACTAACTAGTTTTGGCATTATTAGTGAGGGTTGAGACATGACAAAAACCCTTATTATAAATGTTGGCATTGGCGAGGTGCGCGCTAGCCTGTTAGAAAACGAACAGCCCACGCAAATAACCTTAATGCGCGACCACGAACCCAGCATATTAGGCTTACAGTTCGAAGCCAGAGTAGTGAAAATAGCTGTCGAGCTTGATGGCGCTTTTGTAAAACTGAACGAGCAGCCTGTTGAGGTTTTTTTACCACGGCGCGGTATAATTAAAACTAGCGAGCAAAAAAATAAGCCCATTAACAACCTTGTTAATGAGGGGCAAGCTATCAGCGTTGAAATAACCAGAGATGCCATTGCCGCAGACAACAAACTTGCCATTGCTAAAGAAATTGCGAGTGTTAGCGATAAAGAGGCATCACATTTTATCCATCAACTATTGGCTAAAAAAGGTTACGGCGGCATTGATGAAATTATTGTTGATGACCTGACATTGCTTGCCCAACTAAAAAAACAATTGCCAGAGGGCGATATAACCCTGACCACCCATGCGGATAAACAGCCGCTTTTTGCATATTATGGTGTTGAAGAAAAACTGGCAGAGGTGGTTGAAAACAAAATACCGCTACCATCAGGTGGGTGGATTAGCATTGAGGCCACACACGCACTAACCGCAATAGATGTTAATAGCAGCAGCGCTGGGGATCGTCTTGCCCCTGACAATGCCCTACGAGCCAACCTAGAGGCCGCCACAGCAATAGCCAAGGCACTGGTGTTGCAAAACATTGGCGGGCTGGTTGTGGTGGACTTTATCGACATGTTGGGGGCGAAAGCCAAAACAAACTTGCAAGAGGTTATGGAACAAGAGCTTAAAGCTGACCCCTTGCATGTTGAGGTTGGAAAATTATCACCCTTTGGCTTGTTTGAAATTAAACGCCAAAAATCGGGAGAAAACCTGAGAGACAAGCTAGTTAAGCAAAACGAAAGCCCAAGGCCTGATGCCACAGCGTTAGAGTTATTACGCCAAGCGCAAAAACTTGGTGAAATGCCAAGCATTGGCGATATTGAAATAAAAGCACACGCAGGCGTGATTAACTGGTTGGAAAATAATGCCAAGGCATGCGACATGCTAAAAGAAAGTACTGCGCGGAACTTGAAACTTAAATCAGATAACAGCAACATAGGCGAAGTTCGCATAATAAACCCACAAGAAAAAACCTGAGGAACTGTCATGAGTAAAAAATGCCCCGTTTGTGGAAAAGCAGAAAAAGAAGGTAGAGAGCCATTTTGCTCGAAAAGATGTGCCGATGTGGATCTAGGTCATTGGTTTAAAGGTAACTATAGCATTTCAGGCCATGAAGAGCCCGATGAGGACGAAGTTGTTGAAGCAATTAAAAGCGGAAATTTCAAAGGTGACCTGCCACAATCGTAACAAGTTATAAAACCTTGGTTTCAATACTAGACAGATAAAAATTTATCACCTATAAGCGTGCGTCGATTAAGGTTGTAATGACCTTTATTACCCCACAATGCCCGGGTAGCTCAGGGGTAGAGCAGCGGATTGAAAATCCGCGTGTCGGTGGTTCAAATCCGCCCCCGGGCACCACTTAAAAACGCCTCCACATTTGTGGGGGCTTTTTTAATGGTTTCGTGGGCAGGGCTTTAACCAACTGGTTCGTGAGAATGCGACGAAGGCAGCATTCGAATGGCGGGCAACGCCCGACCCCGCAGGGGTGAAAAATGGCACTAAGCCAATTTTTCACAAATCCGCCCATTATCTTACTCTAAAAAAGTTTCAAAATAAGTAAAACTAATATAGGGATATATTTTTCTTCTATACAAAAGTACGATGAATGACCGCGCCAAAAAATGAACAATAACATACCGTTATTCCTTTTTTTCGGCAGATCGAGTCGCTCTGCTATATTTGTTGATAAAAGCCTCGAAATAATACCGTGATATTTTCACGTAGAACTTACGTAAGCACTTAGAAATATATTTCAAGGTGCCCGTGGTAATTTTCTCTGTGGCACCACTTAAAAAAGCCGTCCCTTTGGGGCGGTTTTTTTAATGGTTTGGGGTGGCAGGATTTTAATCACAACTTTGAGCGGGTCGCGCCCATTGCACGAGCGTCATGGAATTGCGAAGCTATACTGGAAGCAAACATAAAAAGTTTCACTCAAACACGATAAAATGTGGGCATCGGATGTGTGCCCAAGGTTTTTGCTCCGTTGCATCAGAAAATAGCGTACAAAGAAGATATCCCGCACTTTGTCCTAGAGAATATGGTGCTTGCCAATGGGTTGTACGAATGTCGCATATGGACCCTCGTCTCGTATGTCTTCAGCAAAGCGCACTTCCTCTCCCACTTTAAGGTCATTAAATTTAGCGCCCTTCAGGCTGTTGCGATGGAAATAAATTTCGCGTCCCCCAGAGGTGGCGATAAAGCCATAATCGTCTTCTGGAACCAAACTGGCAATCACGCCATGTGGCGGGGCTTCATGTAACTTCTCATTACTATTCAACCTGTCCACATAATCCTGCAATTGCCGTCTGGCGGCATTGAAGGAATCGCGCATAGCCACATAAATGTCTTCATGAGCGTTGATGTCGCCAGGGGCTTTATCAACAATCAGGTCACCACCTGCTGGCAAAGCCATATAAATTTTCACGTCATAGATATTGCCTTTAGTGTGGCGTTTGTGAGGCTTGGAGATGACCACACGGGCCGACGTGATATGGCTGAAAAAATGCTCAAGCTTTCTCATGTTTTCTCGCACTTTCTTTTCCACGGCTTCAGACGGGGGAAAATCCTCAAAAGTAATCTTTAATGGCACTTCCATATGGCCCTCCTTCTTGTTTGTTAAACTAAATACAAAGCGGATAGGTATCGCGCACCCCCATCAACTCACGGGCTTTCAATGGGTACAATATATTACAGTTAACCAAGCAAATCAAATATATGGCACCCCTTAGCTTTGGTAGTTGAATTATAACACTTGTTCTCCCCTTTAAATAGTGTGAATAGTGAAGGCCTGCGCTAACAGCCCTAACCATAATAAATGTAGATAAATCCGCCCATCTATTTATAGCTCACGGCAATGAGCAAACGCTCATGCCTGCGCATACGCCTCGTATTAACTCGGGCGGCCGTTGGCCTTGCCTCCTGACTATTATTGTCAGTCGGATATAAGGTTTAGTAATCTAGCTTGTGTAGCTTGCTGTTTATTTATAGCTCACGGCAATGAGCAAACGCTCATGCCTGCGCATACGCCTCGTATTAACTCGGGCGGCCGTTGGCCTTGCCTCCTGACTATTATTGTCAGTCGGATATAAGGTTTAATAATCTAGCTTGTGTAGCTTGCTGTTTATTTATAGCTTACGGCTATCGCTACGCTTCGTCACACTTAGACTTCATGCCTAATTTTGTCATGATTATTCCTGGTAAACAGAAACCAGTAAATACACTTTGTATCATGTTAAATCCAATAAACACCGTAAACCAAAACCAATTTGGGTGTACAAATTGTGTAAGTAGAACAGAAACAAGAATCATAGTTCCCGCAAAAAGAAACAAAGCATTTTCTTTAGTCATAGTATCATCCCTCTAAATAATTATTAAAGCCCATAGTCCACTCTTTTGAGAACATAGAGATAGATTACCTAGATAGTTTCAATATGTCTAATATTGGTTATGTTGAATTATCTAGGTAGTTTAAGTAAGCTTGATAGATAGATAACAAATAACAGGGGGGGGCGAACATGCCGGAGATTTCATTGCTAGGCTGGTTTCACACAGGCATTGCGATTGTTGCACTAATCACAGGGGTTTATTCACTGGCGAAGTTTAAGGTTATCCAGCTAGAGCATACCACTAGCAGAATTTACCTTATTTGCACTTTAATCGCAGCCATTACCGCGCTTATGATTTTCAGACATGGTGGTTTTGGCCCTGCGCACGGGCTAGCGGTGTTAACACTGGTTGCGCTGTTTGTGGGCATGTTAGCAGCAAAAACAAATATGTTTGGCAAGTTCTCGCCTTACATTCAGGCCACCAGTTTTTCAGCCACATTTTTGTTTCACATGATACCCGCAATAACCGATGGCTTAATGCGCCTGCCTGTGGATGCACCCATTGTTACCAGCATCGAAGATCCTTTGTTGCGAGGTTTTTATCTGGCTTTTCTGATAATTTATGTGGCTGGACTTAGCTTACAAATTAGATGGCTGCGCAAGGCGTAAAAAAACACCCCACCAATTTTTTATAGCGTTGGTTAAAATTACATTAACCACGATTCATCTTGACCCACACCTACTTACCACCCCAAAATACAACCAGGTGTTGTATAAATAACATCTAATTAAAGTAAAATTTTAGTAAATTGTATTAGGTGTGTAATGGATAAATTTGTAATATGGGGTAATGGTGGGCTAACTAAGCTTGTGTTAAAGGGATTAGATCAGAGACCTGAGCTTATTGTTGATGGGTTGCTGCAATCCGGCAAAAAAACCACAAATAATGGCATTAATGTTTACTCAGCAGATGAGTTTTTCAAACATGACTTCGGCAATATAACAGTTATTATCTGTTCCATGTATTTTTTCCAAATAATTCCCCTTTTGGAAAAGAATGGCTTTCAACATTCACAAATTAAAATTGCCTTCAAAAATTTCGACGATAATTTTGAAATTATTGATATAGCTGGCTTATCTCACACCGTTCAAGAATACCAAGTTGGCCATGAGAGATATAGCGAGATCATGGGTGATATTGATAAAATTGAGGGTATCAAAATTTTTGATAGCAAAAAATCCGTTCGCGAGATGGGCGTTAACTTAAAGTCAATTGATGGGTTAAATTTGGAATTTGGGGTTTATAGAGGAGAGAGTATAAACCAGTTCTGTTCATGGTCTGATGAGCCAATTTATGGCTTTGATTCGTTTGAAGGCCTGCCTGAATTTTGGCTGTCAGGGCTGGATAAAGGAGCATTTGATGTGGGTGGTGCATTACCAAATGTACCTGAAAATGCCACGCTAATTAAAGGTTGGTTTGACAAAACCCTCCCTAAATTCCTACTAAACAAAGATGGGGACATATCTTTTTTACATTTAGATGCGGATATATATTCGTCTACCATTTATGTGCTTAACTCTCTAAAGGACAGGATTAAAAAAGGAACCATTATTGTTCTTGATGAATATTGCTCAATTTATGATCCAACCCATGCTGAATATGTGGCGTTCCATGAATACATAGATAATGAAAATGTACAGTTTGAGTATTTATGCAGATCATACGATTCTGTGGCGGTCAGAATTTGTTAAACTGAAAATATAAGCGTATCTATTTTTTATTCTTTTTGATTGCAAACAAATATGTAACAAGCTTTCTGCTATAAGTTATCCAATAATAAAATCAAACTCATGATAACAGAGCTGATATGCGAACCTTTGGGCGACACATTTCTTACCTTAAAAAACTGGCACTAGGCCTTGCCATTGTCTTTGCGCTGTTGTTGCAAAGCATTGGTCAAAGCGTTGTTATTAAATGCCCTGGCATGATGGAGGCTGCACAGTCTTCACAACAGTCCTCACAAATGTCCATGTCTGAACACTCAGACCATATGAACATGGATATGGGTTCCGAAAATAGCCAAGCTGAAATGGTTATGGATCATGGTGGAGCAACACACAGCCACATTTGTCCACCGTCTGGTTGCGATATTTGCACCGCAGACGACTGCTCACAATGCTTCCCATTTCAACTTAATGCCATAAGTATAAAAAACACCCCGTCACACAAACAAGAAGCCAATATTGGCCACGCCAACTTCGCTAGCATAATAAGCAGCGTGGCACTTTTAGAATGGCACAAACCATTAACCCGAGCACCCCCTTTCAATATTTAGCAGTAAACATTGTTTTTAAAATCACCCTTTGGGGTGAGCTATTATATTGAAGGATTTCAAATGAAGAAATTATCCAGTGCCAGATTTCTGGCGCTAACGTCAACGGCGCTCGTGTCAGTTATGGCGAGCCACGTTCATGCAGAAGAAACTAAAATAGAAGAAGTTGTTGTTTTTGCTTACCCGGTTATTATTGAAAATTCAGCCACCCCGGTTGAAGCACCGCCTGCGGCTGATGGTGCTGACTTTTTACGGCGAATTCCCGGTGTATCTGCTGGGCGTTTTGGCGGACATTCGCTAGAACCGTACATTCGTGGTTTAAGCCAAACACAATTAACCGTGTTGCACGATGGTGCCTTGCAAATGGGTTCTGGCCCTAACCGTATGGACACCCCATCAACCTATGCCACCATTGATCTGGTTGATCAGGTTATTGTTCACCGTGGTTATCAAAGCGTTCTAAACGGCCCCAGTGCCGTTGGCGGAACCATTTCCTATGAACGCAACATCCCCACTTACAACGAAAACCTGTGGACATCTGCCAAACTTGGCGCGTCTTATGAGGGTAACGGCGGTGTTGAACGAGCATTTGGCCGTGCCAGTGTGGGCAAAGGGTCACTTGTGGCTGAGGGGTGGTATTCCATTCACGATGCTGACAACTACCAAGACGGCGATGGTAAAGATGTTCGCTCAGCCTTTAAAGACAAGGCAGCAGGCGGATCATTTACCTTTCTTGACCCTGCCAATAACTATCTTCAGTTCACTTATAGCCATAACAAAATGACCGATGCTTTATTTCCCGGTGCCGGCATGGACAGTGTGTTATCTGGTGGCGATACAATTGGTGTTAAGGGGTTGTTTGCTCCTGAAAGCTCATTGTTTGAAGAGGTGCGGTTGATCGCATCTTTTGCTGATACTGACCATGTTATGAACAACTTTGCCTTGCGTACAAACGCTGGCATGTTGGTTGAAACCAAAACCAGCAGCAACACCTATAATGCTGAACTGGAGTTTGACATTAACGCAGGTGGCGAAATATCCACACTGGCAATAAACTACCGCGATATAACAAACAATGGCACGCGCTATACTGGCATGATGCCAAGTGCGGTTAATGTTAGCACAGGCATAGTGTGGCCTGAGATTAACACCCAGCAATATGGCATTGCGCTACAACAAACACGCGCCATTGCAAATGATGTTAACCTGACAATGGGTGTACGTTCCGACTGGACCAAAGTTAGCTTTGGCAGAGAGAACATTGCACCTGATATGGGGTTAATGGGCATGATGCCAATGACGGCAAATATGTTGTATAACCAGTTTTATGGCATTAGCGCTACAGACGTTAGCGAACATGCATTGTCTGGTCTTCTGAAAATTGAATGGCAAACAAATAACAACATAAATGTTTATGGTGTTGTAAGCCGTTCTAACCGCACAGCTGATGCCACCGAACGTGGTTTTGCCAATCAAATGATTATGAACGGCAACAACAGTAGCTGGATAGGAAACCCCGGCATTGCTTCTGAAAACCATAATCAGTTTGAAGTTGGTATGTTAAAAATAGGGTCAAACTGGTCGTTTGGTTTTTCTGCATTTCTTGACATGGTTGACGACTTTATCCTTCGGGATAGTGCCAGAGGCCAAGATGGCATTGTAATGACCGCACCAATGGCTGATGTTTACCGCAACATTAATGCAAAAATAATGGGCTTTGAGATGCAAACCCAGTGGCAGATATCTGATAATGTCAGTTTACATGGGGACATTGCTTACAGTTACGGTCAAGACCGTGACCGCGGTGAACCCTTGGCACAAATACCGCCATTGCAAGGTAATATCATACTACAAACAAATATTGCTGATATTAGCCTGACAACAGGTATGCGCTTTGCATTTGACCAAGAGCGTGTTGATACCAACCCAATGATGGGCACGGGGCGTGACCTAAGCACTGATACGTCATATGCCGTGTTTGACATAACAGCACATTACGACCTAAGCGATGCTGTACGTCTGCAAGCTGGGGTTAGAAACCTTTTAGACCTGCAGTATGCCGACCACCTTAACCGCTCTAATTTGCTTGATGCCACCGAGGTGCAAGTGAACGAACCGGGACGGTCTGCCTATGCCAAAATTGTTGCCAGTTTTTAACACCAAGTTTTTTAATTTCAAATAAAGTGTCGCCCAAATGGGCGGCACTTTAAAAACTTATCTTAATTGAAACTTTATACCAAACTGCACTAAAGCCCCTTCCCATACATTTAATGGCGTTGTATGAAACGAGCAATTCAAGCTCTAGTCAGATGTTTAAATCTAAAAATAATAATAAAAATAATTTTTAACATAGGATATATACATGCCAGTAAAATCACAATTTATTGCACTTTTTGTTTTTCTATTTTCTTCAACAATCATGCTGAACAACGTATTGGCGCAGGATGTTGAAGAAGTGGTAGTGACCGCCACCAAGCTTAACAAAAAAATAGAGGACATTGGCGCAAGTGTGTCCATTGTATCTGGTCAGTTGTTAAGTGCTTATGATGGTGCTGAAGAGCTAAGCCAACAGCTTAGCGGTGTGCAAGCGGCGGTTGCTAACGGTACTCAGGTTGCGTTCCAAATCAGGGGTATTGGCGCTGTTGACCACCAAGCACTAACACCCACTGCCACCGCCGTTTACCGCGACGGTGTCTATATGGCTAGCAACGTGCAAACCAGCCCACTGTTATTTGATATTGAACGTGCTGAGGTTTTAAAAGGACCGCAAGGCTCGCTTTATGGCAGAAATGCTTCAGCAGGGGCGATTAATTTTGTATCCATTCGCCCAAGCAGCGACACCACTGGCTATATTGAAGGCGGGTTTGGCCGCTTTAACCGCATTAGCATTAATGGTGCCTTTAACACCCCCGTAAGTGAAAAATTATCAGTTCGTCTGTCAGGTCGCCTGCTTAAAGAAGACCCGACACTAGAAAACATAGTTACCAATGACAGTGTATCTGCACCAGAAAACGCTGGCGGTGTGCGTGACGAATTTGGCCTGCGCGCCATTGCGGCATATAAAGCGTCCCCTGCCACAGACATATTATTCAGCGTTCATTACGCCGAAGATAATGGCATTAACGCCGCCCCGCTAAACAGCAGCTTAACTGAGGGGGCGACCCCGTTAGAAAGCCACGAAATTTCCATCGGTGCTGATGGTGTGCAAGATACTGATAACGAATTTTACGGCACTTCGATTGAGCTTAACCACCAGTTTGGCAATTATTCACTGGTGGTTTTGGGCGCAGTTGAGGGGTATAACCAACAATATGGTTTTGACTTTGACGGCACACCCGCCCCATTTGGCGTTGCCAGCCTTAACGCCAATTTGTCTTATGACAGAGACTTTTCGCAATACAGCATCGAAAACCGCCTAAGCTATAGCGATGACACAATAGAGGTTATGGCTGGGGTTTATTTTGACGATGAAAGTTTTGACCAAGAATATCTAATTTGGTGCGGCGAGCTTGACCCCAATTCGTTGTTGGGCACTTGTCGCTATGTTGGTGCACCTGGCAGAACCGGTACTACCCCAGCATCTGATGGCACAGCCACAAGTTTGCTGTCGGTTATTGAGCAAGCAAGAAACACAGCCGCGTTGTTTACATATAACACCATTGCCATCAGCCCTCGTCTTGATGTGATTATTGGTGCTCGCCTAACCTACGAGAATATTAAGGGTAATGGCGAGGGTT
>DAOWAS010000121.1 GCA_030634465.1 Alphaproteobacteria bacterium | reverse complement strand
TCTAAACCATTGCAGGTGTTCGGCACCTTTTTCAAAACGCCAAAAATATGTATAATTTTTTTCTTCAACTGGTACCGAGCTGTCATCGTCTTTTATACGGCCTTTAATTTCGCCAAATATAGCTTCTTTCAAGCCCTGAACAGGTTCCATAAACTGGTCAAAATATTTATTTTCATCTTTCAGGTAATTTAAAACCTCGGCACCCTGAACATCAGGATAGTTCGGGTCACGCAACCAGTTATAGGGGTCGTTAATAGTTTGCCCGTGGTGGGTTGTCTGATGATCTTTTTTTTTGGCCTTTGGTGCGGGTAGGTTTGATGACATGTTAATTCCAAAATTATTACAGGTTTGAAAGTTAAGTTAATGGGTATTTGCCATAGATGAAAGGCGGCAAATAAACTTTATGTGGCTTTAACACCCTCTTGCTCTATTGCCTGCTTCGGGTTATCACCAAGTTAAGTAAATACAGCATTCGTTAAGGATAAAATAATGACCACATTTAACCCTGAAATTAAAAGCCGCCTTTCAGCTTTGCGTGTTGAGATGACAAAGCAAGGTTTGGATGCTTTTGTGGTGCCATTAACCGACGAGCACCAAAGCGAATATGTGGCAGGTTATGCCCAACGCTTGGCGTGGCTAACAGGTTTTTTGGGTTCTGCTGGTTTTGCCATTGTTATGGCAGAAAAAGCTGCGGTTTTTGTTGATGGCAGATATACAATTCAGGTGGTGGATCAGGTTGACCAAAACCTGTTTGAACATTGTCACTTTGCCGAGGGTACACCGCTAAAATGGCTGTGTGATAATTTGGCAAGCGGCAATGTTGTTGGCTTTGACCCCTTCCTGCACACCCAACCGTGGGTCAACGGGGCAAATAAAGCAATAACAGCTAAAGGTGCTACATTAAAAGCGCTTGTGAAAAACCCAATTGATGCTGTGTGGTCAGACCAACCAAGCGAGCCAAACAAACCAGTTGTGTCGCAACCGTTGCAGTATTCGGGCAAGGTTAGCGGCGACAAGCGTAGCGAAGTTGCTCGCGAGATAAAAGAACAGGGTGCCGAGGTTGCAGTGCTAACAGCGCTTGATAGCATTGCATGGGCGCTGAACATCCGTAGCGCGGATGTGCTGAACACACCCGTGTCGCTAGCATTTGCCACCATTCATGACGACGCTACCGCCACGCTTTATATTGATCCATCAAAGGTTGATGCCGCCCTGCGCGAGCATTTAGGTAACGGGGTTGAGGTGCGCGATAAAAGCACGTTTATTGATGGCTTGAAAAGCATAGGTGTTGAGGGTAGATCAGTTTTGGTTGACCCTGCCACGGCATCATCCGCCGTTCATATGGCACTTAAATCAGCAGGGGCAACAATTGTAAGTGGCATGGACCCATGCGCCTTGCCAAAGTCACGCAAAAATGTGGTTGAACAGCAAGGCTCGCGCGATGCCCATGTGCGTGATGGTGCTGCAGTTTCAGAATTTTTATATTGGCTAAGCATTGAAGCACCAAAAGGCGAGTTGGACGAACTGTCTGCCGCCGCGAAGCTTGAGAGCATTCGTGAAAAGGGCGATATTTTTAAAGACCTTAGCTTTAGAACCATTTCAGCCGCAGGGCCAAACGGGGCGCTTTGTCATTATTCGGTTAGTGAAGAAACCAACCGAGCAATAGAGCTGAACAGTATTTATTTGGTGGATAGTGGTGGTCAATATTTAGATGGCACCACCGACATAACCCGCACCATTGCTGTTGGAACGCCCACGGCTGAGCAAAAAGACCGTTTTACCCGTGTGTTAAAAGGTCACATTGCCTTGGCAACGGCATTGTTTCCAAAGGGTACAACAGGTTCGCAGTTAGATGCCCTTGCACGCAAGCCATTGTGGGATGTGGGTTTGGATTATGACCACGGCACAGGCCATGGTGTGGGTTCATACCTTGCGGTGCATGAAGGCCCCGGCCGTATTGCCAGTGTGCCAAACAAAATTGCCCTAGAAGAAGGCATGATTTTTTCAGACGAACCCGGTTATTATAAAGCTGGTGAATATGGTATTCGTATTGAAAATCTGGTTCTGGTTAATGGTGTGGAGACATCAGGCGACCGCGATATGTTGGGTTTTGAAACCCTGACCTTAGCGCCCATTGACTGCAATCTGGTTGACGTAGCACTGCTGACAACTGACGAATTGGCATGGCTGAATGATTACCATGCAAGAGTTTACGGCGAAATTTCACCACTAGTGTCAGATGCCACCAAGGCGTGGATGAAAAGTGTTACCGCACCACTTGGCTAGGGTGCCCAGTTCATTTCTGTTGCCTCAAGGATTTTTTCTAGATGCCGCTACCTTCTTATTGTGCCTCAACGGCAATTAACCTTAGGCTTTCAATGGATTGGTTCGGTTGAAACGGCGTGCTCTTTATTAGAACGTCCGGAATAATGCCTTTTTCACAGCCTTTTCCTGATGGTCTGGTAAGCTGCATGACCGGAACAAATGCAGTTAGGTGTGTTTTTTCCATTGGTATCACTGTTACTCCGCCTGTCGAGCAGGAGAACCCACCAGTTTCTTCGCCAGCAATTTTAGCTATGCTAAAGTCTTGCGCAGCAACAGAAAACTGAATGGCTGAGGAATAAGTAAATGGGCTCAGGAGAATATATGTTGGCCCGTGAAATCTGATCAGGTTATCTGGAGTTGCTCGGAACAATCCATTGTAATCGCCGTGTTGAACCTCACCAATCACGTCCCCAGGATCAGCATTATTCTCAGTTACTCTAATGGCATAGCGAGAAACATGCCGGTAAGGCGTTTCAGTGATATATTCCATTATTCCCTTTTGCCACAATGGGTCATCACCGCCACCATTAGCCCGAATATCAATGATGAGCGATTTGATACCTGCTTCATGAAATGCAGTAAATGCGGTCGTTGTAAATTCTAGAAAGGCATCACCATAGTCGGGGTGGAATGTACCAGCTTTCAGATAACCAACATCGCCGTCCAGAATACGGTATTCATAATGGTGAGACGCTAGCGGTTTTGCACGTACATTGCTGGGGAGCTCATTCGCTCCCGGTAGGTTAGCAGAAACTGTACGACCGCTTTCTGCGGATAGTCCTTTTACCAAATATTCACCCGTATCACCGAATTGCATGAGGTACATAAGTGAAAATCTTCGCGAAACCAGAGTGCGACGAAAGAGGGGGGTATCGCCGTGTGTACGGGCAAGTAACTCAGTAACGATATGTGACGCGTCAACTCCGTTTATCGACGTAATTTCATCACCCACCTTGAGGTTTGAATTGACCTCATCAGCCTTGACCACAAATAGGCGCTTGTTGTCATCAACATGGACGGTAAGCGGTAAAACATGACCGCCGCCCTTGAGATATTCCTCTGTCAATTCCCGCCGCTTTTGCATAAGGATACCATTATGACCATCACGTAAAACAGGGTTTATTAGAGCAAACAGACGCCAAACCTCTAATTGCGTCATCTCTCCATCAATACTCTGCTCTATCTCGGATATCACTGTCTCCAATCGTTTCATATCAATACGGTGCGAGATATCTGGATGTACAGCGCTCATCTCTTGCCTCCAATTGGAGAGATCGGAACGAATGTCTTCTGCGCTAATAGTTGGGGTTGGTGGAAATTGGGCTTCAGGTAATTCACGTTGCGCACATGCCGAAGCGGTAAAACAAACGATAAAAAACAAAATATTACGCATAGAACACTCCCAATAAACCAATTAAATAGTTGATAAATGTTGTCATCAAAAAACTCATCACCATTCTTTACGTCTGAAATACAAAAAACCCTTCTTACTCAAAAAAATAAATAAATATATTTAATCTTACGCCTTTCTTTAATGTATAAATTTAAGATAGGTAGAGTGTATAAATTGTGTGTGAGCGTTTTATTTAAACTGGAAATTTTTAGTGTCTAATAGTGATATAGCAACAGAGCATTGGCTTAAGGCACGCTTTTACCGTCAGGTTAAGGCGTTGTTGGGCTTGGCTTGGCCTGCAACATTGTCACGCATTGGGGTTATATTCCTTGGCACTGTTGATACCCTTATGATCGGGCATTATTCCACCCAGCAATTGGCCTATCTAAACCTTGGCAGCAACACTATTGTTTTGCTGGTTTTGGTGGCGACCATTGGCCTGCTTATTGGCACATTAATAAAAACTGCTGATGCTTACGGTCGTGAAGACTATGAAGGTGCAGGGCAGGTTTGGAACAGGGCGCTTCCTTATGCTTTTGGTGTTGGCATTATAAGCTTGATTGTTTGCCTGCCAGGAAATTGGATTTTTACTAATGTGGGGCTTGATGCCGAGGTGTCCTATGAGGGCGGCTTGGTCATGATGGTGCTGGGTTTTGGTCTGCCAAGCTATATAATTTATGTGCATTCGATATTTTTTCTCGAAGGTATAGAAAAGCCAAAAGTTGGCATGTACATGATGCTGGGGGCAAACTTGGTAAATGTGTTTTTAAACTATATCCTTATTTATGGGTTGTATGGCTTGCCCGAAATGGGTGCCGTGGGTTCCGCTTGGGCTAGTACTATTGGTCGTGTGTTGTTGGCGATTGCTATTGTCATTTACATGTTGCGGGCAACCAGTTTGGAAAAATATAAACTGGTATTTAAATGGAACCCACAGTGGCGTATGTGGGCGCACCAGCGCGAATTGGGTTATGCCGCGTCTATCAGCTTAGGGGCTGAGGTGTCAGCCTTTGCCGCCCTTAGTATTTTCGCAGGTTGGATGGGAACATTGGAGTTGGCAGCGTGGGGCATTGTAATGAATGTTTTAACCCTAGGCTTTATGGTTGCCGCAGGCATGGGTGTGGCGGCATCGGTGCGGGTGGGTATTTCAAAGTCCAGAGAGGATTATTCAGACGCAGGCTTGGCGGGTTGGACTGCTGTTTTGTTGGGTGGCATAGGCCTAACCATTGTTGCACTTATTTTGTATTTCTTAAGTGTTGAGATAACCCAGTTTTATACCAACGATACAGAGGTAATTTATTTCACGGCACCCTTATTGGTGTTTATGGGCGTGGTGCTGTTTTTTGATGGTGAGCAAGCCATATTAGCCAGCAGCTTGCGGGGCTTTGGCGAAAGCTGGGTGCCAATGGGTTTGCAAATTGTTGCTTATTGGGGGGTGATGATACCGCTTAGTTATTACCTGTCTATTCCTTACGGTCGCGGAGCCATTGGACTGTTGGAAGCGGTGCTTGTTGCGGGTTTGGTCTCGTGTGCTTTGCAAGGGTTTTATTTTAAATACCTAACCTCAGGTTCCAAGTTGCACACTTGATGTCACACTTTTTCTAAAAAGAAATTTTAAACACATATTTTTGCCCTCTTTTCCTTGCACCCTAAGTAGAATGAGTTTTAAATTACTTCTGATGGGGGATGTAAATGAGGCTTGGTTATATGTCTAAATTTAGTTTGAATAGTAAAAAGAAAATATTTGTTTTTTCTATACTCCTTCCTATTTTTACTCTTGCAAGCACTGCTTCAAAAGCAGGCGTTTTAGATGATGCCATTTCCACGGTGGCTGATGGCTTTGATTATGTTTGGCCTGACGATGTTGTGGCTAAAGACTTTAACTATCGCTTAGGGTTGGGTGTTGGTACCAAGCCTGACTATAAAGGGTCTGACAATTACAGCCTAAGGGTGCTGCCTCTTATTGATGTGCAATATAAAAACCGTTGGACTTTGCAGGGAACCAAGTTGCGGGTTAATTTATTAAGCAATAAAATTTTGAAATTTGGCCCCTTGTTAAACTATCGCTTTGGTCGCAGCGAAAATAATAGTGCGGACTTAAAAGGAATGGGCGACACTTCTGGTGCATTTCAGTTTGGTGCCTTTGCTGAGTTTCAAAAGGGTACGGTTATGGCAAGTGCCGAGTATCGCCACGCCCTTGGTGGCGAGCAGGGTAGTGAGGCAGTTTTTATACTAGGTAATGGGCTTTATAAGGATGAAAGGTGGCTTATTGTGGCGGGCATTCGTGCCATTTGGAACGATAAAACCCACACCCAAACAAATTATGGTGTTGATGAGGTGCAGGCTATAGCCACGGGTTACGATGTAACCCAGATGTCTAGCGGGTTTTCTGATGTTGGAATTAATTTTATTACACGCTATCAGTTAGACAGGCGTATTAGAATTGAAAGCATTGTGGGTTATTCACGAATTTT
>DAOWAS010000078.1 GCA_030634465.1 Alphaproteobacteria bacterium | reverse complement strand
TTTATCAAAATATCAATAACCTGCTCATTGCCAAGGTCTTGCTTGCCCAAATTATTTTCAGCGTAAGCACCCTCACCTTTTCTAATTATATCTCTAACGTCCATATTCAATAGCTTTAATGTGGCGGTAAGCTCACCTGCGCTTGGCGGTGTGTCTAGATATAATACAATATCTATATCAAAATCGTTGTCTTCCAACAGTTGTAGGGTTGCTCTTGATTTTGAACAGCGTGGGTTATGCCAAATGGTTGTTTTCATGAAAAATAAAAGCCTTAAATATTAAGTTATATATTAAGTTTGTTTTATTCCTACTTTTGCCCAGTGACAATAGGTTTTTCC
This sequence comes from Alphaproteobacteria bacterium, assembly GCA_030634465.1. Classification (GTDB taxonomy): domain Bacteria; phylum Pseudomonadota; class Alphaproteobacteria; order Sphingomonadales; family SMXR01; genus DAOWAS01. The sequence continues at coordinate 10,418 of DAOWAS010000078.1, read as the reverse complement.
ACATCTACGCCAACTGCATCGTTTATGCTGTTAAAACCATCGTCTTCTATGTGTCGGGAAAGCCCTTCAAGTATTTCACCAACCAAATCGGGCCCACCATAAACCAGTGCTGAATATAGTTGAATAAGCGTCGCCCCAGCGCGAATTTTTTCATAGGCATCGTCTGCTGATGCTATGCCACCAACACCAACAATTGGCACTTGCCCTGCCAAGTGGCGGTAAAACTTTTTTAAAACTTCGGTTGAGGGCCCAAACAACGGCGCACCGCTTAACCCACCTGTTTCACCGCATTTGTCACTGCGCAGGCTTGCGGGTCTGGCTAGGGTGGTGTTGCTGACAATAAGGCCATCAACCCCCATAGCTAATATGGTTTTTGAAATTGTTGCTATGTCATCTTCGCTCAGGTCGGGTGCAACCTTAACCAACACAGGTGGTTTGTGGGTTTGGCTGTTGCGGGCTTTGTTCACGGCTTCAAGCAATGTTTGCAAATGGTCGCCCGCTTGCAGGTCACGCAAACCCGGTGTGTTGGGCGAGGAAATATTTATGACCAAATAATCAGCCAGAGGCGACATGTTTAGCACCCCCTCAGCATAATCCTGAGTTTTGTCTTCGGTTGTTTTGTTGGCACCAATATTTATGCCCAAAACAGTGTGTATATTTTTTTTGGATTTTTTCAGGCGTTTAATGGCGGCTTGTTGACCACCATTGTTAAACCCCATGCGGTTTATAACTGCGGCATCTTCAACCAAGCGGAAAAGCCTTGGTTTTTCATTACCTGTTTGGGGCTTGGGGGTTAGTGTGCCCACCTCAACAAAGCCAAAACCCATTGCTGAAAGCGCACTTGGCACCTCGCCGTCTTTGTCATAACCCGCCGCTAGCCCAAGGGGGTTGGCAAAGTTAAGCCCAAAAACATTGGTGTTTAAATTGCTGTAGCTGAGGTTTTTGCTTGGCTTTGTTTTTGGGGTAATTTTAAGAGCCATCAAGCTTAGCTTGTGAGCCAGTTCGGGGTTTATTCTAAAAATAAGTGGTTTTAAAAGACGGTATAAGCTTGGCATGGGTGTGTTTCTCACAATAGTTGTTGCCGGTCCGCTTTAACATTAGGCCGCTTTAACATTGGGCTATTTTTTGTGGGTAAGTTCGTTTGTGTCTAGCCCCAATGTAACCAAGGCGTCTTCGCCAAAAGCGTCTCGCATAACCTCTTCGCCTTCGTCAAACTGTATGCCGATATTTTGGTCGCTTTGCCACATTACCTTACCCGTAAATGTACCTTTGCCCTCCAAAGTTAGCGAAACCTCAGTACCCTTGGCAAAGGGCAGGCCCACATTTACCTTGGCACCACCAAAGGAAATGTTCCAAATTTGACAGTCAAAACTATGATCGCCAAACTTCAATTGCCCCGACCACAGAACGGCACGGCGTGGGGTATCTCTGTGTTCTTCGGACATTTAAATCACCTTTTCATTTGTTGGTACGCAAAACTGCATGTATTTATGCATTTCTTTGTCAAATATTCCAGCTTCTTTTCACTAAACAGCAGTTAAGCTTTGCCAAAGCCATATTGTTGCCGCTAAATTAGGTTTAATAATAGGCTGGTGTGATTTTAAGCGGTTTATTCGATCATTAAGCTATAAGCATAATTTAAGAAATATGTAGAGATGGGATTTTACTAATGACATTACGAGGTGCGAGTTTGCAATTGTTGGCTGGGTTATTGTTTTTAACTGCTGGGTTGTTTGGCGCGGTGCCAAACAGTGTGGCTCAAGATGAAGGCGGTGCAGCTGCTACAACCACAACCATTGAAGAGTTTGCTCTTCAAGATGGGGTTATAAAGCGTGCAAGTGGTCTTTTAATCAAAATTGTAACCAGAGGTGATGGCGGTATTGTGGACCCGAGTGACAAAGCAATTGTTCATTACGAGGGTCGCTTGGCAGATGGAACTGTGTTCGACAGCTCCTACGCAAGAGGACAACCCGCCGCTCTGCCAGTTAATGCTGTTATTCGTGGTTGGGAAGAGGCGCTGTTGCTTATGCAAATAGGTTCTAAATGGGAAATTGCCATTCCTTCCGATATTGCATATGGCAAAGACGGGCCTCCGGGCATTCCAGAGAGTTCTAATTTGTTTTTCACTGTAGAACTGCTGGGTGTTCGTTAAAGAGCCTAACTTCTAATAATGTTGCCATAAAGTGGAGCGGTAAAACATGAATGTTATTAACAACTGGTTTCAGAAATTTTTAGCTGACAAGCAGGTCGTACAGCTTTTTATGCTGTTGGTGTTGGCGGTTGTTTTTATCGTTGTTTTTGGCAGTATGTTGGCACCAGCTATCGCGGCGGTGGTTTTGGCCTTTTTGCTAGATGGTTCAGTTACCTGGTTGCAAGACAGGGGTTTGAGCAAAAACTTCTCTGTTATTTTTGTTTTTATGGGCTTTGTAACCATATCGCTGATAGCATTTTTTACTATTTTGCCACCCATAATGGGGCAGTTCGTACAGTTTTTTGGCCTGTTGCCAACAATGGTGGCTTCACTGCAAGAGCAGGTTGTCGCCCTGCCTGAGATGTTTCCCGACCTTATAGATGAAAACCAGATCAGAACAATAATAGACCATATTAGAAACGAATTTCTAATTGTTGGTCAGCATGTGGTTGAGTTTTCATTGGGCAATATTGTTAACTTAATTACCATATTGGTTTATGTGGTTTTAGTGCCTGTGATGGTGTTCTTTTTTCTAAAAGACAAAGAAGAAATATTAAAGTGGATGGCAAAAATTTTGCCAAGCGACCGTCAGCTAAGTACTCAGGTTTGGAAAGAGGTTTTAGCGCGCACTGGCGATTATGCCAGAGGTAAGGTATGTGAATTTATAATTGTCGGCGTTTCGGCGGGGCGGGTTGGTATGTTGTTGGGGTTACAGTTTGCGGCGTTTTTAGCGCTTATAACTGGCTTGTCGGTTATTATTCCATATATTGGTGCAGCACTGGTTACGTTGCCTGTGGCGTTTGTGGCGCTGTTCCAGTGGGGGGCGGGCAGCGAGTCGCTAATAGCGGTAATGGCATATTTAATTTTGCAGGCGCTGGACGGCAATGTGCTTGTGCCACTGTTGTTTTCCGAGGTGGTTAAACTTCACCCTAATGCCATAATTTTGGCGGTTCTGGTGTTTGGTGGCATCTGGGGTTTGTGGGGTGTGTTCTTCGCCATTCCTTTGGCAACCCTTGCCAATGCGGTGATAAATGCGTGGTCTACCAGAGGGCAAGAGGTCGAGCCTGAATAAGCCACAGTAACAAGCCACAGCATAATCTGTACAATCTGTGCATAATTTGTTTTCAAAAATAATTAGCAAAAATATTGACGCGCGCCCAGTTTAAGGTTATTTATATATTTCAATTAACCTATTTGGTTATCAACAGATAAGGGGGAATTAGGGGCAAGCTAAGGAGTGTAAAGGCTATGGGTGTATTATGGGTATATTGAGTACTATTTTTGGTGGCGGCACGTCTGAGGCCGTAAATGCTGTAGGCAGTGCCTTTGACAAGCTTTTTACCTCTGACGAAGAGCGGGCTAATGCCGAGGTGGTTTTAGAGCGTTTGCGCCAAAACCCTCACATTTTACAAGCTGAGATAAACAAGGTTGAGGCAGGTCACAGGTCATTATTGGTTGCTGGGTGGCGCCCGTTCATTGGTTGGGTTTGTGGCATTGGTTTGTTGTGGGCGTTTTTGGGTCAGCCGCTTTTTATGTGGGTTGTGGCCATATCAGGCTCAAACATCGTTGCACCTGTGGTTTTAACCGAAAACATGATGGAGCTGGTTTTAGCTATGCTTGGTTTGGGCGGCTTGCGCACCGTTGAAAAAATTCAAGGACGTACTTCTTAACCCTAAACCTCGCGGGGAATAAAACCATCAATAGACAAGTAGCGTTCGGCACTATCGTAGTTAAAGCCAAGTATTCTGCTGCCTGCTTTCATGTCAGGAATTTTTTTGGCAATGGCGGCCAAACATGCACCTGATGAAATGCCAACAAGCATGCCTTCTTCGCGTCCAGCACGCCGCGCATATTCCATGGCATCTTTATGGTCAACGGTTATGGCACCGTCAATAATATCCATGTCCAGATTGTCAGGAATGAAGCCTGGGCCAATTCCTTGAATGGGGTGAGGGCTGTGCTCGCCGCCCGATATGACGGGCGATGCTTCAGGCTCAACCGCAAAAACCTTTATGTTTGGAAAGGCTTTTTTTAATGCTCTGGCACAGCCAGTGATATGCCCGCCAGTGCCAACACCTGTTATTAAATAATCTAAACCATCAGGAAAATCGGCTATAATTTCTTGCGCTGTAGTATCGTGGTGGGCTGATACGTTGGCCTTGTTACTAAATTGTGCCGGCATCCACGAATTTGGGGTTTCAGCTATAATTTCCTCGGCAATAGCTACAGCACCATGCATGCCCTGCTCTCTTGGGGACAGCCTAAACTCGGCGCCAAGTGCCAGCATCAACCGCCTGCGTTCAATAGACATGCTGTCGGGCATAACTAAAATAATTTTATAACCCTTAACCGCCGCAACCATAGCAAGACCAATACCCGTGTTGCCTGATGTGGGTTCAACAATTGTGCCGCCCGGTTTAATCAAACCCTTTGCTTCGGCATCCTCAACCATGGCTATGGCAATTCTGTCTTTAATGCTGTGGGTTGGGTTAACACGCTCTTGCTTTATCCACACAGTTACATCATCTGAAAACAGGTTGTTAATACGCACATGTGGGGTGTTGCCAATGGTTTCTAAAATATTGTCAAAGGGCATGGTGCTTCCTTAAAATTATTAAATTGTCCAGTCCAGACCACTTTCAGAATAGTCCGACGAGCGATACATAACCCTAGAGTTGGGTTGAACGCTTTTAGTCAGCCAAACGTTACCGCCAATAATGCTGTCGTGTCCAATCACAGTTTCACCACCTAAAATTGTGGCGTTGGCATAAATTATAACATTGTCTTCAATGGTGGGGTGGCGTTTAACATTTTTTTGCCCCTTGTTTACCTTCAGCGCACCTAGCGTTACACCTTGGTAAATTTTTACATTGTCGCCCACAATTGCGGTTTCGCCTATGACCACAGCAGTGGCATGGTCTAAGAAAAACGACTTACCAATTGTGGCACCCGGGTTAATGTCCACACCAGTTACACGGTGCGAATATTCAGATAACAAGCGGGGAAATAGCGGCACGCCCATTTTGTAAAACCTGTGGGCAATGCGGTGCGATGCAATGGCATAGCAACCGGGGTATGAAATTATTATTTCGTGGATAGAGTAGGCCGCAGGGTCGCCGTCTTTTAGAGAGTTGGCGTCTTGCAACACTTCATCTGAAATTTGTGGCAGCTCGTTGATAAATGTATCAACACATTCTCTGCAGGTTTTTTCATCGCCATCAGCCGAGCGCTCTAAAAGTACAAAAAGCTCCGATGCCAGTTCTTCAATTTGTTCAGCAATGCGCTCTGGCGATGAAATGTCATTTTTTGCTAGTTGGGGAAACAAAATCCCAAGGGTTTTGTCTAGAAAAACACCGACCTCGTCCAAAGATATGGTTGGCGGCTTGCCATAAGTTTTGTGTGCGTCAAAAAGTTGCTTTGCCACATCGTCTTTTGCTTTTTTCGAAACTAGGTTTTTCATTGTAACAGCTTTATCTAATTATTTACGGTTTGGACATTTCTATATTTTGTATAAAATTAAAAATTCAAGTGCCTAACAAAATACAGACTACAAAGTGTAAAATATATCAAGCATCAAGCAGCAGTTTTATCTTCCGCAACTTTGGCCTCTTCTTTTAATTCGTTGCTTCGCCCGATCATTCTTTTTTCAAGCTCTGCCATAAAGCTATCCTTATCCAGCCCTGTTGGCATGGCGGGCTGAATTTCCCAAATAATTTTGCCTTTTTTCATTACAAGCTTATCAGACGGCCAAAAATAGCCAGCATTGGTGGCAACGGTAAAAACTGGAATTTTTAACTCTTCTTGCAGAAAAAAAGCACCAGGCTTTAGTTTAAGCTTTTTACCCATTGGCACTCGGGTTCCTTCAGGAAAAACCAAAATAGGCCGTGCGGTTTTCATAACCAGATCACCAACACTTGGCAGTTTTTTGTGGGCCGTACCCTTTTGGCGGTTCACAGGTATGACGTTTAGTTTAAGAAGCAAAAAGCCCAATATGGGAAAATAAAATATTTCTTTTTTGGCAAGGGCGGTGGCATGGGGCACATGTTTTATGGCTAAAAAGGCATCAAGCGTGCTTTCGTGCTTTGGTGCCACAATGTATGGGCCGCTTGCGGGCAGGTGTTGGGCGCCGCGTATTTCAACGCTAGTGCCAATAATATGTTTTAACAGCCATACAACCACACTTGTCCATGAGGTAATGCCCCAATAAACCCCACGGTAGTTGGGCCAAAGCAGTGTCACTGACAATAAAAAAACATAAGCGGCAGTAAAGCTGTAAAAAATTGCTTTAAAAATAATCGACCGAACTAACATGAAAACTCCCCGTTGTTAAAACGGATTAAAAGGGCATAAGCTTCACCATGCAAGGAAATAACACATATAATTAATCATTTTTAAGGTAATTAACTCTTAACATTCAGGTTATAGTATTTTTTGTTCAGGTTGCACTATGGTACAATGGGGATATATCTGACAAAGGTTAGGAGAACGGGGTTGAGTAACGACACACAAAAAGGTTCTGAACACAGAACCGATGAACGTCTTTCAGTTCAGTGGGACGCTGAAATTATTATTGATGACAAAACATTCTCAGCAAAAATCAGTAATGTTTCATTGGCGGGTACGCTTGCCTTAACCGAAGCCCCTGTTAAGCTTAACACCGAGCTAGTTTTAAAAATACCAAATCTGGGTGAGTTTGCAGGCATAGCCGTGTGGGTAGATAGCCCATATTACGGGCTAGCACTTATGGTTGGCCCAAACCTAGACCTTAAGCGTTTTGCCATGGCAGAAGATGGCGAGCTTTCTGTTGAGCCAGTTGGCTCTAGTGGCGATGACTGGATTTAGTAGTTTTATATTAAGAAAAAAGCTTAAAGCCCAAAACAGCCCACCCTACCCATATTAATGTTGTTCCAAACGAATATACTTTAAACCGCCAGATAACGGTGTTGTGGGTTGCTTGAATATAACTGTGTATATATCTGGAAATTACAAAAGCAGTTAGAAGCCCAAGCAAAATTTTATCTCCGCTTTGGGTAATATAAATAACAATAGTAAGAAGATAAAACAGAACAGGTATTTCAAACAGGTTATTGAAATTGTCTGCAGGGCCAGCAACACCAATTAACAATTCTTTGGCTTTTGTTTTATCAACCAGTTTTTGTGGGTGAATTTTTTTAGCTTTCATTTCGCCAATGCGTGTTTTGTACATTACAACCCACATAATAAACGTAAGCAGAACCTGTCCAAAAAGCGGCATTAAAATAATATTAGTTGGCATTTATCACTCCCCCGAGGTGTGTGTTTATATTTGGTGGGATGATAACTATTAAAGGCAGCCACGCGCAACAATAAACAAGCACAATAGTGCCTGTTTATGTGTCATTGCGTAATTGTAAAAAATTAGAGAAAACTAATCGGTAACAGATAGGTTTCCAGCTGACATCCGACCACGGCGGTCTTCAACCATTTCGTAGTTAATTTTTTGTCCTTCTTGCAGCCCTTGAAGGCCAGAGCCCTCAACCGCAGAAATGTGAACAAAAACGTCTTCTCCGCCGCCTTCAGGCTCAATAAAGCCAAACCCTTTTGTTCCGTTGAACCATTTTACAGTTCCTAGTGCCATAGTCTTTCACCTTTCATAGTAATCCTCGAAGTAACCCTAAAATTAGCTTGTGCTAATTAATCAAGTATTCTCATCACAAGATTATTACTTTCAATCAGAAGTGGAGGCAAGTTTAATCGTAAAAACTATAAATTGTAGAATATTGGTCTTATTTAACGATTTTTAACTTGGCTTGAAATATTAGGTGCTTTGTGACAAAAATTTAAGATATGCTTGGTCTAAGGGGTTATGCACATGCAAGGTTATTCTTTATTGTCATTGGCGCGCAATGCCATAAGCCACCATGAGGGTTGGCAAAAGGCTTGGCGCAGCCCAGAGCTGAAAGCTGAATATGATGTGGTTGTGGTTGGTGGTGGCGGTCACGGCCTTGCCACCGCTTATTATTTAGCCAAAGAGCATGGGTTTAAAAATATTGCTGTGGTTGAGGCAGGGTGGATTGGCGGCGGCAACACCGGGCGCAATACAACCGTAGTGCGATCAAACTATCTTTTCCCCCAAAGTGCTGAGTTTTATGACTTTTCATTAAAGCTGTTTGAAGAAATGAGTAGCGAGCTGAACTTTAATGTTATGTTGCGCCAAGCTGGCATGGTCACGCTTTTGCACAGCCGCCATGATGTTGAAGTTATGCGCAGAAACCTGAACGCCATGCACATGAACGGTGTTGATTCGGTATGGCTTGATGCGGGCGAGGTTGCTGACATAGCTTCTGGCATTAATATGTCGGCTGATGCGCGCTATCCAATTAAGGGTGGAATTTTACAAAAACGTGGTGGTGTTGCGCGCCATGACGGTGTTGCGTGGGGTTATGCTCGTGCGGCAGATGCGCTTGGTGTGGATATTATTCAACAATGCGCCGTCACGGGTTTTGACATTAAAAATGGCAATGTTTGTGGGGTGCGAACTCAAAAAGGCAACATAAAAACCAAAAAGGTCGCCGTAGCCGTAGCGGGGCATTCTGGTGTATTAGCGGAAATGGCTGGTTTCAGGCTTCCTATCACGTCAATGGCATTGCAAGCATGTGTTTCACAGCCGCTTAAACCAGTGTTTGATGCCGTGGTTTTGTCGCCCGCCGCAGGGGTTTATATTAGCCAGTCGGACAAGGGCGAAATGGTTATGGGTGGTGGTCTGGACATGTACCCGTCATATGCACAGCGCGGTAATGTCCACACATTAGAACAAGTAATAGCGGGCGTGGTTGAGCTGTTTCCAAACTTATCACGAGTTAAGCTGATGCGGCAATGGGCAGGCATTGTCGACATTGTTCACGACAGCTCGCCAATTATCGGGCACACACCTGTGGCGGGCATGTATATAAATTGTGGTTTTGGTACAGGCGGTTTTAAGGCCACCCCTGCAGGTGGCTTCACCCTTGCTCACACTGTGGCGCATGACAAACCCCATAAGCTAAACGAAGCATTTTCGCTAAAGCGTTTTGAAACTGGTGCGTTCATTGATGAAATGGGTGCCGCAGGAATTTCACATTAGGGACCAGAATAAGAGTATGAGCATATGTTAAAAATATCATGCCCGTGGTGCTTTGAGCGCAGTGAAGAAGAATTTGTTTTTGGTGGGCCATCTCACTTGGCGCGCCCAAATAATAATGACGAAATTTCAGATAAAAAATGGGCTGAATATTTATTCATGCGCGACAATGTAAAGGGTGTTTCGTTGGAACGTTGGGGCCATGTGCATGGTTGCGGGCAGTGGTTTAACATGGCGCGTGATAGCGTTAGTCATAAAATTCATTTCACCTATAAAATGGGTGAGCAACCCCCAAAAAATTGGCAAAGCATATGTGGGGGTGATGATGAATAAGCATTTATCAAATACCTCTGTAGACACCTCTGTGCCAGTTAGTTTTTATTTTGACGGTAAAAAATATTCTGGTTTTAAGGGCGACACTTTGGCCTCTGCATTGTTACGAGCTGAGGTGCACATTGTTGGGCGCAGTTTAAAATACCACCGTTCGCGTGGTGTTTTTAGCGCGGGTGTTGAAGAGCCAAACGCCATTGTGCAACTTGGTACGCCACCATATGAACAGCCAAACGTGCAGGCCACTAGAGTTGAGGTATATGAAGGCATGGTGGCGCGCTCGCTTACAGGGTGGCCCAATGCAAAGTTTGATGTTTTGTCTTTGTTTGGCTTGGCGGCACCAATATTTGTATCTGGCTTTTATTATAAGGTTTTCAAATGGCCTAACTGGATGTTCTGGAGCCCGCTGGTGCGTAGAATGGCAGGGTTGGGACGCATTCCAAAAACCCCCGATCCTTATAATTACCATAAAGCCCACAGCCATACTGATGTTTTGATAGTTGGTGCTGGCCCCGCAGGGTTGGCGGCGGCATTAGCCCACGGCACTATGGGTAAGCGGGTTATTTTGGTTGAGCAAAACAGCTCGCTTGGTGGTGCGTTGTTGTTTGAACATGAAAAGCTTGATGGCAAACCAGCCATAAACTGGGTGCGCGGTGCCGAACAGCAATTATCAGCCATGGATAATGTGAGAATAATAAAAAACGCCACTGCCACAGGTTATTATGACCATAATTTAATTACGGTTAGTGAGATATGTGATGTTAATGCCGCAAATGCCTCTAATGCCGCTAGTGTCAG
>DAOWAS010000157.1 GCA_030634465.1 Alphaproteobacteria bacterium | reverse complement strand
GGAAAAAAATACAGAAAGTTCAGAGCAACAAAACTGGCAAATTGCTGACCAAGAAAAGCAATATCTGTTAGACCGTTTGCACCTGCCGCAACCACGTGTTGGAGTTGGCATGGCATTGCGTGGTTTGGTTAATGCTGCAGTTGATGTCTCTGACGGCTTGTTGGCTGACCTAAGCCATATTACTGACGGCTCCCACCTTGGGGCTGATATTTATTTGGACAAGTTGCCACTGTCCGCTACGGCGGAGGTGTTGAAAAACAACACAAAAGAAAAAATGAAAAACTTTTGGCCTTTCATATACGGCGGTGGCGACGATTATGAGCTTGTTATAACCGCACCACCATCTAAATCAGCAATAATAAAAGACACGGTGGCAGAGCTGGGTGTTGCATTAAGCGAAATTGGTATTGTTAAAGCGGGCAGGGGTGTTAATCTCTTGGACAAGGATGGCAATGAAATTTCGCCAGTAAAATGTGGCTATGAGCACTTTGCAAAATAGAACGCGATTAAGGCTTGAAATTTGGGGGTAGTAAATGGCGGATGATATTGAGGTAGATGTAGAGGTTGATGAAAACGGCAGCAAGTCAGGCCGCATGATGCTGATAATTGGCATTGTGGCTGGTTTGGCAATTGGCGTGACGGGTGCTTTCTTTTGGTTAAGCAATAAAGACAAAGAGGCTGAAATAGAAGATGGGGTTGAAGAGATAGTTGAAGAGGTTGTCGAAGAAATAACCGAGGCCGTTCCTGGCATACCCTATGTTTATTTATATATTGAGCGCATGCCTGCTGCCTTGGTTGACGAAAGAGGGCGCACAGTTGGTTATGTTTTTCTTGATTTAACTCTGGAATTACAAAATGGTGACGAGCAGTCATACGTTTCAGCACGTATGCCGCGGGTGAACGATGCCTTGTTGCGCGCTATTTCAGAGCATGGTTTGACCCGCCCCGGCACGCGCGGGCAACTAGACTATGACAGGGTTAGTGCGTATCTTTTAGAGGCGGCAAATGCTGCTGTAAACCAAGAGTATATAACAGGGGTTTACATAACCAGAGCGCTGCGGGCACCAAGTTAAGGACAAAACCAGTATAAAATAGTGGAAAATGCATGTTTTTCGCTAAAAAAGGCAATTGTTTCTTGCACTTTTCACTACAGCTTAATATAAAGTCGACAAAATTTCTTTATGAACTTTAAACGTAAAACAGTGTTTGAACAGATCTGCTTAAATTAGTTAAAAAGATTTGTTCAACATTCTCTAGAGGGGAAATATCCTATGGATCTCGTAACTTTTTCCATATATTGCGGTCTAGCCGCAGTTGTATATGGCGTTTGGGCAAGGCGGTCAATTTTGACGGCTCCTGCTGGTAACGAAAAAATGCAAGAAATTGCTGCTGCTATTCAAGAAGGCGCAAAAGCATACTTAAACAGACAATACCGCGCTATTGCTATTGTTGGTGTTGTTGTTGCTGTTGGCCTTTTCTTCACACTTGGCAAGTTCCCAGCAATTGGTTTTGTAATTGGTGCTGTTTTGTCAGGCGCAACTGGCTACATCGGCATGATTGTTTCTGTTAAGGCGAACGTTCGCACAACAGAAGCCGCACGCAGTGGTTTGCAAGCGGGCCTTTCAATGGCCTTTAAAGCTGGTGCTGTTACAGGCATGTTGGTTGCTGGTTTGGCTTTGTTGTCAGTGGCAGTTTATTACTGGCATCTAACAACACACCACGATTTAGCTGGTAACAGTCGTGAGGTTATCAATAGCTTGGTAGCACTAGGCTTTGGTGGTTCACTTATTTCAATCTTTGCTCGTTTGGGCGGCGGTATCTTCACCAAGGGTGCAGATGTTGGTGCTGACCTTGTTGGTAAAATTGAAGCTGGTATCCCTGAAGACGATCCCCGCAACCCTGCGGTTATTGCTGATAATGTTGGCGATAACGTTGGTGATTGTGCTGGTATGGCGGCTGATTTGTTCGAAACATATGTTGTGACCATGACTGCTACAATGGTTCTTACAGCTTTGTTCGTGTCATCAGCTCCTGATGCGGCTCAAGTTATGTCATTACCACTTATCATTGGTGGTGTTTGTATCCTAGCTTCTATCATTGGTACTTTCTTTGTTAAGCTTGGCGCTAAAAACAACATCATGGGCGCTTTGTATAAAGGCTTTTTGGTAACTGCTGTTGTTTCATTCGGTTTGATCTACTACGTACTGGACACCCAGTTCGGTTTGGATAAAACCTTTGTTTCTGGCGACCTGATTATTAGCGGTATGGATCTTCTATATTGTTCACTTGTTGGCCTTGTGCTTACAGGCATGATTATCTGGATCACAGAATATTACACAGGTACTGAATACAAGCCTGTGAAATCAATCGCTAAAGCATCTGAAACTGGTCATGCTACAAACATCATTCAGGGTCTGGCTGTTTCTATGGAAGCAACTGCACTTCCTGCTCTTGTTATTGTGGCTTCTATCATCACCGCATTCAGCTTGGCTGGTGTGCTTGGTCTTGGTTTCGCGGCAACAACCATGTTGGCTTTGGCTGGCTTTGTTGTAGCGCTTGACGCATACGGCCCTGTAACCGATAACGCTGGTGGTATTGCTGAAATGGCTAAGCTGGACGAAGAAGTACGCAAACGTACTGATGCGTTGGACGCTGTTGGTAACACCACAAAAGCTGTGACCAAAGGTTATGCCATTGGCTCAGCCGCATTGGCCGCATTGGTTTTGTTTAGTGCTTACACCCAAGACTTGAAGATCTACTTTCCAGAGCTAAACGTAGACTTCTCACTTTCCAACCCATACATCGTTGTTGGTCTGTTGCTTGGTGCTTTGTTGCCATACTTGTTTGGTGCAATGGGCATGAAAGCTGTTGGCCGTGCTGGTGCAGAAGTTGTTGAAGAAGTACGCGCTCAGTTCCGTGACAACCCTGGCATTATGAAAGGCACATCTAAGCCTGATTATGCTAAGTCAGTTGACCTGTTAACTAAGACAGCCATTAAAGAAATGATTGTACCTAGTTTGCTTCCAGTATTGGCTCCTATCGCTACATACTTCATCATTAACGCAATTGCTGGCCAAAGTGCAGCTTTTGAAACATTAGGCGCATTGTTGCTAGGTGTTATTGTTAGTGGTTTCTATGTAGCTGTTTCAATGACCGCTGGTGGCG
>DAOWAS010000035.1 GCA_030634465.1 Alphaproteobacteria bacterium | reverse complement strand
TCTTCACGCAGGTCTTCGATAAAAATATCTTTAACGCCCATCATTTCAGCTTTTTCGCGGGCGGGTTCTAACTCTTCACCCTGACCCAGATCGGCTGTGAAGGTAACAACCTCGGCGTTATATTCTTTTTCCAGCCATTTTAAAATTACACTGGTATCTAAACCACCTGAATAGGCTAGAACAATTTTTTTAACTGACTTCTTAATTGGCATTTTTATTACCTTTTTTTTCTTGTTTTTCTTTGTCTAAAGCAATTTGCTGTGACTTGCGCAGTTTTTGTGATTCTGATTTTAACTGACCACATGCCGCCATAATATCACGACCACGGGGCATACGGATAGGGGCTGATATGCCCTTGGCAAACACCAGTTCTGAAAACGCTCGTATGCGATCCCAACTTGAACATTCATATGGTGTTCCCGGCCACGGGTTAAATGGTATCAGGTTAACCTTGGCGGGCAGGTCATATTTTTTAAGCAAGCGCACCAAATTAAGCGCATCTTTATCGCTGTCATTCACACCTTTAAGCATAGTGTATTCAAACGTAATGCGCCGCGAATTATGGGTGCCGGGGTATTTTTGGCAAGCTTCCAACAGCTCTTCAATTGGGTATTTGCGGTTAATTGGCACAACCTCATCGCGGGTTTCATTATCAACCGCGTGCAGCGATACCGCCAAGTTAACCCCAATTTCCTTGCCCGCGCGTTCCATCATCGGCACCACACCTGATGTGGATAGGGTTATGCGGCGACGTGAAAGCTGAATGCCCTCTTTATCCATAATAATATGCAGAGCTTTTTTAACATTATCAAAATTATAAAGCGGCTCGCCCATGCCCATCATAACAATGTTGGTAACCTTGCGGTTTATTGACGATGCTGGCCACTCGCACAAGTCATCTCTTGCCACCATCATTTGGGCGACAATTTCATTAGCTGTCAGGTTGCGCACCAACCTTTGTGTGCCAGTGTGGCAAAACTTGCAATTTAACGTGCAACCAACTTGCGATGAAATGCACAGGGTGCCACGATCTTCGTCAGGAATATAAACCGCTTCGGCTTCTGAGCCATCGTTAAATTTCAGCAAATATTTTCTGGTGCCATCTTCTGAATATTGGGCATCAATAATTTCAGGACGAGAAATACGAAACAAACTGCCAAGCAATGCCCGCACGTCTTTTGATATGTTTGCCATGTCGTCAAAACTGGTGACACCCTTGTGGTATATCCAACCCCAAACTTGCGAAGTGCGCATGCCCGCCTGTTTTTCGGGAACGCCCGCTTCAATAAGCTTTTGTTTCAGCTCGTCACGAGACAGACCGAGAATGTCTATTTTCTCGTCTGGTGATGCTGGTTTAGCTTCCCTTACAATTGGGTCTATGGGTCCAGGTATTTGCATTATCTCTCTCAACCCTCCACAGCCTTATGGCTTAGAGGTAAATTAGCTTTGGCAAGCTTCTTTAATAGCATTATGTGCCGCAGTAAAGCCCAACAATGAATATTGGTCAGTTGTGTTGGTTCCTCTGGCTGATGTTCCTTGCACTGTCAGGCGGTTTCCTGCACGCATGGCGGCAACCATTTGGCTGTCTTCACGCGGTGTGCGTAACCACGCACCGCTACCCTCGGTAAACATTTTAAACTTGCGCCCGCCAATGGTGGCTGTGGCTTCTGACGATGGTCGCAGGGGATAACCAACCACAATATTTACCTCATCCACTATTCTTACCCGTGGGCGCATGGTTATCATGGCATAAATATCGCCGCGGTTAACATTGCTTGGTCGGGTGCTTGTGGGGGTTGATATTATGTAACAAGTTTTGTCACCACTATCGTGGGTTATAACCAGCGCGTCCCAGTTTCTGTAACTGCCAAGCAGTTCGCGTTTATCCGCAGCTTGCACGGTGCTTGGTAGGAAAAAGCTAAAAACCATAAGAGCGAGAAAACTTTGTAATGGTAAAAATCCAAATGTTTTTTTCATCATGTCTATTTTCCTTTTTGTTCTTTTAGGTTGGCTTGTTCCTTTAACTGTTCAAACCGTTTGGTTCTAAAAATTGGTCCACCCCTAACATGTTTGGGTCTGGCAATGGGTTCACTTCTTGGTGTTATGGCACGCTCGCCAAATTTTCCAAAGCTAAGTTGCCTGTCATACATTACAATTGCGCCTGCAGTTGCCACGTTAAGACAAAACTTTGTTGGAATTTTGATTATATGGTCGCAGGCATCCATCATGCCTTGTGATAGTGATAATCGCTCAGACCCCAAAATATAAGCGGCGTTTTGTGGGTGTCTGAATGTGGGCAGGTCAACTGCCTCGTCGCACAATTCTATGCCAATAATTTTGCATTTTTTAGGTAGGTGCATTTCTTCCAAACTATCATATTCATAATAAGGAATGCTTTTGTCAGACTTGCTAGTGTCAGCTAAAACAGGCGATAATTCGCCATCAGGCAGGTTGTGACGAACAGAGAAAACAAATGCCGCACCAAAGCCATTGGCGGTGCGAATAAGGTTTCCCACATTACCTGTTTTTGAAACGCCTTCAAAACCTATGGCGAAATATCCACGCATACTTAAATACCTTTTTTATTATCCACTTTTCTTTTACTGCGTTGTGGTAAATATTGAAAGGCTAAGGTAAGGATAATGTGTATGAATAAAAGCTTGAAAGGCAGAAAATGGAAAAGGTTTATTCCGATGCTAATGCAGCCATTGCAGGGCTAACGTTTGATGGCATGACCATTATGGCAGGTGGGTTTGGCTTGTGTGGCATTCCCGAAAACCTAATTGTGGCCCTGCGTGACACAGGTGTGCAAAACATCAGCGTTATTAGCAATAATGCCGGGGTTGATGAATTTGGCTTGGGATTGTTACTGCAAACCCGCCAAATTAAAAAAATGATCTCCAGTTATGTGGGTGAGAACAAAACATTTGAAACCCAATATCTGAATAACGAGTTGGAATTAGAGTTTAACCCCCAAGGCACATTGGCAGAGCGCATTCGTGCTGGCGGTGCGGGCATTCCCGGTTTTTATACTAAAACAGGTGTGGGAACACTTATTGCTGAGGGTAAAGAGCATAAAGATTTTGATGGTGAAACATACATAATGGAAACAGGCTTGCTTGCTGATGTGTCGCTGATAAAGGCGTGGAAGGCAGACCGCGAGGGTAATTTAATTTTCCGCAAAACCGCACGTAACTTTAACCCCATGATGGCAACTGCAGGCAAGGTAACCTTGGTTGAGGTTGAAGAACTGGTTGAGGTGGGCGAGTTGGACCCAGACCAAATTCACACCCCCGGTATTTATGTTGATAGAATAGTTAAAGCTGATTTTGAAAAGCGCATAGAGCAAAGAACCATACGCGAAAGGGAGGCAGGATAATGGCTTGGACCAGAGCAGATATGGCCGCCCGCGCGGCGCTTGAGCTTAAAGATGGTTTTTATGTAAACCTTGGCATTGGCATTCCCACATTGGTGGCAAACTTCATTCCTGATGATGTTGATGTTACCTTGCAGTCTGAAAACGGCATGTTGGGCATGGGGCCATTTCCTTATGACGATGAAGTGGACGCTGATCTTATAAATGCGGGCAAGCAGACCATTACTGAACTGCGCCGTACTAGCTATTTTTCATCCGCTGACAGTTTCGCCATGATACGTGGTGGGCATATTGACCTGTCTATTTTAGGCGCTATGGAAGTGTCGGAAGTGGGCGATTTAGCAAACTGGATGATACCGGGCAAAATGGTCAAGGGCATGGGTGGTGCTATGGACTTGGTTGCAGGGGTTAAGCGAGTTGTGATTATTATGGACCACACCAATAAAAAGGGCGAGAGCAAGCTGTTAAAAGCATGTTCATTGCCACTTACAGGCTTGGGCGTTGTTAACCGTATTATCACCGACCTTGGTGTTTTTGATGTGGAAGATGGCGGTTTGGTTTTGCAAGAGTTAGCACCCGAGGTGGATGTGGCTGAGGTTAAGGCTAAAACCGAAGCTAAATTCAGGGTAGCGGCAAGTTTGAGTTAGGTTTTATATGTCAGATGCGGCAAAAGGTTCGGCCTATATGGTTTTGTCAGGCGTTATTTTTGCCTGCATGTGGGTTATTATACGCCAAGCATCTGAAACCATGGACCCTGCGCTCATTGTGTTTTACCGCAACCTGTTTGGCTTTATGGCGCTTACTCCATTTTATTACAGCCACGGCTTTTCAGGCTTTGTTACTGATCGCTTTCGCTTACATGTGCTTAGGGGCACGGGAATGCTTATCGGCACTTACAGTATTTTTTATGCAATTAGCGTCACACCGCTAGCCACGGTTGTTGCCATAACCTATGCGGCACCTGTGTTTGGTGCGGTTGGCGCCATTTGGATTTTGAAAGAAACTGTGCATTTAAGGCGGGTAATGTCAATTATTGTGGGCTTTGTTGGGGTGTTAATTGTTATTCGCCCCTTTAACCTAGAGCTAACAATGGGGGTTGATGCCGCCTTGCTTGGTGCCATGGCAATGGCCATGTCGTTAATAGTGGTGAAAATGCTATCAAGAACCGAAAAGCCACAAACCATAGTTGCTTATGCTTATGTGTTTGTCCTGCCCATTAGTTTTGTGGTGGCATTGTTTTATTGGCGCACACCAACATGGGAAGAATTAGGCCTAATGGCAGTGCTTGGTGTTGGCGTAAATTATGGGCAAATTTTTCTGGTTAGGGCGTTTCAAAAAAGCGATGTTATGGCTGTGTTGCCCCTAGATTTTATTCGTTTTCTACTGGCTAGCTTTTTCGGCATTTGGCTGTTTAGCGAGCCAGTTGATATCTGGGTTTGGGTTGGTGCTATTCTTATTTTAACATCCACCGTTTATACCGCCCACCGTGAGGCACAGGCACATAAAAAGGCACACAAAAAGCACAAGCTACAAGCAACGGTTACCCCGTCATAAGCAGGCTGTTTTAAATTAAACCGTCCATTGCTTTTGCCATATCAAAATCAAGCTGGGTAATGCCGTCGGCATCATGGGTGGTTAGGGCAACGTCAACACGGTTATAAACATTAAACCAGTTGGGGTGGTGGTTCATTTCCTCTGCCACAATCGCAACCTTGTTCATAAACGCCATAGCGGCGACAAAATTATCAAAAGTGAAAGATTTCTCTATGAAGTTTTTGCCATCTGACAATTCCCAACCATCAAGGTCATTTAACGCGGCTTTTGCCTCTTGTTCTGAAAATGCAGTTGTCACAGCGCCTCTCCCTTAAGTATGCTTTCCACATATGATGGTACTAGTTTAGCCGCAGGGCCAAAGTGGCTTTCTTCAAACATGTGGTTACCCTCTGACGGTTCCAAGTTCAACTCAACTGTTTTTGCCCGCCCTAAGGCATTTATTTGCGCCACAAAGTCCGCCGCAGGGTACACATTGCCCGACGTGCCAATGGACATAAACAGGTCTGCCTCGCTTAAAATACTATCAATTTCAGCCATAAAAAGGGGCATCTCGCCAAACCACACAATGTGAGGCCTGAGGCCTCCGCTTTGCTCGCAGGTTGGGCATGGCGTGGTTTCGTCCATGTCCAAATGCCAAGCAAACACCCCGCTACACCCAGTGCATCGCCCTTTGTTCAATTCGCCGTGCATATGAATAACAGCCTCGCTACCCGCCTGTTCGTGCAGGTTATCTACATTCTGTGTCACAATTGTTACGCTACCGTTATGAATTTTCTCTAGCTTGGCTAAAGCTGTGTGTGCAGGGTTTGGCGACACGTCTTTTAATGCCTGCCTGCGCATATTATAAAACCTGTAAACCAGTTCAGGGTCGCGTTTGAAGGCTTCAGGTGTTGCCACATCCTCAACACGGTGTTTTTCCCACAGGCCGTCATTGTCACGAAATGTGGAAAGTCCGCTTTCCGCCGAAATGCCCGCACCTGTTAAAATTACAATATTATTTATGCTCATTGCCTTACCCAATTTAGCTTTTAGTAACACTGCCGACTTTTCATGTGCCATGCAATGGTTTAGCGTTAGATATTAAGTTTAACTAACCAAAAATGGTGGGGCGTTTATGAGCAAGGTTTTATTTGTCTGCATGGGTAATATTTGCAGGTCGCCCATGGCTGAGGGTGCGTTTCAAAGGGCGGTTGACGAATATATCAACGCCAATGCAGACAGCGAGCTAAGTATTGAATTTGATAGTGCCGCTACAACATCATACCACATTGGTGACCCGCCAGACCCCCGCGCTTGCGATGTGTCAACTTATAAGGGTGTGGATATCAGGCACCAAAGAGCGCGGCAGGTAAACGTGGCTGACTTTGACCAGTTTGATTATGTTGTGGCTATGGATAAGTCAAATCTGCGCGACCTGTTGGCATTAGCACCAAAAAACAGTAAGGCCGAGGTGGCGTTATTTTTAAGCTATTCGCAAAATGCCAAGGCAGTTGAAGTGCCAGACCCATATTTTGGTGGTGACGAGGGTTTTATGCATTGCTTTGATTTAATTGATGGCGCGGCTAAGGGCTTGCTTGAGCATATTATTAAGCAACACCATAAATAGTTATGGCGCAGCAATCATGTTTGCCACCAATGGGCCAAGGCGTGAAACAATTATATCAACCCCTGCTTCGTTGGGGTGAATGCCATCAATTAAATTCAGGTGCGGTATGGCGGCCACACCCTCCAGAAAAAATGGATATAATGGAATGCCATGTTTTGTGGCAAGCTTCGCATAAATGCCATTAAACTGGTCGCCGTAGTGCGAACCCATGTTTGGCGGTGCTTTCATACCCATTAAAAAAGTTGGAATGTTTTTTTCTTTAAGCTGGCGTATTATGCCATCTAAATTGCTGGTGGTGTTTTCAGGCTCAATTCCGCGCAGGGCATCGTTGCCACCAAATTCAACAATAACCAAATGCGGTTTGTGGGCAATTCCAGCTAGCGCCCAGTCCAGTCTGGCTAGGCCGCCCGCACTGGTATCGCCTGACACACCAGCATTAATGATATTAACATTTTGCCCGTTATCGTTTAGCCACACCTCAAGCTTGCTAGGAAACGACGTGCCTGGCGGCAGGTTATAGCCTGCGGACAAACTATCGCCCATTACGAGTATTGTAATTTCATCACCAGCAAATACTTTGCTTGTTTGCGGTAAAAACAGAACAAAAATAAATAACAATATGGTGAGGTTTTTCTTAAACATCTTGTTTCCTTAGCCAAAGGTGACCATATATTGTAAACACTATAAAAAGACAGCGTAACTTAAATTAATAAAAAAGAATAAAACATATGACACACATGGGGAATGATAATTCAATTATCAAGTTAGCAGATGTACATCTTAGCCTTTCTAGCGAAGCGGGCATGGTTCACATTTTGCGTGGGGTTGATCTTAATATAGAAGAAGGTAATGCCATCGGCATTGTCGGGCCATCTGGTTCTGGCAAGTCAACTTTAATGGCAGTAATGACAGGGTTGGAGCAAGCCAGTAGCGGGCAGGTGCAAGTTGACGGGGTTAATTATACCGACAGTGACGAAGATGCATTGGCACTGCACAGACGCAAAAGAGTTGGCATTTTACTGCAGTCCTTTCATTTAATTCCAACCATGACAGCAATTGAAAATGTTGCGGTACCGTTGGAGTTGGCAGGGGACAAAAACGCTTTTGAAAAAGCTAAGGCTGAAATGGAAGCGGTTGGCCTTTCCCACCGTTTGACCCACTATCCCAGTCAATTGTCAGGTGGCGAGCAACAGCGCGTTGCTTTGGCTAGGGCATTAGCACCAAACCCTGCAATTTTGTTTGCTGATGAACCCACAGGTAATTTGGATAGCGCAACAGGTTCAGCCATAATAAAATTGATGTTCAAACTGCATGTTGAACGCAAAACCACACTGGTTCTAATTACCCATGACACTGACCTAGCCGCATTGTGCGGCAGGGTTATACACATGGAAGATGGCCTAATTGCCAAGGACGAAAACTCATTAAAATCGACATCATCATGAACGGCAAAGCAGATACAAGCTGGTCGCTGGCATTTTCTTTAGCCAGACGAGAGCTACGCGGTGGCCTTAAGGGTTTTAGAATTTTCTTTGCCTGTCTGGTGCTTGGGGTTTCTGCCATTGCGGGCATTGGTTCATTAACCCAGTCGTTAGAGCAAGGGTTGGAAGCACAAGGCCAATCGCTTTTGGGTGGCGATGTTGAGGTGCGCACCCTGCGCCGCGCCGCTACTGCTGATGAGTTAGAATATATTTCAAACATGGGTGTTATGACCAAAAGCCTAAGCCATAGCGGTTTGGTGCGCTCCATCAAAACTGATCGCCGCACCCTTGGTCAAATAAAATCTATTGAAGATATTTATCCGCTATACGGCGAGTTGAAAATTGAGCCGCAGATTGATGTTAAAAGTTTGCTGGAAGAAAAAAATGGTATCTGGGGCGTAGCAATACCGCCAAACTTGGCTGACAGACTGCGTATTGGCCTTGGCGACATATTGCTAATTGGTGATGGCGAGTTTGAGGTCAGGGCATTGCTGATGTATGAACCCGACCGCCAAAATGCCAGTTTTCAGTGGGGGCCAACTGTGCTGACATCGTGGGATGCCATCGCAACTATGAACCTTATTAAACCTGGCAGTCTGTACCAGTATTTTTATAAGGTAAAATTGCCCCAAGGCGGGCAAAGCGATGAAGGTTTGGAACAAGCAATTACAGGGTTAGAAGAGGCGTTTCCAGATAATAACTGGCGGATTAGAGATCGTACCAACAGCGCACCCGGTGTGCGCACTATGGTGGACCGTATGGGTATGTTCTTATCATTAGTTGCATTGTCGGCACTGGTTGTGGGCGGTGTTGGTGTTGGTGGTGCGGTTAAAAACTATTTAGAAGGCAAAACAAAAACCATTGCCACGTTTAAAATTTTGGGTGCTACTGGCGATCTTATTTTCCGCATTTATCTTATTCAGGTAATGGTGCTTGCTGCACTGGCTGTTGCTGTGGGGCTTTTGGTCGGGTCGTTCTTCCCTGTTATTATTAGCGGCTTTTTGCCAACTGACATTCCAGTGTCAGCGGGTGGCGGGCTTTATTTAACGCCGTTATTTATGGCGTTGGCATATGGGTTTTTTATTACCCTTGCATTTACAATTTGGCCGTTGGCAAAATCTCAGCACATTCCCGCCGCAAAACTTTTTAGAAGCATGATACGCCCATCAAAAAAATGGCCTGCACCACGTTATATTATAATGGTGGTTTTATCTTCGCTTGCGGTTGTTGTTATGGCAATTGGTTTTACAGAACCCATAAGCTTGGCGGCAGGGTTTGTGGCGGCATCTGCCATCAGCCTGTTGTTGCTTAAACTTTTGGGCTTTTTGGTTGAGCGTTTGGCGGCAAAACTGCCTAGACCAAAAAATCCGCTTTTGCGCTTGGCGCTATCGAATATGCACCGACCATCAGCCGCCACAGGTGCTGTGGTAATGTCGCTTGGTTTGGGTTTTACGGTTTTTGCCACCATTGCACTGGTTGAGGGTAACTTGTCACGGCAAGTAGAAGAGCAGTTACCTGGCGATGCGCCTGCGTTTTTTATGATCGATATTCAAAAGCACCAAAAATTAGCATTTGAAGAAACCGTTGCTAGCCTAAAAGGCGTTAATGAATTGCGCATGGTGCCAAGCATGCGGGGCAAGCTAACCCATATTGCAGGTGTTCCTGTGGAAGATGTTGATATTCGCCAAGATGTGCGTTGGGTGGTAAATGGCGACAGGTCGCTAACATATGCGCCAACCATTCCAAGTGGTAACGAGGTATCAAGCGGTGCTTGGTGGCCTGAGGATTATAGTGGTGAGCCGTTAATATCATTCTCAGCCAATGAAGCTGAGGGCTTAGGTATTGATGTTGGCGATGTGTTGACAGTGACCGTTTTAGGGCGGGAAATTAATGCTAAAGTTGCCAATTTACGAACCTTTGAATGGGGCACAACCAGCTTTAATTTTGTAATGGTGTTTTCGCCGGGCATTTTAGAAAATGCTCCGCATTATTATATGGCATCATTAAAAATTGACCCTGAGCAAGAGGCCACTGCCCACCGCGAGCTAACCGATAGCTTTCCAAACGTAACTGCAGTGCGGGTTAAAGAGGTGTTGGAGACCATAAATGGTATTTTGAACCAAATAAGCGCAGCCATAAAAGCCATGGCTTCGGTGGCAATTTTGGCAGGTGTTTTGGTGTTGGCGGGCGCATTGGCCGCAGGGCACAGGCACAGGGTTTATGATGCTGTTATTTTAAAGGTTTTAGGGGCGGTTCGGTCTGATGTGATTAAGGCATATATGGTGGAATATCTCGCCCTTGGCTTAATAACAGGCATTGTGTCTATTGTCCTTGGCGGCATTGCGGGTTTCGTGGTTGTAAGTGTGGTTATGGATATGGAATTTGTTCTTCTGCCCCTTGCAATGCTTAGCATTGTTGGTGCCAGTTTGCTTCTTACAGTTGCTTTGGGATTGTGGGGCACATGGCGTGCGCTTGGCGAAAAACCATTTCAGGTTTTGCGCTTGCGTTAGGCGAATTGCATCCGATTACCCTTGAAATATGAAGCAAATAGAACGATATTAGTTACTAATTTAAATTAACGGGAAATAAATATGGCTGAGAAATATCAACCTGGCTTTGTCGCAAGAGAAGCAACAGATGCGGGCGTAATCTTCGACGAAGGTTTGCGTACACATATGCTGAAGGTCTATAATTATATGACATCAGGCATTTTATTAACTGGCATTATTGCGATGTATGTGGGCAATAGCCCTGCAATATTAAACAGCATTTTTGGCTCTGGTTTGGGCATTGTTGTTATGCTTGCGCCTTTGGGCTTTGTTCTGGCTATGAGCTTTGGCCTTAACAAAATGAAGGCATCAACCTTGCAGGTGCTGTTTTGGGCATTTGCTGGGGTTATGGGGCTTTCGCTTTCTACTATTTTTATTCAATACACTGGCGCTAGTATAGCTCGGGTGTTTTTTATAACTGCTATAATGTTCGCCTCCCTTAGCCTGTATGGCTATACCACCAAGAAAAGCCTTAGTGGCTGGGGTACGTTTTTGTTCATGGGGTTAATTGGCATTATCATAGCGTCAATTGTGAACATGTTCATGCAATCAAGCGCAATGCAGTTTATTATTTCAGTGGCAGGCGTGTTGATATTTGCTGGTTTAACAGCGTATGACACACAGAAAATCAAAGAAATGTATTATGAGGCCGATGGTGCTGAGATTGCCTCTAAAAAGGCTGTTATGGGCGCTTTGACCCTGTATCTAGACTTTATTAACATGTTTCTTATGTTGTTGCGTTTGTTTGGTAATCGCAACTAAGCACTGACAATATAGCTATTTAAAAGATCATATATTGAAAAGACCTAGGCAATCGTCTGGGTCTTTTTTTTGTTTTGAGGGTTAATCACAGTGTTAATCAGAGTTTTAATCACAGTGTTAGTCAATGGCCTTAATTAGCTGTTTGTTGAAATATTTAAGCATTGTATCAAGCTCGTGGCCACGCTTAAGGGTAACGCCACCTTGACCAATAACCGCGTACGCACCCTGTTTGTTTGCCAAATGTGGTGACTTTATAATTTTATAGGCCGGCTGGTCTGAGGTGCGTTTATAGGCGTTAAAGGAAATGGTTTTTATGCCCTCTTCCAAGCTATAGTCACGCCACAACCCTGCTGACACCATTTTGCCATACAGGTTTAAAACTTGCCCAAGCTCTTTTTTGTTGAAAAACACCCGCTCATTAGCTGTGCTTTTGTTTTTGTTTAAATATATGATGGGCGAATGTTGGTTCATAAGAACACAAGTTTGACCCCAAATATTAAAAATGACCAGTTTTTTGTTATGATTTGATGTTTTTAAAATTTTCAGAAGGGTTTTTGGGTGTGGTAGCGTATAATGTTTGTTGAGGGCGTTCCTCAAAAGTTGCTCAGGTTTAAAAAAATAAAAAGATACTGAGCTGTTTTGAAAAGGATATAGAGATGAAAATTAACGGAATTAAAAAGTTAGCATATGTTTTGGGAACCCTTGCAATAGGTCTTTCAAGCACGACAGCGTTTGCCTCAAGCGATGAAACCCAAACAAGAGATGTGGACACCTTTACCGGAGTTTTGGTTGAAGGTGCTATGAATTTGGAAGTTACTGTAGGTGAAGAGCAGAGGGTTATAATAACAACTGACGCTGGTTATAACGATAGGGTTGAGACAACAGTTGAAGATGGCGTTCTTGTTATAGATCAAAAAGGACGTAGGTGGCGCGACATAGATGTAGAGGTTACTATTGAAGTGCAATCATTGGACAGTTTTATAATTGAGGGTGCGGCAGATGCCGATATTTCAGGAATTTCATCTGACAGTTTTACAGTAAGAATAGATGGCGCAGCAGACATAACCTTAGAGGGTGAGTGTGTGAAAGCTAGCTATGAAGTTAATGGTGCTGGTGACATCAACGCTAAAGAATTTATCTGTGAAGAGGTGGATATAGAAATTAACGGTGCTGGTGATGCAGATGTATATGCAAGCGAGACAATAACCGCCACACTTAATGGTGTTGGTGATATTACTGTTTATGGCGACCCATCACGCATTCGCCCAAGAATTAATGGTTTGGGCAGTTTCGATATGAAGTAGCTTCAGCCAAGATTTAAGACACTATAATAATTTAAAGCCGTTCATATATTTATGGGCGGCTTTATTTTTTTATGGCAATGCTAAGGCCATCACCAACTGGTATCATGGATGTATCAAAGCGATCATCTGTGGCTAAGGCTTTGTTAAAAGCACGAATGGCAACCGTATCTTCGCTCACATCGCCCTCATCCAACACATCTTCACCCCACAACACATTGTCGGCAACCACCACACCGCCACGGCGTAATAAATGATAAGCCCTGTCTAGATATTTGCTCATTGAGGGTTTGTCGGCATCAATAAACACCATGTCGTAGCTGCCAGATAAACCGTCATTTATTAGCCCATCCAAGCTTTCAATAGCGGGGGCAATGACCAAATTTATTTTATCGCCTACCCCAGCTTTGTGCCAATATTTTTTACCGACATCTGTCCAGCTTTTGTCCACATCCAGTGCGGTTATGGTGCCGCCATCAGGCAGGGCAAGGGCGGTGGCTAGGGTGCTGTAGCCTGTGAAAACCCCAATTTCGATGGTTTTTTTGGCACCACACATGCGTATAATATTTTGCATAAAACACGCCTGCAACCAGCTAATTTGCATGGCGCTAGCACTACCTAGCTCTAATGTTTCCTTAGCCAGTTTTTGTAAAACTTCTGGCTCTGGCGGAATAGCACCAAGCATGTAGTTTTGTAATTCTTGGCTTATAGCTATGTCTTTACCCAATTTATCTCTCCAGTTTGTTTGGAATTAATACCTTGCCTTGAAATGGTCTTTATTAGATCAAATTGCCGCCTTAAAAACCTAGGATATTACTTATGTTGACATCGTCAAGCCCGGTTGTTGATAGTTCGCGTGTTCATACCCCTACCCCCCCCCTTGAGTAGCGAACCAACAACTGGGCACTTTGTCATTTAAATTAAAACCTGTTTCTTCTTTTTATTTTTAGCTACATTATTCCTCATATATATTTTGAGGAATTTCACATGCGTTTATTTGAATTGTGCGGCGAAGATAAAAACCTAACTTTCAGCCCATTTGTCTGGCGGACAAAAATGGCACTGGCGCATAAGGGTTTAGCTTATGAAAAAGTGCCGTGTAATTTCACAAATAAAGAGGCCTTTGCCCAGTCGGGGTCAAAAACTGTTCCTGTTATTGAAGACGGCGGTGTGTGGGTTAGCGACAGTTGGGACATAGCTTGCTATTTAGAAGATAATTATAAAGACAGCCCCTCGCTTTTTGGCGGTGATGCGGGGCGTGGTTTGGCACTGTTCCTAAACAATTGGGCGGGGCCGCATCTTATTTTGCCCATGTTCCACATTCTCGCACCTGACATTCCGCAATATCTAACAACAGTTGATGCTGAATATTTCAGGTCATCGCGGGAAAAGTTTTTTGGCCACCCCATTGATGAACTGCTTCCCCATAAAGAAAAGAACATGGAACGGTTTAAAAAAGCCATATCACCCATTAGAGCAACCCTGAAAGCTCAGGATTTTATATCAGGAAACAGCCCTGCTTACGGCGACTATATTATATTTGGGGCATACCAGTGGGCGCGACAAGTTGGCTCTATAGATTTATTAGAGGGTGAAAAATACATAGCACCGTGGTTTGAAAAAATGCTGGATATGTATGATGGCTTGGGTCGTGGGGCTAAGTTAGCCGTACGTGACTAAGGCCTGTTTGCCAGTTCGTCCAAAGTGATTTTGGTAAAGCCAATTATTTTTCCGCCCACACTTTCTTGCACCATTATGGCAATGCAGTTTGCATCTAGCATTTCAAGGGCATCAAAGCCGATAGGAATGGACAAAAAGCTCTGCTGGTTGGGTGCCATTGTGTTTAAGGTTCCAAGGTTATGAACCCCGCGAACCACATTGGTATAATGAAATAGCTTTCCGCGATTATCGCCAGATGCAATACGCACAGTTTCGCGGTCTTTAAACCAAATAAGGGTAACAACCGCCTCGCTACTGCTTGCTTTAATGCCGCCAATGTTTAGAGAAAGATTTTCCAAACCACCATCAAAACCAACATCAAGCATGGCAACATCAGCTTCGGTTTGTTCTTTTATTAGGGTGCGAATATCGCCCTCGCGTGAACCAATGGTTTGTACAGCGCCATTAATTATAACTTGTGGGGTAAATACGCCATTTTTTTCCATACTGCGGTTGAAGTCTTCTTGTCGCTCGACCCCACCTTCAATTGCCATGGTGTCTTGCCAGCCTAAATAGTCCCAGTAATCGACCGCCCAAATGAAAGGCACTATGTTTTCGTCTTCCATAGCTAGTCTGGAAACAAGTGAACTGGCAGGGGGGCAAGCGGCACACCCTTGGCTTGTAAACAGCTCAACTATAACGGGGCGTTCACTTGCATAGGCATCGCCTGCCATAAAGGCGTTGCCCGCCACAAAGGCGAACATTGCAATAATATATAAATAGCGTTTAATCATTATTTTAAAATAAGCCAAACAGGCTATCAAATACAAATCACCATCTGGTGATGAGTTTTTAAACAGCCAAATTTCTTAAAACATATTGTAAAATGCCACCGTGGCGGAAATATTCTACTTCATCGCTAGTATCAATACGGCATAAAAGCTTGGTTTTTGTCTCACGACCATCGCTGTGGGTAAATGTTACATCTACATCTTGCGCAGGGGTAATGTCGCCCTTAATGCCCTCAATGTTAATAACTTCAGAACCATCTAAACCAAAACTTTCCGCACCTTCACCTTCTTTAAATTGTAGTGGCAGAACACCCATGCCAACTAGGTTGGAGCGATGAATACGTTCATAGCTTTCAGCCATAACCGCTTTAACACCCAACAAGCGTGTGCCTTTTGCCGCCCAGTCACGGCTAGAGCCTGTGCCATATTCTTTGCCAGCAATTACTACAAGCGGTGTGCCTTCGTCTATGTATTTAGCCGAGGCATCAAAAATTGACATTTGCTCGCCATCTGGCATGTGGCGGGTCCAACCGCCCTCAGTGCCGGGGGCCATTTTGTTGCGCAAGCGAATATTGGCAAATGTGCCGCGCATCATTACCTCATGGTTACCACGGCGCGAGCCATATGAGTTAAAGTCTTTTGTCGCCACTTGGTGGTTAGACAAATATTGCCCTGCGGCTGTGTCACCCTTAATCGCCCCTGCGGGTGAGATATGGTCAGTGGTAATAGATGTGCCCAACAGTGCCAGAACACGGGCATTTTTAACATCTTCAATTTCTGCTGTTTCCATGGTCATACCCTCAAAATAAGGGGGGTTCTGCACATAGGTACTGGACATATCCCATTTGAAAGTATTGCCCTTAGACACTTCAATTGCTTGCCATGCCTTGTCGCCTGAGAACACGTCAGCATAGCGGGTGCGGAACATTTCGCGGGTTACACATTTTGCTACTGTTTCGTTCACCTCGGCGTTGCTAGGCCAAATGTCTTTTAAATAAACAGGATTGCCGTCTTGGTCATTGCCTAGTGGCTCGGTGGTAATATCCACGTTCAGGCTACCGGCAATGGCATATGCCACCACTAACGGCGGCGATGCTAAGAAGTTTGCTTTAATATCTTGCGAAATGCGCCCTTCGAAATTTCGGTTGCCTGAAAGTACAGAACAACAAACCAGATCATTGTCATTAATGCTTTTTGAAATTGGCTCTGCTAATGGGCCTGAATTACCAATACATGTGGTGCAACCGTAACCAACCAAGTTAAAGCCTAGTGCATCCAAATCATCTTGCAGTTCCGCATTTACCAGATAGTCGGTCACAACTTGCGAACCTGGGGCAAGCGATGTTTTAACCCATGGCTTAACGTTCAAACCTTTTGCCCGTGCATTTCTGGCAACCAACCCTGCGGCTAACATAACACTGGGGTTAGATGTGTTGGTACAGCTGGTAATGGCGGCAATAACCACATCGCCATTTGCTAGGGTGTAATCCTCGCCATTAACTGGCATGCCATCAAACGCATCGCTGGCTTTGCCAAATGTTTCGCTTAACCCTGTGGCGAAGCTGTCTTTGGCGGCAGATAATAAAATACGGTCTTGCGGGCGTTTTGGCCCTGCTAAGCTTGGCTCAACCGTGGTGATATCTAATGACAGTGTGTCTGAGAACTTAGGCTCAACTGTACTAGCATCGCGCCACATTCCTTGTGCTTTTGAATAGGCCTCAACCAGTTCAATAACATCTTCATCGCGCCCTGAAAGATGCATATAATCCAGTGTGGCTTGGTCAACTGGGAAAAAGCCGCAAGTAGCGCCATATTCAGGTGCCATGTTAGCAATGGTTGCTTGGTCGGCCAGTGACAGGTGGTCAATACCCTCACCATAAAATTCGACAAATTTACCAACCACGCCTTTTGCCCGCAACATTTCAACAATGGCTAAAACCAGGTCGGTTGCGGTTGTGCCTTCTTTAAACTGGCCTGTTAGCTTGAAGCCAATAACCTCAGGAACCAGCATGGAAATAGGCTGACCCAACATTGCCGCTTCGGCTTCAATGCCGCCAACACCCCAACCCAAAACACCAAGACCGTTAATCATGGTGGTGTGGCTGTCGGTGCCAACCAGTGTGTCTGGATAGGCATATGTTTTATCGCCAACTTCGTTTGTCCAAACGGCTTTTGCTAAATACTCTAAGTTCACTTGGTGACAAATACCTGTTCCCGGTGGAATGGCTCTGAAATTATCAAAGGCCTGTTGCCCCCATTTTAAAAATTCGTAGCGCTCGCGGTTTCGCTTCATTTCTAAATCAACATTGTCTTTAAATGCATGGCTAGTGCCAAATTTATCCACCATAACAGAATGGTCAATAACCAGATCAACAGGCACTTGCGGGTTGATTTTTTTTGCATCACCGCCTAGCGCTTCCATAGCACCGCGCATTGCCGCTAAATCAACAACCGCAGGAACACCAGTGAAATCTTGCATAAGCACACGGGCGGGTCTGAAGGCAATTTCACGGTCAGAGCGGCACTTGTCTTGCCAGCTAACAATTGCTTGGGCGTCGTCAACGCTAACAGTGCTGCCATCTTCGTGGCGCAACATGTTTTCCAGCAAAACCTTTAGTGTGGTCGGCAACCGCGATATATCGCCAAGCTTTTGTGCGGCAATATTCAGGTCAAAATATTGATAGTTTTTGCCACTTACGGTTAATGTGCTTTCGCAATTAAGGCTGTCTTTGCTGCTGGTTGCCACGGTTCGGCTCCTTTATAAAATGTCTGAAAACTTATTCTAGGTTTTGCCCAAAAAATCCATAAACCACAAGACAATTCGTATCATAATGCAGATTGTTTAATAAAACTTCATTGTCACGAAATTGCCCAATTACCTTCACATTTATTCCACACTTGTCCTTTAGCTTGCTAACATAAGTAGTTTTTAAGGAGCGGTTTGGTGTTTCAGCAAAATAAATTTACTAGCCCTGACTATAAGTCTAGCACAGTAACCGGCAGAAGGTTTTCCGTACTGCCTCGTAAGTCAGTGCTTGCGGTGGCGGTAATTTATTTACTTAGCGTTCT
Source organism: Alphaproteobacteria bacterium (assembly GCA_030634465.1). Taxonomy (GTDB): domain Bacteria; phylum Pseudomonadota; class Alphaproteobacteria; order Sphingomonadales; family SMXR01; genus DAOWAS01. The sequence continues at coordinate 423 of DAOWAS010000035.1, read as the reverse complement.
TATTTTAGTTCTGCTGACAAAGCTGGCCTTTGCCCACACTGTAGAACCCACCACTGTTGTCGAGCATGTCCACGTGGCTACAGATATATCTAGTCGTGTTGTTGCGGTGGTTTTGGGTTTAGCCGCTGCTTTTGGCTTCTTTTTTGCCTCAAAATACCAAGCATATAAGTTACTACGCTAGGTTTTGTTAAACTACCTCGCGAAATAGTGAAAAAATCGAACATTTAGTGAGGACTTAGGTCTATCTCTGTGGCTGATCTTTGTTTATTGTACCCCCATGCAAAACCAGTGGAAAAATATTTCATTAAAAAGCGCCGAGCTAAGTTGCGTTCGTGGCGGGCGCAGGGTTTATAATAAGCTTGGCTTTAGCCTATCAGGCGGCGAGCTGTTGGTTCTGCGTGGTGGCAATGGTTGTGGCAAATC
>DAOWAS010000091.1 GCA_030634465.1 Alphaproteobacteria bacterium | reverse complement strand
GGCATGGAAGTTATTTTGTTGGACAATAGCATTGAAGGTGCTGAAAAAGGCAAAGACTATTCAGCTAAACTAGTGGCAAAAGGTGTTAAACGCCGCAAAACCACACAGGAAAAAGGCGATGCCCTCTTGGCCAGAATTCACCCAACCACTGATTATGCCGATCTGGCGGGTTGTGATTTGATAATTGAAGCGGTGTTTGAAGACCGTGATATTAAAGCCGATGTAACCAAAAAAACCGAGGCGGTTATTCCAACCTCAACCATTTTTGCCTCAAACACATCAACCCTGCCCATCACAGGCTTGGCGAAAGCATTTAGCCGTGAAGATGACTTTATCGGTATTCACTTTTTCTCACCAGTGGACAAAATGCCACTTGTGGAAATTATTATGGGTGAAAAAACTGGCGATAAAGCACTGGCAGTTGCGCTTGATTATGTGGCGCAAATTAGAAAAACCCCCATTGTGGTTAATGACAGCCGTGGTTTTTACACCAGTCGTTGTTTTGGCACATATGTAATGGAAGGTGCCGCCATGTTGGCTGATGGTGTTAACCCTGCCCTAATAGAAAATGGTGGCCGCTTGGCTGGCATGCCCGTGGGGCCGTTAGCTGTGGGTGATGAAGTTTCAATTGAACTGTCACACAAGGTTATGTCGCAAACCAGAAAAGACCTTGGCGACAAATATCAGGTTAGCCCCGGCGATGCCTTTGTCGATAAAATGGTGGAAATGGGTCGCATGGGTCGTAAAAACGGTAAAGGTTCTTACGATTACCCTGAAGATGGCTCGCCCAAGCACTTGTGGGCTGGCCTTGTGGAGCATTTCCCCACATCCGATGAGCAGCCAGATTTAGCTGAAGTAAAAACACGTTTTCTTTACCGCCAAGCAATTGAAGCGGCGCGCTGTTTTGAAGAGGGTGTGTTGCGTGATGCCGCAAGTGGCGATGTTGGTGCTATATTTGGTTGGGGCTTCGCTCCGTTCACAGGCGGCCCGCTAAGCTTTATTGACACCGTTGGTTTGGAAAAATTTGTTATCGAGGCAGATCGCCTAACCCAAAAATATGGCGAGCGTTTTGCCCCCACAAATGGCCTTAGAGAAATGGCTAAAAACGGGAAAACATTCCATCAAGCGGCATAAGTTTAAAAGTTAAAGATTTATAGCTAAGGGGCAGGTTTTAACTACTTACCTGCCCTGAAAGCTTTTTAATGGCTTTTTTAACCCGTGGGTATGTACCGCAACGGCAAATGTTTGAAATGGCGGCATCAATGTCATCATCGCTTGGTGTGGGGTTTTGATTTAACAGGTCGGCAACAGCCATAATCATGCCCGACTGGCAATAACCACACTGGGGAACTTGCTCTTCAATCCATGCTTGTTGCACAGGGTGTAGGCTAGTCTGACCATCTTCATCATTAGAATTGTTATCAGCCGTGTTTTCAGCTAGGCCTTCGATTGTGGTGACCTCTAACCCTTCAACATCACCAACGGCAATTTGACAAGAGCGAGTGCTGGCACCCTCAACAGTTACTGTGCAAGCACCGCATTCGCCAATGCCACAACCAAATTTAGTACCAGTTAAACCCGCACCATCCCGCAATGCCCAAAGCAGTGGCATTTCTGAAGCTACGTCCAACTGAACCATTTTTCCGTTTAATTTAAAATTAATCATGAATGAACATTACCAGTTCATTTGGCAAAAGACCATACGGCAGTTCCCGACATGACCAAACTTTCGTTAGAATGCAACAAAGCCTTCATAAAGAATGCATCATTATTTTGATGCACTATGCCAGAATGTCCACGAATTAAATTTGATGTTGGGGTGGCAATATGGTCCACAGTTAGGCTTTTTAGAACAATATTGTGGTGGTTTTTCTCAACCTCACAATGGCGGCGCATAACCAGTTCCATAAACACCACCATGGAAGCACGAATGCCATCATTGGTTTCAGCTAGAAGGCCATCACCTAATGAGAAATACATCTCATTATTAGCCCGCTCCTCATAACATGCGCCAATCATAACTTCTGTTTCAGACCCAAAAGAAATGCGCGTATAGTTTTCATCAGCTATAATGTCATTAGTAAGCATATGTTTTTTGCCCGATTTCATTTTTATTTATTATCCAGAAAGGCTCACCATGCGGCAATCCACCCAAACACTCCAGATACAAAGTTCTGGAGCCACCATAAGCAATATAACTAGTTCGATAGTTAACTGGGTCAATGAAGAAAACATAGAGCAAGGGCTTTTAACGCTTTTTATTCGCCACACCTCGGCATCGTTAATAATTCAGGAAAATGCAGATCCTGATGTTTTGCATGATATTGAGGAGTTTTTCTCGAAACTGGTGTCACGTGACACCAGTCTTTACCGCCACACCGCCGAAGGTCCAGATGACATGCCCGCACACATTCGCAGCATATTAACCCAAACCCACCTGAGCATACCAATTTATGACGGAAAACTGGCACTTGGAACATGGCAAGGTATATATCTTTATGAACATAGAGACCGCTCCCAACTGCGAGCAATCCACATGCATCTAATAGGCGAATAAATTAAATTACAACTTTCTTAAAAGTTTAGGCTTACCTTAAGCTGTTAAATTCATTAGTCTTATGCGCGTGCTTAAGTGATATTTGTTAAATAACGGAGTTCGGCATGGGGGTGCTACCGCGAAATAAAAACATTCACTATGAAGTGTTGGGTTTGAAAAACACCAGTTGGTCTATTTTAAAAATCGAGTCAGACGAGGCAAAAGCCCTCAAACTGGTCGAAGAAAAATGGAAAACTGGGGCTTTCAAAGCAGTGAAAGTTATGCGCGAACGCCTCAACCCAAAAGATGGCAGTTACCGTACCAGTCAGGTTTATATTAAGGGCAAAGAACCCAAAGCTAAAAAACGCAAAGCCTCTTCCACTGCTTGTTGGAAACCTGCCGACCTACATTCATATGAAGGCCGAAGAACCATTACCCAGTTGCTTCGAAGTGATTTGGAAACATGGCAAATAACCGCCATTGAGCTTACCAACGTTCCTGACCATTATTACCGCTTGGATAACACAGGTGTATTGTTGCAAAATGCCGTTCAAAAAGCGGCTATTGAGCAAGTAAAAGGTTCAGACACCTCAATTCAAGATCGGATGAAAGAGCTATATTCCCTTATTGAGGTGGCAGTTGGCCAGCTAAAAGATGTTTACGAAGACGAAGATAAAGTCCCTGACATGTCAAAACTGGGGTTTGAAAAGGTCATTTCAAAACTGGAAAAACAAGAAGATCGGGCTTATTTACTTACCCTTTCAATTGTTCAATCATTTCTTGCCATAAAAACCATACCAGAGAAATTTACCAGTATTTTAGAAATGGTAAAGCCCGAACACCCATCATGGGTGCATACGACAACCGATTGCATTATTGCAGAATTAATTTCCGCGCCCTCTGTTTTCAAAAAAATGATTACGGATTTTGGCGGCTTGGGCAATACACTTATAACCTATGCGCAATTATCTGGCGGTGTGGCAAAACCTGAAAAACCGCCTGAGGAAATAAGTGCGCTGAACAAGCTGTTGGAGATGGACAGGCTGAGACAAACAAAACTGGCAATATTTGGCCGCATTGCGGGCGAATTAAAAGGCCGCCAACCCTTAAGCAATAAAGGCACTGTAGGTGAATTAAAAACAGTTGATGCCATTATAAAAACATTGCGCGGCCCTGACGATGGTAAAATTAGCGACTTCAGGTTACTTGACGCTATCGATGAAAGATGCGCCAGAAGCTTAAGCCAACAAAACATTGGCACGTATTTGACCCATAAAAAAACTGGCGTTAACCAAATTATGGCCTTGCTAGATTTAGAACCATTTATTCAAGGCGAAACCGCACAAAGAAAACTCGCCAGTTATTTTATGCCCATTATCACATCTGTCGACAACGATACTATTTTCCGCTCATTCGAGGGTAATTATATCGAGCGGCTAAAAACTCTAAGTAAAATCCAAAGAAAAATAATTCAAACTGACCTGCCAGAAAACAGTAAAAACAAACTAGCTGATAAGCTTGACGAGTTTTGTCTGGCAATTATGGATGGTGCCGAGGTTTTATCACGGCTAAAAAAAGATGCTGGCGGCCCCACAATAGCAGGCAAAAAGCTATTGCAGATGTTGGCTGGGGGCTATTTTACCATTGGGCAGTCCAGCTCAAAAGCACGGGCAGAGGCCAGAGCATATATGAAGCTTCCAAACTTCGTTGAAAAAAACATTACGGGCTTTAATGACGAACAAAGAACAAAAAGCTTGATGGAACTACAGCAACTGCTAACAAAATCTGGAATGACATCTGGCAAGGGTTAGCCGCACAAAACCTAGCTGGTTTTATATTTACCATCATGAAAGATAAGCGGCTTTTCGTCTCTGCGTCCAAAGCGGGTAACAAGACCAGTTATTATATAATGGTCACCACCATCAAAAACATCGGCAACACCACACTCAAACCACGACAAGCACCCCTCAATTATTGGTGCGCCTGTAGGGTCGCCAGCAAGGGCAACATCTTTAAAGCGATCATGATTTTTTGATGAAAATATCTGAGCCAAATGTTGCTGCTGGTCGGTTAAAACATTAATGGTAAAAGAACGCCCCTTGGCAAACAGTGGCACACTTTGTGAACGTTTTTCCAAACACCACAAAACCATGGGTGGTTCCATACTAAGCGAGGAAAAACTATTAACGGTCAGACCAACCTTCTCACCCTCGGGGCAAAGGGTGGTTACAATAACCACCCCCGTAGTGAAGGCAGACAGGGCGGAGCGAAACGCCCCCACCCCATCAGATGACAAAGATGACCCCTCAACCGTATAAGAAATTTCTTTATCCACTAACTTAGCTTTCCTTCAAATGACACAATCAAAATTATGGCCAAAACTATAGCCAAAACTATGGAAGTGTTTCATATATAGAAGTGACAAATTTTTCCGCATTTATGAAATCCCAATTAAATTTTTCGTCATAATCAGCAGATGGTGCGTGTGAAATAACGTCTTCCAATGAAACCCCATCAGCCTTTAGCTTTGCCACTCTATTCCGCACATCCTTAATCATTTCATAATTAATTATAAGGTCGTCCTTGCTTGCCATGGGGCCGTGACCAGGGATAATCTGGGTGCTGTCGTCAACCATCTCCAGCGCCTCTCTTTGTGCTTTAAGCACCCCATCAACAGTTCCGCCTGCAAACACGTCGATAAATGGGTAAAGATAGTTGAAATAAATATCGCCCATATGCAGAACGTCAGCGTTTTTAAAATAAATCATACTATCGCCATCGGTATGGGCATTTGGGGCATAAAACGCACGAGCATTGTCGCCATTTATGCGAAAGCTCATCTGGTCGTTAAAAGTAATTTTTGGCAGGCCTTCTTTAGCCATTGCGGGAAATACTCTACCAAATGTTTCGTGGTTAAAGTCCACAGAAACTTTGTCATACACATGGTCATGGGCAACAATTATAGAACCCTCACGGCCTAAGTTTTCGTTACCACCCGTGTGATCAAAATGATAATGGGTGTTTAGAACAAACAACACTTGCTCATCAGTAACCTCGCTTAAGGCGGCTAAAATCCTATCCGTAAGTGGGGCATACTGGTCATCAACCATAATAACGCCATCTTCACCAACAGATACGCCAATATTGCCACCTGAGCCAAACATAACATAAAGCCCATTACCAAGATCTTCGGTTTTAATTTCGACCTCATCCATATTTTGTGCTGTAGCTGTAGAAAAAGCTGTCACCGCGCCCAACAAACCAACTAACGACCCTTGCTTTAGGGTTTTAATAAATGTTTTCATAATACTGCCCTTTAAAATTACTATTTAATCAAATTTTGAAAAATCTGGCTTGCGGCGCTCCATAAATGCAGTCATCGCTTCTAGTGCCTCAGGTGATGTAAGTCTTTTTTGAAAAATTACACCCTCTTCCTGCATTCTTTCTTCAATATTATCTGTTTTGCTTTTCATCAACCCTTTGGCAAGCCGCAGTGCCTCGGGCGCTTTTGCCGCCAAATTTTTTGCCGCCGCCATAGCCACATCAAACAGTTCATCGTCAGCAACTGTGCGTGTTATCACACCCAAGCTTTCAGCTTTCTCGGCATCAAACTTGTCACCCAGCAATAAAAGTTCTGCTGCTTTTTGATGGCCCATCATTTTTGGCAAGATCAAACTAGACGCGGCCTCAGGCACTAAAGCAAGGTTGACAAATGGTAATTGGAAAGTGGCTTTTTTACCGGCATAAACCAAGTCGCTATGCAACAACATGGTTGTGCCAACACCAATAGCCAAACCATTAACCGCCACTACTATTGGTTTTTCTGCGGTTGATATGGCTTCGAGGAATTTCATAACTGGCGAGTTTTCACCAGTTGGCGGGTTTTGGATAAAGTCCATAATATCATTACCGCTGGTGAAGCTGTCTTCCACACCAGTTAAAAGCATAACCCGCAGTTCGCTTTCAACACTCAATCGTTCAAAAGCGGCGGTTATGGCATCGTACATATCCAAAGTTAGGGCGTTTTTTTTACTGGGGCGATCAATTCGCACCACAAGAACGCCGTCTTGTTGCTCTATTTTAATAAATTCGCTCATTAGCCACTCCCAAAAAAACACAAACCCCACCAGAGATTAAGAATTTTACGAGCATAAACCATATTTTGGTCAAGAAAAACAAAGAAAATGCCCATATGGTTCAATTAAACTTGAACATTGCTAAGCAATTTACTTATACAAAACAACAGTATTTGATATAAAGAAACATAAGTATCGCAAAACCATCTAAGAGTAGTGTTCCCAAGTGGGAGGGAAGAGTAAAATGGATCAGACAAAAAGCACCATTGCCGTTATTTTCGGGGGCGAAAGTGTCGAGCATGATGTTAGCATTTTAACAGGGCTGCAGTTTCTTGAAGCTTTGGATCCTGACAAATATATTGGCCTGCCAGTTTATGTTGCCTGTGATGGCTCATGGTGGACTGGCGATGCCTTATTAAAACGCAGCAACTACCCATTTGAAAAAGATGCCCGCCAAGACCTAACCAGTGTTTCGCTGTCCATTGGCAAAAACTCAACCTTTGGCCCGGCATTGTTTGCTGAGAAAAAAGGTATTTTGGGCGGTGGCAAAACCAAGGTAATTCCGTTTAACCTGATGGTTCCTGCCATTCACGGCAGTGGCGGCGAAGATGGCATTTTGCAAGGCCTGTTAGAAGGTGCTGGGGTGCCATATGCGGGCTGTGGGGTGCTGGCATCTGCGGCAACCATAAACAAAGATTTTACAAAAAAAACCATCGCCGCTTTTGGCATACCTGTTTTGCCCCACATTATGGTTCACCGCCCTGTTATGGGTGAACACATTAACAAAGAAAGCATTCAGGACGACATTGGCACCAAAATGCAGGGGCAGACATATCCATTTTTTGTTAAGCCACGCCAGCTTGGCTCAAGCGTTGGTGTTGAAAAGGTTGATAATATAGACGAACTGTTAGCGGCGTTGCTAAATGCATTTCGCCTAGACAGTGCCGCAATAGTTGAACCGTTTGTGGCAAACTTGGTTGAATATAATGTGGCGGTTACAAAGGCATTTGGTGACGTTCAGGTGTCGGCAATTGAACGCCCCCACCAAGACAACGAGTTTTTATCATTTACCGATAAATATATGTCGGGCAGCAAAGGTGGGCCAAAGCTGGACAATGCCCCGTCTGAGGGCATGGCATCACTGCGGCGTGACATAAACCCAGAGGACCTGCCACGAGAAAAATCAGCCAACATTCGTAGCTACGCCGCAGAAGCATTTAATGTTTTAGAATTAGCTGGTTCGGTGCGAATTGACTTTTTAAGTGACTTTGAGACAGGCGATATATGGCTAAACGAAATTAATACCATTCCTGGGTCATTTGCATATTTTCTTTGGCAACAGGCCGAGCCTGAGGTTAGCTTTACAGAGCTGACCACAGCGTTAATCGAAGAAGGCTTTAGAAAGTTTGAAGGACGGCATAAAGAAACTGGCGTTAAACACGGCGGTTCGGTAATTTTTAGTAGGAACTGATTTTGAGCACGCAGCAGGAAAACATACCTTTTTCTATAAATGTGGGGGAAAATCCAGATCTGGAAATTATTTGGCTTCATGGTTGGGGGCAAACCCACAACTGTTTCCTAGCCCTTGCCGAGCTGTATAAAAACAAAGCTAAAAACACCCTTGTTGACCTGTATGGTTTTGGCAAAACACCATTATTGTTTAAAAATGCTGGTACTGACGATTATGCCCAAGCACTGGCAAAAAGCATTTTAAGCGAACCCAAAACAAAAAAACGCATAATAATAGGCCACAGTTTTGGTTGCCGTGTTGCGGTTAGACTAGCGCAAATTGAGCCAAGTTTGGCTGATGGTTATGTGCTTATTTCCGCCGCAGGGCTAAAGCGAAAGCGTAGCTTGGTTTGGAAGCTAAAGGCCAGTTACCTTAAACTATTAGGTAAAACTGCAGGGCTTTGCGACAAGATGTTTAACACTGGTTTCAAAGCTGAATTTTCCAAAAAATTTGGCAGTAGCGATTATAAAAATGCGGGCGAGTTGCGGGAAACATTTGTGCGGGTGGTGAACGAAGACCTGAGCGCCGAGGCGGCAACAGGAAAACACCCTGTTCTTGGGAGTTACGGCGACGAAGACATAGACACACCCGTTGAACTGGGTGAAAAATATGAAAATCTTATGCCCCAAGCTG
>DAOWAS010000143.1 GCA_030634465.1 Alphaproteobacteria bacterium | reverse complement strand
TTAGTGCCATCGTTTTTTGCCATTATTAATAAAGCTGACTGATAACAAAGCAGGCTGATAAGAAAGTAGCTTGATAAGAAAAAGGCTCCCACAATGTGAGAGCCTTTATATTGTTTTGTGTAAGTTTAGTTAGAAAGCAACATTCACACCCAATACCACGCCACTACTGCGGGCATCTCGGTCGCTGTGTGTAGTGCCAGGCAATAAGTTGCCGCCACTGATGAAGTTTAATGGCGAGTAGCCCTCTACCAATATGCCTTCACCGAACAGTTTCACAGTAGGGGTAAGAAAGTATGCCCCACCAAGAACCATTTGGTTTTGCCGCTCCCACGGCGAGCCATCAGCACCTGCTATAAACGAGCTGAACTCAAGAGAAAGATCTGTTCGCTTATCGTTAATTGTGGTGCCGTATTTACCACCAAGGGTAAAGCTGGTGACCTTGCTAGCAGGGTAAATATCCAACGGTGGGGTGGGGTTGTATGTCCCCGGCCACACATCAGTTGTTTGGATATATTCACCAATGAAGCTAAACTTGCCAAGGTCCAATGTGCCATAAACCGCCCATGCCGGGTTTGCTTCTGCGCAAGGGTTGAAATGTATAACAGGATAGCTTTGGCAATAAGCACTGCCGCGCTCGTAAGATGCACCAATCATGGCTTGGTTATTGTTGTCACCAAGATTGAAAGTGTAGTTGGCATCAACAACATAGTTGTTCAACTGGCTTGGAACCGATGTGCCGTTAACAGGCACATTTGCGGCACGGAGCTGCGCCCCGCCTTGCACTAGCTCGGCTGAAATGTTCAGACCATCTTTGCTATAACCAAGCAAGGCACCATATGCCAAACCACCAAAAGCATGCCATGAGCTGGATGCCGAAAATGGATTAACAGTATCGGTCAGGGCGAACGGAGTGGCCATTTTACCCACTGTTAGGTAAAAGGGCGACTGGTCCAAATTGCCGATGGTTACATAACCCTTGCGCAATTGAATTTGGTTGCGGTTCAGGTCGGTAATGGTGCCAGTGCCAAAGCTTTGCTGTGGATCATACAGCAATTCGCCATATGCACTAACCCAGCTGCCCATGTTAGCCAAAAAACTAAGTTGGGCAGAATGAATGCCAGCCTCGGTTACAGTATCGCCAATTTGGTTGTTGACGGTTGGGTGGCGCATCAAGTAACCAAACTTGTCGTCGGTGTTACTGTTCCAATAATCCATAATCGCAGTAACCGAACCACCAAGGTATAAGCCGTTTTCACTAATGTTACCCAGTTGTTTTTGCTCTAACAGGTAAAGCTGTTTGCGGTTTATGTTGGTTGTTTGGTCAAGCATGCCATAAGAAAATTCCGGATTAAAACGCACAAACCCGCCCAAATTTTGGTCTGTTGAGCTTGTTATGTTTTCAGCTATTGGCTCTTCTATTGGTTGTCTATGCACTTCAGGAACAGCAACAACAGGGGCTATGTGAGCGCGGTTTTGCTCAACCTGATTAAGCCTCTCTTTGTAGCTTTGGTTTTCCTGTTCTAATTGCTCCAGCCGCATAAGAATATTTTGGATATCTTCGGCAGAGGGGGTACCTGCGGAAGTTTCTCCTGCTATTGCAAATGCTGGCTGGCTTAGGGCTAGGGCAATTAAACTTGCACTGCCTATAAGCTTTAATTTAGTCATATATACTCCTTTTATAGGTTTTTTTTACTGACAAAATTGCGCACTGAAACATTAGTGCGACTTTTTATTTCCCATCACAAAGGTGATGAAAAATGGGGGGTAATTTCTATTTCGTGGGTGGGTGGATGAAGCCGTCTAGCAACACTTTCAGCAAATGCTCGCCTTTTTCCACAAGGTCAAAACTGCGACCTGAAATGGACCATCTAAGTGCTGTGCTTTGAATGGTGCCAACAATTAGCAAGGTGGCATCAGCAGGGTCTAGGCCTTTGCGAAAGCTTTTCTCTTCTGCAATTAACCTGTTTATGTGCCCGTGAAAGCCCTTCATTAAAACAAAGAAGGTGTTGCGCAGTATTTTATTGTCGGCCTGAAGCTCGCGCGACAAAAGAATGGCAGGTATTGCAGGGGTGGCCTGAATTAACCCTAGCTGTGCTGAGGTTAAGGCACGCAGTTGTTGGATAGGGGACATGTCTGAGCTTAGAATTTTTTCCCAACGCTGGCTCATCATACTAATAAGATGGTTGGCAACAGCTTCCCATATATCTTGTTTTTTAGGGAAGTGTCTAAGTACACCGGGTTGGCTTATGCCAACTTTAATAGCGATAGCTTCAATAGACAGGCGGTCTGGCCCTTGTTCGTCAGAAAGCTGAAGGGTTGCTTCTATAATCTCAGTTTTACGCTCGCTCGCTGTTTTTCTTTTTTGAACCACTTTTTTGACTTCTGATGCTTTCTTGACCTGTGCTGGTTTTGTATCTTGCGCTGGCTTTTTGGCCTTACTTGTTTTTTTTGCTTGTGCCATTTTCTGACCTTCCCGTTGCTTAGTTAGTAAGTACTTACTAACTTAATAATGCGGTTTAATTCTAATGTCAACAGCCTTGCAGTTTAACCTGCGGTAAGGTGTGGTTTTTAACTGTTTCTTGCTTGCCAATTAGTTGGTTTGAAGGGTAATTTTTTGTTTTTCTCTTTCTATGCCACACCATTAAAAGTTTCAAAGGGCGGGGTTTTTAGGGATGTGAGTAATCTTATTTGCAGTTAACTAATTTTTATTCCTATGTGTTTATGGTTGTGCATAACAGTTGTTGTTGATGGCCTAGCATCTGATTAAAGCAGTTCAAACCTGTTTGCCACCAACATGTTAAGCCATTTTCTGTATTTCTTGTTTTTACGTTTCTGTAAAAAATCTGTAAGAATTATCAGCATAAATTTTCATTATTTGTCCTCCTGTATTGTGTGTTTGCAAAAATATCATGGAGATGTTCTATGGATTTCCACTGGTTATCCGACGACATAAATATATTAAATAATATACAAGAATATGGTTATGATTATTGGCTGGTTGGTCTGTCGTATGCTGTTGCGGTTTTGGCTTCATATATTTCTGTTTTAATAATCAGACGTTACATTGCTGTACCTAAAGGCTTGTCAAAAGTCATGTGGTTGGTGGCGGGTGCATTTACCTTGGGCGGGGGCATTTGGTCCATGCATTTTGTGGCCATGCTGGCTTTGCAAATGAACATGCTCGTTTTATATGACCCTATTCTTACAATTCTTTCCATTATATTTGCCATTGCAGCAAGTGCGTTTGTGTTCTGGTTTATTGGCAATTATGACAAAAGTTTTAAAAGGCTGCTGCTGGCTGGAACGGTGATGGGTTCTGGCATCGGGGCTATGCATTATACGGGCATGGCGGCAATGCATATGAACGTAAGTATATATTATGACAAGGTTATTTTTGCCGTATCAATTGTTGTTGCAGTTGCACTTTCTTCTTTATCTGTAAGGCTAATTTATTTCGGTCAGGAAAAGAATTTTCAAATAAAGGTTCAGGTTATAACTGCGCTCATTATGGGTTTAGCGGTTTCGCTAATGCACTATACAGGAATGTGGGCAACAAATTTTGTTGGTATACCAATGCACGAATTAACTGGTTTTACAATGAGCGGGCAGCAACTGCCGTGGTTGGTTGGAATGATCACGCTGTTCAGTCTTATTGCTGTTGGTTCGGCTGCGGTTGTTGGTGGTCGGTTTGAAAGCAAAGACAAGGCCATTAGTGTTACTGAGAACCGATTGCAGGCTTTTATAAACACCGCCCATGAGGCAATTGTAAGTATTGATGGCAAAGGTTTTCTGCAATCTTTTAACCCTTCTACCTTGCAAATTTTCGGCTATAAAAAAGCTGAGTTAGAGGGGCAAAAATTATCTATGCTAATTCCAGAAGCCAAACAGGATGGGTGGCTAAAGAACATAGCTTGGGAGTTGTCCAATGTTAATTCAGATGCTGATGTGTCATACATGGGGGTGATGGGTCACCACAAGAAAGGCACTGTATTATATTTAAATCTGTCTGTTAATGACCTGATGTTAAAAGACCAACGGCAATATTCAGCTATAATTAGAGACGTCTCAGAAGACCACAAAATAAAAGAAGAGCTGCAAGAACAAAGAGCAGCTATTGCTTCAAGCCAGCAACAATTACACGCCATAGTAAACTCGGTTGTTGATGGCGTTATTGGCTTTGATAAAACAGGTAAAGTTCATCTGTTTAATACATCGGCAGAACATATTTTTGGCTATTCCGTTCAG
>DAOWAS010000098.1 GCA_030634465.1 Alphaproteobacteria bacterium | reverse complement strand
TTGTTTTCAGTATGGTTAGCAATAACAATAACCAGACCAACCCGCCAAATTGAAGCCAAAAGTATCGCGCGAAACAACCTCATCGACCAACATATCCTGATAAGCACTATGGATAAAGATGGCATTATTATAGATATCAGCAACAACCTGTGCCGCGAGTTAGGCAACCGCAAAGAAAACCTCATCGGCAAACAGTCTGATTATTTTATTAATGGGGATGATAAAGAAAACCAGATAAATGAAATAAACAGCGTTATTCAAACAGGTTTCAGGTGGGAGGGTGAAATATCCATAACAAAACCTAACGGCGATGTGCATTGGTATTCATCTAGCATTATACCTTCATCAAGCGTAGATAGTAAGCGCTCGTACTTCACTAATATTCTGGTAAACATTACCGACAAAAAATATAACGAGCTGCTTTCCATAACAGATAAGCTAACAGGAATTTACAACCGCAGGCATTTTGACAAAACACTGGAAAAACAAATATTAATCGCCAGACGGCGCAAGTCATTATTGTCACTCGCCATTTTGGACATAGACTATTTCAAACAATATAATGACCGTTATGGTCACCCAGATGGCGACAAGGTTTTACGTAAAGTTGCCCAAACTATAAAAAAATCATTACACAGACCAGATGATTTTGTCTTCCGCCTTGGTGGAGAGGAGTTTGGAATTTTGTTTAGTGCTTCAAACCTAGAGCAGTCGCAAATTTTCTTGGAAAAAATAAGAGCCGCCATTGAAGGGCTGAAAATTAAACACGAAGAAAGCGATTTAGGGCCATACTTAACCGTATCAATTGGTGCGGCATGTTCCGATGGCACCAGCATTCCTTCGGCTATTGATTATTATGATATTTCAGATAATGCCCTGTACGAGGCCAAGGTAAACCGCAATTCCGTTGAAATTGTTGGTTTGTAATATTTGTTACGCAAACCTAAACCAACCAGTTAGAGTAAAACGCTGTGCCGGGCAATAATCTGCCACATAGCTAACCGAGTGCGACTGGGGAACGGTAAAAATATTCAACGTATTAAACCGTGGGATAAACGCTTGTTCAATATCCTCCCTGTCATCATAAAACTGAAGATACCCTCCCCAATCTTTTTCCCAACTTGGCGTTAAATTTATAACAAAGGCACAAACACGGCTCTCTTCTTGAACATCATCTGTGTGAACCTTCAAATAATTTCCAGCTACATACCTGCATGCTTGCAAATCGCCCTTAATAACATCAGGTCTGCCAGTAAGCTGCCTTACAAAGTTTAGCATTTCCTCGGTATTTATATATTCCAGAAATCGGTCAAGAAGCGGAACCTGCCCCCATTTTTGAATATACGCATCCAATATAGGGTACGTGTTATAGGCATATTGAAAACCACTTAGCGCGCCATCATTTAAAATTTTGCTTATATTTTTCTTTTCATCAGAACTTAGCTTTTGCAATGCCTCAGCACGGTGATAAATTGGTTTTTCTTCATGCTGATACGCCAACCCCCACGGCACCTGTGTTGCCAAACAATTGTACAATTCATTTGCGGTACTTTCCGTTAGGAAATTTTGCACCTGAAAACGTTTGGCACCGGCATATGCTTTTGCTAAATCAGCAACATTAAGGTTTGGGTTTAATTGAAAATTTGAATTTAATAGGTGGCCCGACATTGCTAATTATCCTGCTAACTTTATGTTTATTATTGATGATATTTAACATATTTTACCAAGGTGTATATCATAGATAAACAACTATATAATTTTTGCACCTCAGGCTTCTGACCACAGAACCTGTTTTTTCATTATAACTTGAAATAAGTCACTTTCAATATGCTGGCTTAACCATTGGTGCAAAGCGGGCATTGGCAAACTGTCAAACCACGCCCTATCAACCCCTGCAAACTGCCTGACAAACGGAAAAATAGCCATATCTGCCAAACTAATTTGGTTACCAAACAACTGCTTTGTTCGCCCCAACCTTGCGTCTAACAGGCTTAAAAACACCAGCGCATTCTCTTTGGCCTTTTCGCCCTCACCTGCCCCGTGGCGACTAGAATATTTATAAATATCCAAATTTTCTTTAAAACCTGTGTCTGCCTGACCTATCAGCACCAACATTTCTTTCTGTGTATCATCATCCCTAAGCCAATTGTCAGGGTCGTTTTTTTTAAGCGCCCACAACATTACATCCAGACTTTCATCCACCACCATGCCACCCACAACCAGCACAGGCACAGTTCCCTTGGCTGACGCTTCCAACATTTCCTTTGGTTTGTCCCTTAACAAAATTTCACGGTGTTCATACGCCACGCCGCACACACGCATTGCCAGTCTTGCCCGCATAGCGTAGGGACAACGGCGAAAGCTGTATAATATGGGTAATGCTTCATTCATGAGTGTCTTATAACAAACAAGTTTATATAAAAAAAGCTACAGAAACCACAACACACATTAAATTTACTAGGCTTGACAAAGGTTGCTGACTGCCTCATAAGCCCCCACGCAAACTAAAAACAAATAAAAAGTGGATATAAGCCGCCAACACACTATCTATTATGGGCGGATATGAGAACGAAGTTTCCTCGCAAGATTATGCGGTTAATCGGATTTTACCGGTCGATGAGAAAAAGCGTTCATATCATTCAATAAGAATGGCACTTCGACACATAGGTACAGGAAATAATTAAAAACTGTACTGGTAAAAAAGGATTAAGAGAAATGACCACGTTTTCAGCGTTGGGTCTTAGCGAGCCGTTATTGCGCGCTATTGAAGACCAGGGCTTCACCAGCCCAACACCAATTCAAGAACAAGCCATACCCCATTTAATGCAGGGTCATGACATAACAGGCATGGCGCAAACTGGCGGCGGCAAAACCGCAGCATTTGTATTGCCAATGCTTCACGCAATTTTAGAAGAAGACCTGCGCTGTGAAAGCAGAGCGCCAATTGCGGTTATTCTAGCCCCAACCCGTGAGCTTGCCGCCCAAATTGGCGAAACAGTTCACCTGTTGGCACGCCATACCAAAATTAGACAAATTGTCATTAGCGGTGGTTCACCGTTTAAACCACAAACAACCGCGCTGTTGCGTGGTGTGCACATTTTGGTGGCAACACCGGGTCGCTTGCAAGACCATGTACGCAGAGGCAACGTAAAATTTAGCCACACCCGCTTTTTCATGCTGGATGAGGCCGACCGCATGTTGGACATGGGCTTTGTTGATGAAGTTAAAGACATTTCAAAAAAACTGCCTGACAAACATCAAACTGTTCTATTTTCAGCCACCATGCATAAATCTATCAGAAAGCTGTCTGAAAGCCTGCAAAAAGACCCAATAAGGGTTGAAGTTGAAAGAGAAACAGGCGTTGCCAGCACAATTGAACACCGTGTTATGCATGTTAAGCGCCATGATAAAACTGACCTTTTAATGCATTTGTTAGAGCGTGAGCAAAAACAAGATAATCTGGCACTGGTTTTTACCCGCACTAAAAGAGATGCGGACAATTTAACCAAGTCGTTAGACCGTGTTGGCTATTTGGTTGATGCCCTGCACGGCGACAAGCCACAACGCAAACGTCAGCAAATTTTAAGAGCATTTAAAAATGGTAAAATTAACGTTCTGGTTGCCACCGATGTGGCGGCACGGGGCATTGACGTTAAAAACATTGGTCTAGTGGTTAACTATGACATGCCGTTGGAGAGCGAAAACTATATTCACCGTGTGGGTCGCACAGGCCGTGCTGGCGCAAGCGGCATGGCGGTTTCGTTTTGTAGCCCAGGCGACATGCGCTTGCTGGTTAAAATTCCAGATATGCTTGAGCCAAAAATACAGGTTGATGAAGTGCATGAGGGGCACAACACTCCAGTCAAGACACGGCACAAATCTCGCGATTTTGGCGGTCATAACCGCAGCCACAACCAGGTTAGGTCAAACTCACAACACGCACCAGCCAAGCGCAGACAAGGCGGTCGTTCAAACGACGACAACCCATCATTTGTAAAACAAAGACCAAGCTTTAAAGACAAGCCACAAGGCAGAGATAGTTTCAAAAAACGTGACGACTTTAAAAAACGTGACGATTTTAAAGGCCACGGTGAGTTTAAGAAACAGGGCGACAACAGAGGCCGTGACGAGTTTAGAAAACCACAAGGCGAGTTTAAAAAACGTGACGACAACAGAAGCCGTGACGACTTTAAAAAGCCACAAGGCAGAGATGACTTTAAAAAACGTGGCGAGTTTAAAAAGCGTGACGACAACAGAGGTCGTGACGACTTTAAAAAACGCGATGACAACAGAGGCCGTGACGAATTTAAAAAGCCACAAGGCAGAGATGGTTTTAAAAAGCGTGACGACAACAGAGGTCGTGACGACTTTAAAAAGCGTGATGACAACAGAGGCCGTGACGATTTTAAAAAGCGTGATGACAACAGAGGCCAAGGCGAGTTCAGAAAATCTGAGAGAAAAGAAGCCTATAAAAACCACCACAAACGCGCTGACCGTCAGGTTAGCGATGCCGAAGCATTAAAAAAATTGCTTGATGAAAAACCACAACAAACCAGAGCTTCGCTTAAGCGTCGCGCCGGAAACAAAGACGAAACCCGCCCAGTAAAAGTAAAGCTTAAGGGCAAGGGTAAGTTGAAAAACAAAGGCAAAAGTAAAAAGCTTAAGAACAGAAAGTCAAACGCCAAAAGCACTGGCGATGGCGGCTTTGGCACTGTCCAAAGAAGAGGCAACTAGTTCAAGTAACCGTGGAGTTACTTGACTAACAGCCATAATGTCCATATCTGTATAAAAACGGATTTAGTTTGCCTTACCTTTGGCAAATCACCAACAAGGACAAATCTAGTATGGGCAGACCATCTAAATTCAACAGAGAAGCCGCCGTCGAGGTGGTGATGAATGAAATTTGGAAAAAAGGATTTGAGGCTTGCTCGGTAAAGGCAATTTCCGAGAAATTGGGCATTACCCGTTCAAGCTTCTACAATGCCTTTGAAAGCCGTGAAGCCTTGTTCATGGAAGCCTTAGAACTTTATGCCAGCAAAACCCCTAATGTTTTGCTTAGAAATATTGATGAAAACACCAACATAACAGCCACCATTACCAAGCTGTTTAGAGAAATTTGCCGCTTTCAAACATCTGACCCTGAAGCCCGTGGTTGCATGGCGGTTAATTCTATAACCGAACTTGTTGCGGTTAATAACGAGCTAGGCCCCCAGTTAAAAGAAATAGTTGTTAGACACATCAAAACATTTACCTCTATGTTAGACCAAGCCAAGAAAAATGGTGAAATTTCAGCAGATGCAAATACTAAAGAAATAGCCATTGCCATACAAAACACCCTGTTAGGTTTAAGTGTTCTGGCAAAAATAGTTCGTTCCGAACAAGAATTGTGGGCGTCAATCAAAACTACCCTCAAAGGGCTTGGGGTTTATAACGATGCTTTAATTTCAAAATAATACTATATTGCTCGACAATCCCCTTTGGCCTATGCTCTTGCCTTATTGTGCAAGAACATAAGAAAAAGGATAAAACCCCATGCAAAAAATGCAAATAATAAAAACAATGAGCTTGGCTCTAGCTCTTTTAATTTCTCCAAACATTGCCCATGCTGACTGGACCATAATTCACGCAGGTAAGCTGCTTGCCACGCCAGGCAAAGCCCCTGTTACCAATGCCAGTATTATTATTCATAATGACAAAATAACCGAGGTTAAATCTGGTTTTGTTGGTGAAGATAGCGTTGACGCAGGTGAAGAAAATGTCACCATCATTGACCTGTCGGACAAGTTTGTTTTACCAGGCTTAATTGACAGCCACGTTCATTTAACTAGCGAATCGAACACACCATTTAACGAAGGTATTCTGGAAAGTACTGAGTACCAAACCGTAATTGGGGTTAAAAACGCCGCCATAACATTACAAGCTGGCTTCACCACAGTGGCAGACCTTGGCTCATCCACATACTCAGCCTATGCCCTGCGCGATGCCATAAATGAAGGCCTTATCCAAGGCCCGCGCATTTTAGCCGCAGGTGCTAGCATTAGCGTAACAGGTGGTCACGCTGACCCTACAAACAACCTTCCTGATAAGTGGTGGGGCGATAGAACAGACATAAACATTTCACAGTGTAACGGTGCTGACGATTGCAGATATAGGGTTAGAAACCTTGCCAAGCGTGGTTCTGACATTATTAAAATAACCGCCACAGGTGGTGTGCTGTCACAACAAGGGCGCGGCTTAGATCAGCATTTCACCCAAGAAGAAATGATAGCAATTGTTGAAACTGCACATTTGCTTGGCCTTAAGGTTACCGCCCATGCCCACGGAACTGAGGGCATAAAAGCCGCCATTCGCGCTGGTATTGATAGCATTGAACACTCAACCATAATTGATGCCGAAGGTGCCAGAATGGCCAGACGTGCCGGCACATACCTTATACCCACCCTTACCGCTTATTACGGCGTTGAAATTGGTGTTGAAAACGGGCTTTTCACCCCGCCGGTATTGGCTAAAATTGAAGCTATTTCCAAGGTACGGTACGAAGCGTTTCCTAATGTTTTTGCCAGAGGTAACAAAATTGCCTTTGGTACAGATGCGGGTGTGTTTGAACACGGTCTTAACGCCTTAGAGTTTGGCCGCATGGTTGAAGCTAGCGGTATGAGCGCCATGACCGCCATTGAAACCGCCACCGTTAACGCTGCTGACCATTTGGGTGTTAGCGATACTGTTGGCACCATTACCGCAGGCAAATATGCCGATATTATTGCCGTAAATGGTGACCCCTTAGCCGACGTTACCGCGTTGGAGCATGTAAGCTTTGTTATGAAGGGCGGCGAAATTGCCAAGTCTGAATAACAATTTCTAACCAGAACAAGAAAAAGCCCCGCTTCTCCATCAGAGGCGGGGCTTTTATTTTATCTGTATAGCGTATTTATTGTTTTGGCATCATTTCCATTAACATATGAACAGTTGCCTCAACCCCTGCCTTAACCGCAGGCTCTGCGGTAATTTTAAATAGTGGACTATGGTGGCTAGGAACTGCCTCGCCGCCTGCTTCAGCACGTTCAAAGTCAGCTTTTGGTGTGCCGCCAACTGAAAAATAAACACTTGGAATGTACGGATCGCTAGTAAAGAAACCAAAGTCCTCAGCACCCATGCCTTTGCTGGTTGGTGGACGCAAAGCATCTTCACCCATTTTATCGCTTATCACCCCTTTAATACGACGTGCCAAGTCTGCATCGTTAAATGTTGGTGGGTAAGGAAAATCACTTATTATCACCTCTGGCAACTTGTCTTCGGGTAAACCAGCAGTGCGGGCAGTGCCAATGGCAATACGCTCAATCGCTGTCAGTAACTGGTCACGAACCTCAGGGTTTAAACTGCGCACAGTTAGCTGTAAGTGAGCACGGTTTGAAATAATGTTGTGTTTTGTGCCTGAATGGAAGGCACCAACGGTTATCACGCCGCTATCTCTTGGTGCTAGCTCACGGCTAATAATTGTTTGCAAGTTCATAACAATTTGCGAACCTATAACAATCGGGTCTTTACCAGCGTGTGGGTGGGCACCGTGAGCGCCAATACCGTGGACAATAATATCTACGGTGTCTGCACCAGCGTAGGGTGAGCCTTCATCAATAGTAATTTTACCTGCTTCGCCACCTGCACTAACATGAAATGCAAAGGCATAATCAGGTGTGCCAAAACGATCATAAATATTATCGTCCATCATGGCGCTGGCGCCGGGGCCTTTTTCCTCTGCTGGCTGACCAATAAGCATAAGCGTGCCTGACCACTGGTCGCGGTTTTCAGACATGTACCTGCCTGTACCAACCAAGCTAGTAACGTGAACATCATGACCGCATGCGTGCATAACACCCACTTCGTTACCATCCCAATCGGTCATTGTGGCGGTGGAGGCATTAGCTAAACCTGAGTTTTCAACCACGGGCAGACCGTCCATGTCAGCACGCATCATAACCATAGGACCGGAGCCATTACGCAAAATAGCAACAACGCCTGTGCCATTTTCGCCATCTATTCCACCAATACCCTCAGCAACTTCAAAACCAACGGCGCGCAATTCGTCTGAAATACGCTTGGCGGTTTGAAACTCCATTAATGACAATTCTGGGTTACGGTGAAAATGATCCCATAGCTGACCAAGGTGACTGTTATAATC
>DAOWAS010000051.1 GCA_030634465.1 Alphaproteobacteria bacterium | reverse complement strand
GGCCTGCGATGTGCATGGCTTGGAAAAACCAGAGGCCGAAGCGGTGCGCCGTGTGGTTGGCCTGTCGTTATTTAACGCCGTGCAAACCATGATGCCACACCACGAAGATGACCTGATTGAACGTGTGGTGGCAAGCTACCGTGATGCTTTTCAGGACTTGCGCGCGCAAAATATTGAAGAGCCACTTTACCCCGGCACTAAAGAAGTGCTTAAGGGGTTAGATGAGCGTGGCTATTTACTTGGTGTTGCCACGGGCAAATCTGGCCGTGGTCTTAGAAATACATTAAAAAATCATGACATTGCCCACCATTTTATCACCACCCAAACTGCTGATGGCAACCCCTCTAAGCCCCACCCCGAAATGTTAGAAAAAGCCATTGCCGAGGCCGGTGCTGATGCCCGCAACACTATTATGGTTGGCGACACTAGTTTTGATATGGATATGTCGAAAAACGCTGGGGTTAAGGCGCTAGGTGTGGCGTGGGGTTATCACCCTAAAAACGAGCTGTTTGATGCTGGTGCATTTGATGTTTTAAATAGTTACGGCGAAATGTTACCCTTGTTAGACAAAATCAGAGCCGAGGGAAAATAGATGCCAAAAGCCCCATATAAACCGATTAAAAAACCTAAGATTTTTTTAGTTCTAGCGGGGCTGATGCTGTTGGTGACAATAGCTGCTTATAGTTTTGAAGAGCAGTTGTATGACCTTAACCACAGCTCTGGACTATTTGTTTTGCTTATTAGCGGCTCGCTGGTTTTGGCTTTGTTTTTTTTAACGTGTTACCGTGTGCCACGTTTGGGGCTAAAAATTCTTGGTCGCGAAAGCGAGCTTGGCTATAAAAAACCAAGAGAGGGCGGGGTTTCGTTTAATGTATTTAAAACCATAGATACTGCTGAGGAAAAAGTTCAATCAAGCGCCAGAAAGCAAACCCGCCAAACCCGCCGCAGTTTTAAAAACCAGAAAGTGCAAGTGCCATCTGATGACGACACCAAAAGTGAAGGTGATAGCGCGGACAAATCATCGTGAAGCGGTTTTATAAGGATGTTTCCCTAAACAGTGCTGATGGCGGTTTTACCATTGCCCTTGATGGCAAGGGTGTAAAAACCCCTGCGGGCAAGCCCTTGACCATTAGTGCCGAACCATTGGCAAATGCTGTGGCGGGCGAATGGCGCGGTCAAAAAGAAAAGGTCGACCTAAAGACCATGCCCCTAACCACATTGTCTTACGCCGCCATTGATCAGGTTGCGGAAAATAGAGCGTTGATTGAGGGTGAAGTTGGTGCCTTTGCGGGAACTGATTTAATTTGTTACCGCGCTGATGCCCCAATTGAATTGCGTAAAAAAGAACAAGCCGCTTGGGACCCAATAGTGGCGTGGTTGGCTGATGAATATGGCTTGGAGCTGATTGTAATAAATGGCATTAGCCATGTTGCACAGCTGGATAAAACCCTAACATTTATGGCATCACATTTGGCTGAGCAAAACGACTTTGCCTTAGCCGCCATGCAACGCATAACAGGCCTGTTGGGTTCTGTTTTCTTAGGGCTAGCAGTTGCGGAACAAAAACTATCCCCCGACGAGGCATGGACGGCAAGCCGTGTTGACGAGATGTATCAAGCCGAATTATGGGGTGAAGATGCCGAAGCGGCGGTTGATATAGAAGCAAAACACGCACAATTTTGCGCCACTGCTGAGTTTATAGCCTTGCTGCGGGCTTAGTTTCACCACTTTTCAACATTAGTAACACCTTATAAACAAAAGATAAAAAAGATATTGCAAGGTATTTCTCCTTGTGGTAATTAACGAACGTTAGTAATTCTTTTATTGAGGTTGTTAAATGGCTAGTAAAACTGAGCGTAAAAACCGCCATGCGGAAGATATTAAGGGTGCTGTGCGTAAGGCGGGCAAGACCTTAGCCGACATTGCCCGTGATGCGGGCTTGTCTGACAGCTCCACCCGTTTGGCACTGCGCCAACCTGTTCCCCGCGCCAACGAAGCCATAGCGGTTTTCTTAAATGAAAATGTTGAAGATATTTGGCCTGAATGGTTTGGCGAAAACAGTGATAACGCTGATGCGGGCAAGGCCAGTAATGTTATTAACCAGTTAGAGGCAAAACGCGAAGAAGCACGTTTGGGCGGCGGGCAAAAACGTATTGATGTTCAGCACGCCAAGGGCAAGCTAACAGCAAGAGAGCGCGTTTCAGTATTGCTCGACCAAGGTTCGTTTGAAGAGTTTGACACATTTGTTGAACATCGTTGCACAGACTTTGGCATGGACGAAGTATCGTTTGCAGGTGACGGCGTGGTTACGGGCAATGGTACCATTAACGGACGTTTAGTGTTTATTTATGCTCAGGACTTTACAGTTTTTGGTGGTTCGCTTTCAGAAACCCACGCCAAGAAAATTTTAAAAGTAATGGATATGGCAATGAAGGCAGGCGCACCTGTCATTGGTTTGGGCGATAGTGGTGGCGCGCGCATTCAAGAGGGTGTGGCAAGCCTTGGTGGTTATGCCGATATTTTCCAGCAGAACGTTTTGGCCTCAGGCGTTATTCCGCAAATTTCAGTTATTATGGGGCCATCTGCTGGCGGTGCGGTTTATTCCCCCGCCATTACCGATTTTATTTTTATGGTTCGCGACACATCATACATGTTCGTAACGGGGCCTGATGTGGTTAAAACCGTAACCAACGAAGACGTGACCCAAGAAGAGCTTGGCGGGGCATTAACCCACACCACAAAGTCGTCAGTTGCTGATGGGGCCTTTGATAATGATATTGAAACATTGATGCAAATGCGTCGGTTTTTCGACTTTTTACCCCTGAACAACAAAGAAAAATCGCCCATAAGAGAAAGCTTTGATGCCCCAGACAGGTTGGAAGAAAGCTTGGACACTTTAGTGCCATCAAACCCCAATAAGCCATATGACATGCATGAGGTTATTTTAAAAATTGTTGATGAGGCTGACTTTTTTGAAACCCAGCCAGACCATGCTAAAAATATTATTACTGGTTTTGGTCGTGTGGCAGGTGAAACCATTGGCATTGTAGCCAACCAGCCCTTGGTTTTAGCAGGGTTTTTGGATGTAAATGCCAGTAAAAAAGCCGCAAGGTTCATTCGTTTTTGCGATTGTTTCAGCATTCCTGTGGTTACATTTGTTGATGTGCCGGGCTTTTTGCCGGGAACAGCGCAAGAATATGGCGGCATTATCAAACATGGTGGCAAATTGCTTTATGCTTACGGCGAGGCCACGGTGCCAAAAATTACCATTATTACAAGGAAGGCATACGGCGGGGCTTACGACGTTATGGCATCTAAGCACCTGCGCGGCGACCTTAACTTTGCCTGGCCTAGTGCTGAAATTGCTGTAATGGGGGCATCTGGTGCGGTGGAAATTTTATTCCGCAAATATAAAGATAATCCTGAAAAAATAGCGCAGTTAACTAAAGATTATGAGGACAAGTTTGCCAACCCGTTTGTGGCGGCATCAAAAGGCTTTGTTGATGATGTTATAATGCCCCACAGCACCCGCAAACGCATTGCGCGAGGTTTGAAAAACTTACGCAATAAAGAGCTGAAAAACCCGTGGAAAAAACACGGTAACATTCCGTTGTAATAAAAGTGAGGCCGCTTTAAAGGAGAATGTCATGAAAAAACTTATAAACCATCCTAACCGCTATATTGCCATTGGTGTGGCTGTGGGTGCGGCCATTGGGGTGTTGAATAACAGTTTAGCCACTGGTTTAGCCATTGGTATTGTTGTGGGCATAATTTTGACAGGCCGTGAAAAGCAAAAAAACAAAGACAAGTAATGGGTATTAGTAAACCAGATATAAAGCTTTCAAGGAATGATAAGCACCTTTTGGCTATTTTAGGCAGGCACCTTATTGGCACGAATGGTTTTACGGATAACTTACCAGAGAAACAAATTCCTTTAACAGATTCAGAGGCCGAGGAGCTGTTGGTTCATTTTGAATATTATGTAGCAAGCAAGTCATTTCAAATGCAAAAAACTTTAGTGGAGGGATTGTTTTTAAAAACTAGAATTGAAGATCGAAATTTAAAAAACATCTATATAGATAGTAAAAAGTTGAGGGGTAGAATTAATTTCATGCGTAGCTGGGAGTGGAAAGAATATAAGCACAGATTGTTAGGGCAGGAAGCTATTGTGGATGTAACTAGAAGCCACCCAAGGCTACTTAAGCCTATGGGTTTTGAATATTTTCTAAAAATGGAAGAAAGTCTTTTTGAGAATCTTAAGTTAGATTCAAGAGTTAGAGAACTTTTGATGAATTATATTTCATTACATAAAAAACAAGTCATTAGAGTTCGTGATGGTAGTGTAGTTATGCCAACTGACACTTTTAATAGTTATATTAATGAAACAAGAAAAAGTATTGTTAGAAGTAAGGTCACAAATATTCTATCTAAAATATGTTTAAAATCCTTAGCCATACTTGTTGCTGATGGTGCCGCCTTTGGAACAACAAGAGACTGGAATGTACTCTCATCTTTTTCCATGATGGCAGGTGTTGCAGGTTATATCTATAAAACAGACAAGGACGAGTAGTTAGTCATATGTTTAAGAAAATTCTTATAGCCAACCGTGGTGAAATTGCTTGCCGTATTATTGCCAGTGCCAAAAAAATGGGCGTGGCAAGTGTTGCCGTTTATTCTGAGGCTGATGCCGACGCCCGCCACGTTAAAATGGCAGACGAGGCCGTGTTTATTGGCCCACCTGCGGCGGCGGAAAGCTATTTAGTTGGTGAAAAAATTATTGCCGCAGCACTTAAAACAGGGGCGGAAGCTATTCACCCCGGATATGGTTTTTTAAGTGAAAATGCGGGCTTTTTGAAAGAAGTAGAAAAAGCAGGGCTGATATTTATTGGCCCCGGTGTTGAGGCCATAACCTCAATGGGGGATAAAATAGCCTCAAAAAAACTGGCGGCAAAGGCAGGTGTTACCACTGTGCCCGGTTATGTGGGGGTTATAAAAGACGCTAAGGAAGCGGTGAAAATTTCTAAGGAAATTGGCTTTCCTGTAATGATAAAAGCGTCCGCAGGTGGTGGTGGCAAGGGCATGCGCATTGCTGAAAGCGAGATGGAGGTAGAGGAAGGATTTAACGCCTCAAAATCAGAAGCAAAGTCCAGCTTTGGCGATGATAGAATTTTTATTGAAAAATACATTACCCAACCACGCCACATTGAAATTCAGGTGCTGGGTGACAAGCACGGTAACGTTATTTATTTGGCTGAGCGTGAGTGTAGTATTCAGCGTCGCCACCAAAAGGTGGTTGAGGAGGCGCCATCATCATTTTTAGATGACGCCACCCGCAAAGCCATGGGCGAGCAAGCCGTGGCACTGGCGCAAGCTGTTGGTTACCATTCCGCAGGCACGGTTGAGTTTATTGTTGATAATGACAAAAACTTTTACTTTTTAGAAATGAACACCCGCTTGCAAGTTGAGCACCCCGTAACCGAGCTGATAACGGGGGTTGATCTGGTTGAAGAGATGTTGAAAGTGGCATATGGCGACAAATTAAGCATCAAACAAAGCCAAGTTAAAATTAAAGGTTGGGCGTTTGAAACCAGAGTTTATGCCGAAGACCCGTTTAGAGGTTTTCTGCCATCAATTGGTCGTCTGACCCGCTATGTAACACCGCCTGAAAATAAAAATGTGCGGGTGGACACAGGGGTTTATGAGGGTGCTGAAATTTCCATGTTTTACGACCCCATGATAGCCAAGCTGATAACATATGGTGCTAGCCGTGATGAAGCCATTGCCGAGATGCGCAAGGCCTTGGACGCATATTATATTCGCGGTATTTCCCACAATATTCCGTTTTTGTCTGCGGTTATGGCGCACCCCAGAATGCGGTCGGGCGACATTTCCACAAGCTTTATTGCCGAAGAATACCCCGATGGTTTTGAAGGTGGGCATTGGAGCGATGATGTTAAAACAGCCATGTTGGCATGTAGCACATATGTTAATGCCATGATTGAAATTAGAAATAACAATGCTTACGGCAAGGCCGATGGTCATGGTTTTGACGCTGATGGTCACTGGACGGTTAGGGTTGATGGCGAGCGCACCCCAGTGCATATCAATATGCAAGATGGTGGCGGCGAGATTAAAATTGGTAAAAAGTCCATAACCATCAGAAGCCAGTGGATGCCGGGGCAGCCTGTTTTTGACGGTTTTATTGATGGTGTGCATAGGTTTATCGAGGTTGATAAGCTGGCAAGTGGCTTTTGCCTGACCAGTGACGGCGTTAGCAAAAACTTTATTGTGTTGCGCCCAGAAATTGCCGAGCTGTACAAATATATAAAACCAAAAGTAAAAGCTGACACATCGAACCTGTTGTTATGCCCCATGCCTGGGCTTGTTGTTAGCGTGGCGGTTAGTGTGGGTGATGAGGTTAAGGCAGGCCAAGCACTGGCAATTGTTGAGGCCATGAAAATGGAGAATATATTGCGCGCTGAAAAGGACGCCACCATCAAAGCTGTTTTGGCGAAAACGGGCGATAGTCTAGCCGTTGATGATGTGATTATTGAATTTGAAAGCTGAACAAGTGAAGTCAGTACATGTAACGGTTGCAGGCAAAGTGCAGGGTGTTTGGTACCGTGCTTGGGTGTTGGGTGCCGCGCAAAAACTTGGTCTTTATGGTTGGGTTAGGAACAAAACTAACGGCGATGTTGAAGCTGTTTTTTGTGGTTTAGATGAAAAAGTAGACCAGATGGTAAAGCAGTGTTGGGATGGCTCGCCCGCGTCAAACGTGAGCAATGTTATGGTAACACCTGCAGACTTGGTTGAAGATGAACGCTTTGTGGTGCTTCGAAGTAGTTAGTTTTATTTATCAAAAATATCAGGAAATGTATCTTTAAAGGCCACATCGACATCAGCCATAGTTGTTGGCACACCCAGATCAACAAGCGATGTCACCCCGTGACCACGAATGCCGCATGGCACAATGCCTGAATAGTGGGTTAGGTCAGGTTCTACGTTGAGGGCAATGCCGTGGAATGTAACCCACTTTCTTACCCGCACGCCAATGGCACCAACCTTGTCTTCCTTGCCGCCATCACGCACCACCCAAACCCCAACACGGTCATCGCGGCGTTCCCCAACCACATTAAACTTGGCTAGGGTGTCTATCATCCACTGTTCTAAGTTGTTGACAAACTTACGCACATCACGACCACGTTTGTTCAGGTCCATCAGCACATAAACCACACGTTGACCGGGGCCGTGGTATGTTAACTCGCCGCCACGACCAGCTTCAAACACTGGAAAGCGCGCCTCTAGCAGGTCTTCTTTGTGGGTGCTTGTGCC
This sequence comes from Alphaproteobacteria bacterium, assembly GCA_030634465.1. GTDB lineage: Bacteria > Pseudomonadota > Alphaproteobacteria > Sphingomonadales > SMXR01 > DAOWAS01. The sequence continues at coordinate 8,356 of DAOWAS010000051.1, read as the reverse complement.
TGCGGTGTATAGTGGCGGGTGTTCCAAAAACCACACAAGTTCGGGTGCTTTGCCTTGGTGAATGTCCAAGGCACGCTGTTCCATTTCGGCTAAGGCATCAGGATAAGCAACCAGTTCGTCCGAGATGCGCCATTCTAATTTATTTGTTGTGTTTTTAGATGTCATTCATGCTAAATAAGCTTTATCTAGGCTGTTGCCAAGGGAAGATGATTAAAAAGTTAATAAAATTGTAACCTTACTGGGTGATTGTCTAGGCTAGAGCTGTGTATATGCTTATTGTTTTTAATGCTGAAAGGTTTAACTGGCATGTCTAATGATGCTGTAAATAAAGTAGTAGTAGAGCTGTCTGTGGTGCTGGGTAGTACGGAAATGCCCATAAAACAGCTACTTAAAATGGGTCGTGGTGCGGTTATTGACCTGAACGCAACCCATGAAGACGATTGTTGGATTTATGCTAACGGCGAACTTATTGGCCGCGGCGAAATTATGATGGTTGGCGAAAAAATCGGCGTTTCCATCTCAGAAATGATGCGATAAGCATTAAAATATCTAACTTTTTTCATATTTTTTTATAAAGCTAACAATTGAACTTGATGGCAAGCATGACATTTGCTAAATGCCATCAGTAAGCGGTCGTGGCGGAACTGGTAGACGCGCAGCGTTGAGGTCGCTGTGGGATAATATCCCGTGGAAGTTCGATTCTTCTCGACCGCACCATTTGAAACCCTGCAAGGGCAATCTTGCAGGGTTTCTCTTTGCTTAATAAAAAGATGATAATACAAAATAGGGTGGCAAAATGCGCCATCTGGTTTAATATGAGTTTTGAAAATATTTAGTTATTTAAAATACTTAGTCATTAATTGGGAAGTGTCAGCTCAAGGTTGCAGAGCTAAAAAATATTCTTTATGTCAACAAAGTTAAAACATATTAGACATGCCCCTGAGGACAACAGGGAAAGCGATGTGGACAGCACCCACCTTGCCGAGGCTGAGCAAACCGATCTGGTGAAAAGTCTGGCTTTGTCTTTTCGTGAGAACGAGCCTGAAAGTGCCAAGCTGTTGGTTTCGCATATTCACAGTGCCGATCTGGCTGATGTTTTTGAACTGTTGGACGGGCAAACCCGTAAATGGCTGACAAACTTGCTGCGTGACAGTTTGGATCCAGACCTGTTGCCTGAGCTAGAAGGTCAGGCATTTGACGACGTTATCAGCGTTCTTGATACTAGCGAAATTGCTGAGGCTGTTACATCGCTGGACATGGATGACGCGGTTTATGTTCTTGATGAAATAGGCTCTAGCAAGCAACAGCAAGATGTTTTGGACACCATTGCTGTTGATGAGCGTATTTTAATCGAGCAAGCGTTCACCTACCCGCAAGACAGCGCGGGTCGTATGATGCAAAAAAACTTTATTGCTGTGCCTTCTTTTTGGACGGTGGCACAAACCATAGATTATTTGCGATCAGAAGAAAAACTGTGCAAGGATTTTTGGGAAATTTTTGTGGTTGACCCCCAGCACCACCCAGTTGGCACCATGCCCTTAAGCTGGATATTACGTTCAGAAACAGATGTTAAAATGAGCGATATTATGGCGGTTGAGCAAAGCCTTATTCCAGTTGAAATGGATAAGGAAGAGGTGGTTTATTCATTCCGTCAGTATAATTTGGTTTCTGCCGCTGTGGTTGATTATGCAGGTCGTTTGGTCGGCATGATAACGGTTGATGACATTGTTGATGTGATGGAAGAAGAGGCCGAAGAGGATATTTTGGCACTAGCGGGTGTTAGAGAGGGCGATGTTAACATATCCATTGGTGAAATTGCCCGCACCCGTTTTGGTTGGTTGTTGGTCAACCTTGGCACGGCTATTATGGCGTCTGTTGTTATTGCCATGTTCGGTGCCGACATTGAAAAACTGGTGGCACTGGCAATTTTAATGCCCATTGTGGCATCTATGGGCGGCAATGCTGGCACACAAACCATGGCGGTTACGGTGCGGGCACTGGCATCCAAGGAAATAACTCCCGCTAATGCCCACAGAATTGTTGGTAAAGAATTTATAGTTAGCTTGATAAATGGTGTGCTTTTGGCGGCTATTATGGGTATATTTGCTGGTGTTTGGTTTGACAACACGCAGTTGGGTCTGGTTATAGCGGCTGCTATGGTTATTAACCTCGCCGTTGCGGGCTTGTCTGGCATATTGGTGCCGCTTGGTTTGGATAAGTTGGAAATTGACCCTGCGGTTTCTTCCAGTGTGTTTGTAACTACCATTACCGATGTTATCGGGTTTTTAGCCTTTTTGGGTTTAGCTGCTGTATTTTTGATATAGGGACATTATGAAAGCTCGGGTTTCCACCCTTCTTATTGATGATGAAATGGTCACAGCGCAGCTTTATGCCAAGGCCTTGGAAAGGCGTGGGGTCAACGTAATTATTGCGGCAACTGGTGACGAGGGTTTGGAATATGCCGAAAGGTATAACCCAAGGCTAATAATTTCTGATGTTGAGATGCCAATGATGAATGGTTTTGAGTTTTGTCAGGCGCTAAGCAAGGCGGGGCTGAAAAAATGCCCGTTGGTTTTTTTTACAGGGCGTGACGACATTTCAGTTCTTAATAGTGGGCTTAAAGCTGGTGGTGATGATTTTATAATAAAGGGTGGCAAGGCCGAGGTGTTCTTGCGCCGTATACACTTTTGGCTAACTAGCGGCTTTTTAACCCTGCCTGCGGAGGCGCGCCTTAAGGCTATTTCTTTGCTAGATAAAGAAATGGCAGGACAAAGCGCACCAATTGTTTCAGGGGTTAAAATAGACAAAGAGCTTTTGCAAAAACTGGCTAACCAAGTAAGTGACGAGGTTGGGCAAATGGGGCCGCATTATGGTGCAAGGTTAATTGAGCGGGTATTTTTTATGGGGCGTTTGTCACACTTGGTTCTGGATGCATGCAATACCCTTGGCTCAGTGGTGCGCTTTCCAGATTATTTCATTGGTGCCGCCCGCCAAGTGCGCCAACCGTGGATAGAGGATTTAAGTGAAATTTTATCCCACTATGAACAGTTCGCTAGCGACAGCCGTTTTAAAGATGCCGCCGTTAATGGTTTGATGGAAATTCCTGAGTAGGTAAGCACGTGGCAGTAAACTTAATTAAATTATGTGTTGGGGTCAAAGACCTAGATCAGCTTTCAAATTGGCAAAGCCAGAAGGGTTATGACTATAACGGTCAAATGGCGGTTAATCACATCACAAGAAATTTCCCCAAACGTGGTGACGAACTGCTTGATAGTGGCTCGCTTTATTGGATTATAAAGGGCAGCGTTTTGGCTAGGAATAAAATTATTGGCTTGGAAGAGGTTATAAACGCCGAAGGCAAAAAATATTGCTCCATTGTTTTAAGCACACCATTTATTGTTACAGAGCCAAAACAGCACCGACCATTTCAGGGGTGGCGCTACTATACCCCAGACCGTGTCCCGCAGGATATTATAACGGGTGGCAAGCACGATGACCTGCCCCAAGAAATGCTGATGGAACTGCAAAAGTTAGGCTTGTTGTAGTTCTAGCTTCCCCTAAAACTCACCACACCCACATAAAGCAAAACTTCATATGGTTTCATATTGTTGTGAAAACGGCTGTTTTTGCACAATTTTAATAAAGTTTTATGCACCTAAAAAGGCATAAAAAACCATTCATTCCCATTGACGCCCATAAATTCCCATGGTATCCCATATATATCCATCACTAGTCCGTGTGAGAAGGGGGCTTGTGTAAGGGAGAGGGAGAAGTTTGATACCTTTGGGATAACTGCCGAGATTTATAATGAATGTAGCGGCGTAACCATGGGGGATTTGTCAAGATTTTAGGGGGCAAGCCGCAAGCTATCTTCCGTTTAGGGACGGAAAAATGGCACTATTTCTATCAACCACGATTAACAAGATCGATAAAAAGGGGCGCCTTTCGGTGCCGGTGCAGTTTCGCGCCAATATCGCGGTTGATGGTTTTCAGGGTATCGTCCTTTACCCAAGCTTTAAGCACAACTGCCTTCATGGCACTGATATGAGCTATATGGAGCGTTTATCAAACAGTATTCACGGTGACTTTGGTCTTTATTCTGATGAGAACGAGGCTCTAGCCACCAGTATTCTAGCGGCATCTAGCCAGTTGGCATTTGACCCTGAGGGTCGTGTTACCCTGCCCAAAGCTATGATGGAGCATGCGGGCATTGGTGAACATGCCGTATTTGTTGGTCTTGGCACTACCTTTCAAATTTGGCAGCCAGATGCGTATGAGATATTCCGCGAAAAACAACTAACCCTCGCCAAGCAAGAGGCGCGAAACTTGCGCCCCGTAGCACCTTCTCACAAGCCCGATAGAGGGGACCACTAATGGTGGCCCCGGTTAAACAACCGGAGGCACATATCCCTGTTTTAAGGGACGAGGTTCTTTCATCTCTTTCTCCGCAAGATACTGATACAATTTTAGATGGCACCTTTGGTGCTGGTGGCTATTCCCGTGCTATTTTGGAAAATTCAAAAGCTGTTGTTTATGCCATTGACCGTGACCCAAGTGCCATTATTACAGGCCGCAAAATGGAAAAAGAGTTTGATGGCAGGTTGCATGTTTTAGAGGGCTGTTTTTCTGACATGGAACAATTGTTAGCCACCCAAGGTGTTAGCACAGTTGATGGTGTGGTGTTGGACATCGGTGTTTCATCCATGCAGATAGACCAAGCAGAGCGTGGCTTTTCATTTATGAATGACGGCCCTTTGGACATGCGTATGTCTAGTTCAGGCACCAGTGCGGCAGATGTGGTTAATAATTACGATGAAGATCAGCTAACTGAAATTTTCAGAAACTTGGGCGAAGAAAAGCACGCAGGCCTAATTGCCAGAGCAATTGTTAAGGACAGGGTTGAAACCCCGTTTGAAACAACCAAACAGTTGGCAGAACTGGTTGAGCGGTTGTTGCGACCTTTTACAAAGGCTTCAAAAAAGAAGGGTAAAAAGAAAACCAACCCAGCAACAAAAATTTTTCAAGCATTACGCATTTATGTAAACGACGAACTTTGTGAACTAGAACGCGGTTTAGAAGCCGCTAAAAAAATACTGGCACCTGGGGGCAGGCTTGCTATCGTCTCTTTCCACTCCCTGGAAGACCGCATGGTCAAGACATTCCTTCTCAAAGAAAGTGGCAACACACCGCGAGGTTCTCGCCACTTGCCTGACCCCAGCGCCAGCACGACTAGTACTGACAAACCAGCTTTCAAGCTTTTGAAAAAAGGCACAATAAAACCAAGCGAAGCTGAGTTAGAGCGAAACGCTCGGGCGCGCTCATCACGATTGCGGGTGGCTGTGCGTACAGAAGAACCCGCCAGTTCAACACCTAAAGCAGTGGAGGTGAGCATATGAAAACATCGCATATAATCATTGCCGCACTGGTGTTTGCCTTGGCCTTGTCTGGTTTGTTCAGCTTGAAGTTTGTGGCTGAAGGTAAAGAAAGACAATTGCGGGCGTTGCAAAATCAGGTTCAGGATGACCAACGAGCCATTCGTGTGCTTAAGGCCGAATGGGCTTATTTAAACCGCCCTGCCAATATTCAGGACTTGGCGGTTAAATATTTGGGTTTAAGGCCGTTGGCACCAAAACATATTTATGGTGGTTTGCCATCGCTTCCGTGGCGGGTGGCAAGCGGCAAAATTGATGCCCCATTGGTTGACTTTGTTATGACACCGCCAGATGAGCCTGTGCGCCTAGCTAATCTTGGTAAACAGGCCAGTATTGGCGACACCGAAGTGATTTTGTTTGAGGCTCCTGTTGTTAGACAGCCTATGGATGCCATTAGCTTGCTTATGGCTAGCGACATTCGCTTGGTAGGAGGCAGACCATGAGTTTAAGCCCACGCCTGCATATAGCTGAGAGCCACAAAGCAAAAATGGAAATTGCCCGCAACCGTTTGATGGTTGCTATCTTTATTTTTGCCGCCGCATTCACGCTTTTGGGTTTGCGTATGCTTGACCTTGGTCTGGTTCAGCGCGTGGCTGAGGCTGGTAATAACCATAGCGAACACGCCGCAGTTATGGCATCTCGCTCAGATATTGTTGATAGGAACGGCGTTGTGTTGGCGACCAATTTGCAAACATCGTCGCTTTTTGCCCGCCCCAAACGCATAACTGAACCCAGAGTTGCCGCCGCCCGCATAACCGCAGTGTTGCCAGAACTGTCCGAGGCAGATGTTTACACAAAGCTAACTTCAAGCAAAAGTTTTGTCTGGTTAAAAAGAAAACTAACCCCACGTGAAAAGTGGCAGGTAAACGCATTGGGTATTCCAGGGTTGGATTTCCAGAATGAAGAAGAGCGCATCTACCCGCAAGGGGCTATGGCCTCGCATGTTTTGGGCTATGTGGATATTGATGGCAAAGGCCTATCAGGAATTGAGCGATTTTTTAACAGCCGTTTGAGCGACCCAAGTTTTGCTGATGAGCCATTGGTGTTAAGCATGGATGTCCGTGTTCAACACGCGCTCGGCGATGAACTGAGCAAAACCATGGAGCGCTTTAGTGCCATTGGCGGTGCTGGCGTGGTTTTGGATATTGAAACAGGCGAAGTGTTGGCAATGGCTTCAATGCCAGACTTTGACCCCAACCACGCAGGCTCTGCCAGTCGTGATGCCCGCTTTAACCGTGCCACCGCAGGGGTGTACGAATTAGGTTCAATTTTTAAAACATTCACCTTGGCAATGGCGCTTGATAGTGGTGTGGTTGAACTTAACGATAGCTATGATGCCCGCCAGCCCATAAGCATTGCTGGTTTTAAAATTAAAGATGACCACCCGCAAAACAGAATTTTAACCCTGCCTGAAATTTTTATCTATTCGTCAAACATCGGTGCGGCGAAAATAGCTATGGATGTGGGCGGCGAAGAACAACGAAATTTCTTGCAACGTTTGGGAATGTTACGCCCCGCCACCATTGAACTGGGCGAGGTGGCATGGCCGCTTTATCCTGAGCGTTGGCGCGACATTAACACCATGACCATTTCTTACGGTCATGGCATTGCCATCAGCCCCTTGCAGTTGGCGGTTGGCTCGGCGGCAATGGTAAATGGCGGGGAACTTATTACAGCCACATTAATAAAAGACCATGATGCTGATTATGGTGACAGGCGACGCATTATATCTGAAAGCACAAGCGAGCAAATAAGAGCAATGATGCGTGCAACCGTACAAATTGGTACTGGCAAAAATGCCAACGTGCCAGGCTACCGTGTTGGTGGCAAAACTGGAACAGCAGAAAAATCAGATGTGGGGGGATACAGGGAAGATGCCCTGATGTCTTCGTTCATGGGCGCGTTTCCCATGGATGCACCGCGCTATCTGGTGCTGATTAGTGTGGACGAGCCTAAAGGCATTGCAGAGACGTATAATTTTTCCAGTGCGGGCTGGGTGGCGGCACCAACCGTTAGAAATATTGTTGCCCGCATAGCACCAATTTTGGGTGTTGAACCATCAACCGAAGAAGACCCACACTTTCAACAAGCGGCGCTGTTGATAGATGCGTCAAAAGCAAATTAGAGCAAAGAAAAAATAGGAGATAACAGCGAAAAAGCTGAATTAAAAGAGAATGAAATTGTCAACCTTGATAGAAAATTTAGGAGTTAAATCTCCGCCTTTGGCAGATGCAAGCCAAGGCCAAGCTTCAAACGCAGTTATAACTGGTTTGGCGTTGGATAGCCGCTTGGTTGATGAGGGCTATTTGTTTGCGGCACTTTCAGGTGAGCTGCATGATGGTGTTGATTTTATTCCCGCCGCATTAAAAGCAGGTGCAAACAGCATTTTGATATCAACTGGGTCGGATGTTAATAAGGCTGTGTTGGCTGAAACAATTGTTATTGAGCATGACAACCCTAGACAAGTATTGGCTGAAATGGCGGGGCGTTTTTATAGCCCCCACCCCAAACATTGCGCCGCAATTACAGGTACAAATGGTAAAACTTCGGTTGCCAGTTTTGTCAAACAATTATGGTCGGCCTTAGGGTTTGATGGGGCATCCATTGGCACACTAGGTGTGGCAAGCAACACTGTTAACAAGGCGGGTGGTCTAACCACGCCTGATAGCATTTCATTCCATAAAAACTTGCAAGAACTGGCAAACGCTGGTGTGGACCATGTGGTGTTTGAAGCATCGTCACACGGTTTGTCACAGCACCGTTTGGACGGGGTTGAAATTTCGGTTGCTGGTTTTACCAACCTGTCGCGTGAGCATTTAGATTACCACGGCGACATGGAGGGTTATTTTGAAGCAAAGTCACGGTTGTTTGTTGAACTGTTGGCGGCAAACGGCACAGCGGTAATAAATGTTGATGATAAGTGG
>DAOWAS010000145.1 GCA_030634465.1 Alphaproteobacteria bacterium | reverse complement strand
CGACGAAACAGTTTATATTGAAAAATATTTAGAAGGCCCACGCCACATTGAGTTTCAGGTTTTGGGTGACCAACACGGCAACGCCATTCACTTGGGCGAGCGCGATTGTTCGCTGCAACGCCGCCACCAAAAAATATTAGAAGAAGCCCCAGCGCCCTGCCTAAACCGTGCTGAGCGCGATGCCATGGGTGAAATTTGTGCCAAGGCCATGTCCAATATGGGATATGAAGGTGCTGGAACTATTGAATTTTTATATGAAGATGGCGAGTTTTATTTCATTGAAATGAACACCCGCTTGCAAGTGGAACACCCTGTTACTGAAATGATAACAGGGCTGGATTTGGTTCGTGAGCAAATTAACGTTGCCGCAGGTGTGCCGCTACAATACACCCAAGAAGACATCCACTTTTCAGGCCATGCTATTGAGTGCCGTATTAATGCCGAACACCCACTGACATTTGCCCCATCGCCGGGAAAAGTGACCGATTATCACACCCCAGGCGGGCTTGATGTGCGGGTAGATAGCGCTCTTTACACTGGCTATAACATTCCACCTCATTATGACAGCTTGATCTCAAAGCTTATTGTGCATGGCAAAACTCGTAACGAGTGTTTGATGCGTTTAAAACGTGCGCTAGAGGAATATGTTATTAACGGTGTTAATACCACCATTCCATTGCACCAAGACCTGATTAACAATATGGACTTTGTTAATGGCGACTATAATATCCATTGGCTGGAAAACTATTTGAAAGACAAGACAGCCTAAGCCATCATGGCAAATAATGAATAGAATTACCGCAGATATACTATTGGAAGCCTACATGTGTGGGGTTTTTCCCATGGCGGAAACCCGCGATGCCGACGACCTGTTTTGGGTTGACCCAAAGCAGCGCGGCATTTTACCGCTTGATCAGTTTCACATGCCGAAAAGCCTGATAAAAACCCTTAAAAAACAACCATTTAGCGTAACTGTCGACACGGCCTTCCCAGAAGTTATTCGTGCCTGTGCCGCACCACGCGTGGGGCATGATGAAAGCTGGATAAACAGCACTATTATGGGGCTGTATGAAGAGCTGTTTGAGCGCGGTCATGTGCATTCGGTTGAATGCTGGTTGGATGGTAAACTGGTGGGTGGTTTATACGGAGTTTCCATTGGCAGGGCATTTTTTGGTGAAAGCATGTTCAGCACCGAAACTGATGCCTCAAAAATTGCACTGGTATATTTGGTGGCACGGTTAAAGCACGCGGGCTATACGCTTTTGGACACCCAGTTTGTGACCGAGCATTTACAGCGTTTTGGTACAATTGAAATTGATCGTGATGATTATTTAAAGCGTTTGGAACAGGCCATTATAAAGCCTGCGGATTTTTACTCGCTACCTTCAACCGCATCCACATCAACAATTTTACAGCTAATAACCCAAATATCATAAACCGAATGCTCTAAGGCATTAAGTGCCGGCGATGATGCCATCATCCACCCTGTGAACACCCTTACCAGTTCATCATCTCTTTGCAGGTCATCAATTTCTAAAAAAGCAAATGTTTCTGGCTCTTCCTCAGGCGGGCGGGACGAGCATGTTCGCGCTGTTATGCGCAATGTGCCAAAGCTAACCACCTCGCCTTGGGGTAGTTCTAGCTCAGTAATATGGGCGGTAATTTTGTCTAGCGCGCGCACGGTGGTAATATTATGCACCACATTAAGAATTGGCTCTGGTACAAACTGATTTGGCATAAAACCCATATCATCTGTCTGGTTATCTGTTTGTTCATCACCATTATTAAGGTTTTGAATGGTAACAGTATCAGTAGATGTTGTGGGTTCTTGTGGTTCAGTGGTTTGGGCAAAAGAAGTGTGCCCTGCCAGTAAAAAAAACGGCAACAAAGCTAAACGCAAATATCTTTTACCTGTTTTAGCCATGTTTATTGTTCGTCACTACTATCATCATCAGTGCTGTAAATGGCCTGACCAATTAAACCAAACAGGTCAACCGAGCCTTCGGTAAATTCAACCTCGTCGCCATCTTCCAAATATTCGTCCAAGCCACCTGGGCCTAATGATAAATAATGCCCGCCTAGCAGGCCTTCTGATGTGATAGATGCTGAGCTGTCAACTGGCAGTTCAACCGCGCTATCAACGCTAAAACGAACAACAGCTTGATAAGTATCAAAGTTAATTTCCTGTGCTAAAACCGTGCCCACCTTAATGCCAGACAAACGAACATCACTGCCAACCAACAAGCCATCAATGCGGTCAAAGCTGGCGTTTAGCTCATAGCCCCTAACCGTTCCTACCTCGACCTTTGAATAGGTGAAGGTAAAAAACCCTGCCGCCGCCACCAAAACAACTAAGCCGACGATGCTTTCCACATAATTTTTAGACATTAAAAAAAACTCTTTTCATTACAATTAAGTTTGGTCATTCAGTTAAGTTTGCTCATTCAACAAAATTAAGGACGCCACGCTTCATAATCACCAGTAGCTGAGGCGCGTTTACCCCCTGACATGGGGCTACCCGCAGGGAAATAGGCTTCTTTAGAACCAGTTTTGTTGGTCTCATGCGGGGTTTCAAATGCTTTTGTCTCCAACGGTGCTTCGCTTGGCGGCAGGTCACTGGTGTGGTGCAACCATGCGTGCCATTCGGCGGGAATGCGTGTGGCATCCATATCACCATTATAAACCACCCAACGACGCTCAGGCATACCAGCGCTCAAAGGGGCTTTTTTCTTGCCCTTATAATATAAGTTACCTTCATCATCACTGCCCACTTTTTCGCCGTGCAAAAATGTATGCCACTGAGTACCCAGAGTGCTTACTTCCCACCAAATGAAAATGCGTTTGATAAATTTAAACATTAGTTGACCTTTGTTTTTAAAAACTTGTTTTTATATCCCATATAATTTGGCTCAAAATATGGCACTTATCGTGCCACAGGTCTAGCATTGTTCATGCTTTTTTATGCTATTTTTTATAAAAATTTAGTTTTGTTATTGCCTAGCTTAGTTCGAATCGCAATCGGGAAAAATCTTAAAAATTAATTTGTGTCAAGCACAAGAAAGACCTTGCCCAAAACTGAATTTAACGCCTAATATTGCGTTCTAACTAAGGGCAGTAACCAGATATAGCGTTTGGCAAAGATCGCTTTGGGGCTTAAAAACTAATACCCCTTCTAACTTTGCTAATACTAAATGTTGGTGCTTTTTTGTTAGAAAAGATAAGGGCGCTATCGATCTTGAGAATCAATAACGCCCGAATCATAACGACCTCATACGATATTTCATAGAGGTCGCGTACATTTGAAGTGAAGGTTCACTCCGTCAGTATACAAGTCAGAGTTTACTCCTTTTCTTTAAAATCGCAAGAGGTGAAATATCTTACTTGTGCATAAAGGAGAGAAAAATGCACTATACTACATACACAGACAATCAGGGCCTTTGGCGTTGGAATTTGAAGGCTGCAAATGGCAGAATAATTGCGGATTCTGGTGAGAGTTATCATAACTATAGTGATTGCACTCATGGAATAGAGCTTGTTAAGTCAAGCTGGAATTCCCCAATTAAATAATGAAATTGATTGAAAAAGGGGGCATCTGCCCCCTTTTTTTTAAGCTATTTTTTATAAAAATTTAGATATGTTGTTGCCTTGCTTGTCTCGAATCGGAAAAACAAAACCCCTCAAAAAATATTTGTTTGTCAACAGAAGAAAGGTCTTGCCCAAAACTGAATTTAACGCCTAATATTGTGTTCCAATTGAGGGCACTAACTAGATATAGCGTTTGGCAAAGATCGCTTTGGGGCTTAAACACTAATAAAACCCTATCTTTGCAAGGAAGAGTTGTTTTGTTTTTGGTTGGAAAAAAAGAGACTGAGGGTCATAAAAAGAATCAATAATACGCCGCTCTAACTTTTTTAATTAGGTAAAAAAAATGATAAAGCTTTAGAGGGGCAAAAAAATGCGTATTAGTCATCAGTTCAGTAAACAGAAAAAAGCACCATTTAAAGGTAGCTTCAAATTTGATGACATTGCCTTCACTACAAGTGTAAGCGAAATTAAAAATCCTGATGGCAGTATTGTGTTCAGCATGCACAATGTTGAAGTGCCAGAAGCGTGGTCACAGGTTGCCACCGACATTATTGCGCAAAAATATTTCCGTAAAGCTGGCGTTCCTGCCATTACCAAAGCCGTAAAAGAAGACAATGT
>DAOWAS010000090.1 GCA_030634465.1 Alphaproteobacteria bacterium | reverse complement strand
GCTTTTGTAATTGCGGCTCTGGCGGCCTAGACCCCGGATGGAGCGGTCCACAAAGCAAATAAAATACTAATAGTTAGAATTTCACCACCAGTGTTTTGGATAATGCTTTCAATGGGGCCAGCAACAATGGCGGAAACCCCATTTGGCAAGTTGGACAGATATAGCTGAATGGCATTTTGACCATATTCGGTTTTGCCAAAAAAGCCCGAAAGCGCCACCAAAAAAATAAGGAATGGAAACAGCGCCAACATACCCAAAAAGGCCATGTTGCCAGCCAGAACCATGCCGTCATGGGAGCCAAAGCGCACAATGGCAGTTTTCATAAATTTCAGACGTTTATTGAGAATGTTACCCCTCACTTTCTCACCAAACTAATTTTTGGCTCGTCAAATTAACTCTTGGCTCGTCAAATATACATCTTAGTCAGATTTAAAGTTTTCCCTAACCTTATAACCATGTCTTTCCCGCCAACCTTCAATGGCCTTGCGCAGGTCGTCATCAACCTTTTCAGGCATAACAATGTTAAAGGAAATATACTGGTCGCCCTTAACTTTGCCACGGTGCACACCCTTGCCTTTCAAGCGCAGTTTAGTGCCGCTTGAGGTGCCTTCGGGTATTTTCATTTTAACCGCGCCCCAAATTGTCGGTATGGAAAGCGAGCCACCTAATAACGCTTCATCAATTGTTACAGGCACGTCCAGATAAACATTGTCGCCTTCACGGTAATAAAAGTCATGTGGCTTTACGATAATTTCTATCATGGCATCACCCTTTTGGGTGCCAGGCAGGCCTTTTTCGCCCTGACCAGAAAGCCTTATTTGCTGGCCTTGTTTTACCCCTGCAGGAATTTTCACATCAACTGTTTTGCCATTTTTCAGCTTTAGACGTTTTGAGGTGCCTTTGGCACTTTCAACAAACTCAACCTCTAGCTTGTACAGAGCATTGCTGCCTTTTAAGGGCGAGCGTCTTTGTTGTTTTGGTTTAGAGCCACGACCAAAACCAAACATGTCGGCAAAACCACCACCGCCACCATCTTGAGCATGGAACTGGGCACCGCCTTGACCGCCAGCTTGACCGCCACCTTGGGCGCGTCCTCCACCTTGGGTAAATTGTCTTAGAATATCTTCAAAATCGCCCGCTTGCCCTGCGCCACCAAATGGCCCGCCACCGCCACCGCCAAATGGGCTGCCACCACCAGAAAATGGGTTTTGTTGGGCGCCGCCTGCGTCTATTTCGCCGCGGTCAAACTGGGCGCGTTTGTCTTTGTCACCTAAAATAGAATATGCCGCAGACACTTCTTTAAAGCGGTCAGCTATTTTCTCATCATCAGGGTTGCGGTCAGGATGCAGGCTTTTTGCCAGCTTTCTGTAGGCAGATTTTATGTGCGCTTCGCTGTCTGACTTTTTAACGCCGAGAATTTGGTATGGGTCTTTCATATACTAAACCTGAATTGTTTTTCTTATCCTACAGTGTATATCTTACAGTGTAGAAGTGTTCAGGTACAATATAAGACTTTATATAAAAAACAAAAGAGCCGACCTTTTGGGTCAGCTCTTAATTTTGTTTTATACCAGTTTGTCGCTTAGTATTTTTTGTAACTTGGCTCATCAGTGTTGTTGGTGGTAGAGCTTCTGGTGTTACTTGTGTCTATTTTCCATGTGCCATCAGGCTGCCTGCACGCTGTGCCATACATTTCTTGGGCTTCATTAGCTATTTGCACGGTTTGGGTAAACTCACGGCAATAGCGGTTGTCAGCCTCATATGCTGGTTGCGGCACAAACGAGCCACTATTACCACTGTCGGGGTTATACCAGTCCGATGTGGCGCCAGTTTGGTTATATTCCATTGCTTGTTGGAAGGCATATTGTTGGTGGTTACGGTCATTATCATCCAACTGGCTACCAATATTATTACCAATTGCGGCACCAACAGCGGCACCAAGCAGTATGCCACCAGTGCTACCATCAGAAACTTCACTACCAATAACGCCACCAAGAACACCACCGATAAGTGTTCCAAAACCCTCGCTGTTTTCGTTACAAGCAGATAGGCTTAAGGCCAGTACTGGAATTATGATTAATTTTTTCATCATTGTGTTGTCCTCTTTTGGTTTGATAGTTTGAGTTTCGCTTGTCGTACACTCAGGCTTCCTTACTCAGGCATTTATTCGAGCCTATGATATAAAACCTTTGCTGTCTTGGCATTATTATTTTTTTCAAATATCTTATATCATCTTTATAACGCTTGGCATAAAATCAGTTTTGCTAAGAACTTTGTCTAAATATTGACGAAGTGATGATGAATTAAGACGGTGTAAGTTATTATGGGTTTTTCTGAACCATTTGAAAATTTTGCAAACTGGTTTGCCGAGGCTGATAAAAAAGAGCCTGAGCTGGCAAATGCGGTGGCTATTGCCACTGTGGGCAGCGATGGCGCCCCCTCGCAACGCATGGTTTTGTTGAAAGACTGGTCGGAAGATGGCTTTGTGTTTTACACCAACCTAACCAGCCGCAAAGCAAGTGAAATGGCTGAAAACCCACAAATAGCCATGCTGTTCCATTGGAAAAGCATAGATCGCCAAATTAGAATTGAAGGCGAAGCCATAGCTGTTAGCTATGCTGAGGCTGATGAATATTTCGCCTCTAGACACCGTGACAGCCAAATTGGTGCTTGGGCATCAGACCAAAGCTCGGTAATGGAAGGGCGTTTTTCATTGGAAAAAGCGGTGGCAAAATATGCGGCAAAATTTCATGTGGGCACAGTACCACGACCGCCGCACTGGTCGGGATTTAGGGTTAAGCCCAAACGTTTTGAGTTTTGGCGGGGCAAGGCATTTCGCTTGCATGAACGTAAAATTTTTACACTAAACGATGAGGGGGACAATTGGGTTCAAACTTTCTTGTACCCTTAAATATTATGCATTGGGACCATGGACATAAAGCGCCGATGATGGGGCGCGCGGCTAAGGCTTCGGTCTTGGTGGCTAGTATATTAATCGTTATAAAATCAATTGCTTGGTTTATGACGGGTTCTATCGCTCTTTTAGGTTCGCTTGTTGATAGTGTGCTCGATTTGGCGGCCTCGTTTGTAAATTTCATTGCTATTCGGGCATCGTTAGAGCCACCAGACAGTGACCATCGTTTTGGTCATGGCAAGGCTGAGGCCATTGCAGGTGTGGTGCAGTCGTCCATAATTTTTGGCTCATCCATTTTCATATTTATGGAAAGCGTGTCGCGTCTGTTTAACCCGCAACCAATTGAAGCCACCAATGTTGGCATTATTGTATCGGTAATTGCCATTGTGCTTACGTTTGCCTTGGTGCTGTATCAAAAACATGTGGTTAAACAAACTGGTTCTGTGGCTATTGAAGCCGACAGCCTGCACTACACAGGCGATTTACTGCTAAACGCGGCGGTTATTTTAGCCCTGTTTTTGGTTAATGTTGAGGGCTTCGCCATAGTAGACGGTATTATTGGTGTTGGTATTGCGGGCTACATTGCGTGGACAGCAGTTGGCATTGGACGCTCCTCCATTGATATGCTGATGGATAAAGAGTTTGAAAAAGCTGAGCGTGAAGAAATTTTTAATCTTGTAATGGGCAATCCTGATGTGAAGGGCATGCACGATTTGAAAACCCGCAGAAGTGGTTTGCAAAGCTTTATCCAAATGCATATTGAGCTAGACCCTGAAATGAAACTTTACGATGCCCACGCTGTGGCTGATGAGGTTGAAGCAACAGTGGGTGAGGTATTTGGTAATGCTGAAATATTAATCCACACCGACCCGCTTGGCCTAGAGCAACCACCATTGCCCCACACTGAGTTGGAATAACAACTAGGTTGTATTTTAGTATAACTGCACTCGTGACAATTGAGTAGTTTTGTGGTTAAGTTATAGAGAAGTTACTATGGGGGAGATATTATATGATGTGGGTATTACATGCTGTGGCTCTTTTCTTTTTCTGGCCAGCACTTTTTGTTACAATCCCTATGCATATTTTAATTAATAAATAATCCTAAATGTGGGTTAGTGGGTGGCATATGAAGAAATATTTTTTGCCAGTTATGGTTGCTTTGGCCTGTTTTGGAAGCGTTTCTGCGCAGGATACAAGAGATTATGAACGCCTTTGCAAGGCTGCAATAGCAACATTAAATGGTAATCCATTAAAAGGCACAACAAGTAAATTGAGTAATGAAATATATACGCTTGAGTATGTGCGAGATGATGGTAAACGCTTTAAATATTGGTGTAAATTTGAAGGCTATAACGATATTAGGTGGCGAGATCAAAGCATGACTAGTTGGAGCAGAAATATGAAGCTTTCATATGCATATGAGGGCGCTACACTTGTAATTACAACAGATTTTTTTGGAGAGAAAGAACGGCGAGCTTTTTAAAGCGGGTATTATTAGGGGAAAATGAAATGAAGAAAATGTTGATAATGATTTCTGTTCTATTTGTAGGGGCATGTGCAACAGCGACATATGAGTATGGTAGCAATTTTTCGGACGCTAGTGTGAAAAGCATTGTGCAAAATGAGACAACAATTGAAGAAGTGAGGGTAATGTTTGGTGAGCCCAATACAACAGCAATTAACTCGGAAAACACTATTGTTTGGACATACACTTATTTAAATAGTACTGCGCATGCAAAAAATAACATTTTTTCAATGAATGTTACTTCTGCGGTGACGAACAAAATGTTGAAGATTGCTTTTGAGGGCGGTGTTGTAACAAGTTACCAATATTCAAATGGGGGTACGCCTGCCATAATGCAAACAGAAATTCATTAATTTTATTTTTAAATTTTTTGACTTGCTAAATGTTAATATTGAGACAGAATTACATACACAAATTATGCACAACAAATTTTACAATTAATTAAAGCAATTAAAAACAGTATGTTAAAAATATTCGGCATTCCAAATTGTGACACGGTTAAAAAGGCAAGAGTTTGGTTTGCCGAGCAGGGTGTTGAGTTTAGCTTTCACAACTTTCGTAAAGATGGTTTGGAAGCAGATATTGTTTCAAGCTGGTTAGAAAAACTTGGCGCTGATGTAGTAGTGAATAAAAAAAGTGCCACATGGCGCAAGCTAAGTGATGATGAAAAACAACTGTCAGGTGATGAGCTTATTGCGCTGTTGCTTAATCACCCAACCCTAATAAAACGCCCTGTTATTGAAGATGGTGACAAACTTACCGTTGGGTTCACGGGTGACGTGAAGGGTGAGTGGCAATGAAGTTAGATATTTTCCAAGTTGATGCTTTTGCAGGCAAGGTGTTTGAAGGCAACCCCGCCGCAGTGGTGCCGCTAAAAGCGTGGTTGGCAGACGATGTGATGCACAAAATTGCCATTGAAAACAACTTGTCTGAAACCGCATTTTTCATTCCTGCCACGCCAGAAGAAGATTTTGATTATCACATTCGTTGGTTCACCCCCGCTATTGAGGTGGAGCTGTGCGGTCATGCCACCCTTGCCACCGCCCATGTGCTGTTTAATGTGTTACAGCCAAAGGCCACAAGTTTACGCTTCATGTCACAGTCGGGCATTTTAACTGTGCATAAAATGGCAGATAAAATTGTTCTTGATTTTCCTTCACGCAAACCCTTGCCCGCCAGCGCACCAACAGGCGCGGTTGAGGCCATTGGCATGGCGTCTGGCGCCATACCGTTTGAAACGTTTCGGGGCGAGCGTGACTATATGTTTGTCTATGAAAGTGCGGAAGATATTTTAAACCTTAAGCCAGACTTTTCAGCCCTGAAAAAAGCGGGGCTTTATGGCTTTATTTGTACTGCTTCAGGTGGCGATATTGAGGGTGGTTACGACTGTATCTCGCGCTTTTTCATACCATCATACGGGGTGGATGAAGACCCCGTTACGGGTTCAGCCCATTGTCAAATAGCGCCGTATTGGGCATCGCAACTTGGGCGTAATAACCTATTTTCGAGGCAAGCTTCAGCCCGTGGCGGTGACCTGTGGCTAACACTAGATGGTGATAGGGTGAAAATTGCGGGTAACAGCGTGTTGGTAATTGAAGGCACGCTGACTATTTAGAACTAACTAGTTAGCGCTCTAAAAAGTCTAAACCAATATCAACCGCAGGGGCTGATTGGGTTATGCGCCCAACTGAGATGTAATCCACACCAGTTTCAGCAATTTTGCCGATAGTGTCTAGGGTAACCCCGCCTGATGCTTCTAATTCAACCTTGCCACCAGCAATGGACACCGCCATGTTCAGGGTGTTTATGGGCATGTTATCTAACAACAGGCGTGTCACGCCCGCGTCTAAGCTTTCCTGTACTTGCTCAAGTGTGTCGCACTCAATTTCAATAAAGTCGTGGCCGTTGGCCTTAACATTTTCCACTGCTTTTTTAATGTCACCCGCAACCGCAATGTGGTTGTCTTTCATCATTACCGCATCAAACAGCCCAATGCGGTGGTTTTCAGCACCGCCCATTTTGGTGGCATATTTTTCCAACAACCGTAAACCAGGTGTGGTTTTGCGGGTGTCTAACAGCTTGCATTTTGTGTGGCTAATAGCAGACACATACTGGTTGGTTAATGTGGCAATGCCTGACAAATGCTGAACTAAATTAAGCGCAGTACGCTCGCCCGCCAACATTGCCCTAGCGTTGCCGCCAATTGTCATAACCACATCGCCCGCAGTTAGCTTTTGCCCATCCCTATAACAAGCATCTATTTGAAGGTTTTTATCCAACAATTTAAATGTGGCTATTGCTACATCAACCCCCGCCAAAACCATGTCGACGCGGGCGGTTAGCATGGCTGAAAGGCTGGCATTTTCAGGAATTACTGCTTGCGAGGTAATGTCACCCAACAACATGTCTTCACCCAAATCCTCACGTAAAAATGCGGTTAGCATGGTGTTTAGTTCCGCAGAATTTATGGGTAAAGCTGACATGGTTAGACTTTCGCCTTAACGGGCGACATTTCCAACATTTTCTTCAATGGAGCCAATGCTTTTAAGCGCAGGTCTTCATCCATAGTTATTTCAGGCTTTAAATCTCTCAAGCATAAATACAGTTTTTCCATGGTGTTCAGTTCCATGAACGGGCACATGTTGCAATTGCAGTTGCCATCAGCACCCGGCGCACCAATAAAGTTCTTACCCGGAGCGTCCTTTTCCATTTGGTGGATAATGTGTGGCTCGGTCGCAATGATAAAATCAGTTGCAGGGTTGGTGGTGACATAGCTTAAAATGCTAGAGGTTGAACCAACATGGTCGGCATGATCCAAAATGTGCTTGGGGCATTCAGGGTGGGCAACCACTGGCGCGTCTGGGTTTTGCGCTTTTAGCTTTATCAATTCGCGCTCGGAAAAACGCTCATGCACAATGCATGAACCGTCCCACAACAGCATGTCACGACCAGTTTTGCGGGCAATATAGCCACCCAAATATTTATCAGGGGCAAAAATTATGGGCTGATCGTGGGGGATTTGCTCAATTATAGCCTCAGCATTAGATGATGTGACAATAATATCGGAATGCGCCTTAACCGCCGCCGAGCAATTGATATATGTAAGCGACAAATGGTCAGGGTGCTTGGCGCGAAATTCGGCAAACTCATCCGCAGGGCAACTGTCTTCCAAGCTACAGCCCGCTTCCATGTCTGGTAAAATAACAGTTTTGGTGGGGCTGAGAATTTTAGCAACCTCTGCCATGAACTTAACCCCGCAAAAGGCAATAACATCAGCATCAGTTGCTGCGGCCTTCCTAGACAGATCTAAACTATCGCCAACAAAATCGGCGATGTCCTGAATGGCAGGGTGTTGGTAATAATGAGCCAAAATAACGGCATTTTTTTCTTTACGCAGGCGATTAATTTCGGCCACTAAATCGATAGATGGATCAATGGCTTTTAGTTTATTTGCCATGCTTGTTTGCTCGTCCATGTTAGCTAACCTTCCTGTGTTTGTAATTAGAATATAAGCACATGGTAGAAGTATTTAAAGCCATGTTTGATTTATTTAAAGGTGAGTTACCCCAGATAAAAGCGGCTTGCAAGGCTTGGTTTGTCATCGCACTTAAGCCTGCCATCATTAACCAGTAAAATAAGGTGCGCCAGCGCGCTCATAGCGGCGGCATTGTGCAGGTTTTCGGGCAGGCCGTGGTAAACGGAAGCCACAATGTCTTTAACATCTGAAATACCGCTAACCACTGCTTTTAATATGGCATCTTCACGGTCCATTCTATGGGCCATCAATGCTTCAATAAACGGGCGGGGTTCAATAATAGCAGGGCCGTGGGTTGGTCTTAGTGTTGTGAATTCCAGTTTTAGCAATTGTTCCAAGCTGTTCATATAGCTAGCCATGTCGCCATCAGGCGGAATAATAATGCTGGTTGACCATGCCATTATATGGTCGCCTGTAAACAGTGTGTTTTCTTCTTCAAATGCAAAGCACATATGGTTTGAGGTGTGACCAGGGGTGTGAATAGCCTTAATTGTCCAATTTTCACTTTCTAACATATCGCCGTCTTTAAGCTTATGGTCGGGGGTGAAATTTTTATCGACACCTTCTTCCATTGCTGCCAAGCCATCTTCATTTTCGCCATTGTGGGCGCCGAAAGCATAGGTTTTTGCGCCACTAGCCTCAGCCAATGGCATGGCAAGGGGCGAATGGTCGGCATGGGTGTGGCTTACCAAAATGTGGCTTATACTTTCGCCCGATGTGGCATTTAAAATAGCTTTTAGGTGGTCATCGTTTTTTGGCCCCGGGTCAATTACGGCGACGTTGCCAGTGCCGATAATGAAAGTGCCTGTGCCTGTATAGGTGTAAGGGCCAGAGTTTGGGCACAGCACCCTACGCACCAATGGGCTGATTTTCTCACAACATTCAGTAGGTGGGGTCAGATCGTGAATGAATGGAATGCTGACGCTC
>DAOWAS010000062.1 GCA_030634465.1 Alphaproteobacteria bacterium | reverse complement strand
GCAGCAGAACGTTACCGCCTTCTTTAAGCATTTTTGCCAAATGCACACGGTTGCGCTCCCCGCCAGATAACTGCCCAACTTTTTTCTGTTGGTCACTGCCCTTGAAGGCGAACGAGCCAACATATGAACGAGTGGCAATTTCTTTTTTACCAAAATAGAACATATCGTCACCACCAGAAATTTCTTCCCAAACATTTTTATTGGGGCTTAGGCTGTCACGGCTTTGATCAACATAGCCAAGTTGCACACTTGGCCCAACTTCCATTGTGCCGCTATCGGGTTTTTCTTCACCAATAATCATGCGGAACAGGGTTGATTTACCAGCACCGTTAGGCCCGATAATGCCCACAATGCCACCTGGCGGCAGGCTAAATGTCAGGTCTTTAATTAACAGCTTGTCGCCAAATGCTTTAGACAGGTTTGTGGCCTGAATAACCTGATTGCCCAAACGACCTGGCGGCTGGATAATAATTTGCGCCTTTTTATCTAGGCGCTCTTCTTGGTTAGCCAACATTTCGTCATATGACTTGATACGTGCTTTTGACTTAGACTGGCGTGCTTTTGGAGAGGAGCGTATCCATTCCAACTCACGCGCTAAGGCTTTGTCTTTTGCCTCTTCAGTGCGGCCTTCTTGCTTCAAGCGTTTTTGCTTGGCTTCTAACCACTGAGAATAATTGCCCTCAAACGGAATACCGTGGCCTCTATCTAGCTCCAGCACCCAACCAACAACATTATCAAGGAAATAGCGATCATGGGTTACCAGAATTACAGTGCCTTTATAATCTTGCAAGAAACGCTCTAACCACGCCACACTTTCGGCATCCAAATGGTTGGTTGGCTCATCAAGCAATAAAATGTCAGGCTTTTCTAAAAGCAGGCGGGTTAAGGCCACACGTCTTTTTTCACCACCTGAAAGTGTTGTCACGTCAATGTCACCATCAGGGCAACGCAAGGCATCCATGGCAATATCCACTTGGTTATCAAGTGTCCAGCCATCAACCGCGTCAATTTTTTCTTGCAGCTCGCCCTGCTCGGCGATGAGAGCATTCATCTCATCATCATCCATAGGCTCAGCAAACTTCATAGATATTTCGTTAAAACGAGCCAAGACATCTCTGATCTCGCCAACGCCGTTCATAACATTGCCAAGCACGTCTTTTGTTTCGTCTAGCTCAGGCTCCTGTTGCAGGTAACCAACTTTAACACCCTCAGCAGGCCATGCCTCGCCAGAAAACTCGGTATCCATGCCAGCCATAATTTTCATCAATGTGGATTTACCAGCACCATTGTTACCAATGATGGCAATTTTAACACCAGGTAAGAATGACAGGGTAATATCTTTCAATACATGCTTGCCGCCTGGGTATTTTTTATTCAAACCCTTCATCACATAAACATATTGGTAACTGGCCATAAAATTATCTCTCTAATCAAATCAAGTGAATATCACACCCATCACATACTGAAAGATGTGCCAAAATACAACTAATGAAATTATAATACTAATTGGAAATTTTATATTAGCAGATCGGCTGGAAAAACATTACTTCAATGACATGTCGCAAAAAGCAACTTTGTCGTTTTCACTTCTGCTTAAAATATCCCAGAACACCCCATCTTTTGCCGCCTCGTTTACAACTGAAATAAACTCCTCACCTCTGGAATAAATTGATGAGTTTGGGTGAACAAAAAAACGTAAATTAACCTGCTCCGTAACGTATGGGTCAGCAAAGCTGTCTTTTAATTCCTGCGGAATTCCTGTTGTATCTTCATCAGCATCTAGAATGGGTTGATAAAATAGTGTGGGGAAAAACACGGCATCAACACGGCCGTAAGCCAACATTCTAATGGCCTCAGTAGCGGACAGGGTTTTTATAGTAATAATTGGCTCTACACCATCACCAAGCTGTTCGGCATATTTTGTAATATACGCCCCCGCCACACCGTAGCCAACACGCACCCCCGACAGGTCTTCAATACTTTTAATCTCATTACCTTTTTTGGTCAAAAAGCTATAGCTTATGCACATTACTTCATCTGACTTCAAAACACCTTCATCGAGATTTGCAATAGAGCTAGTTGATATAATGTAAGCACTGTCGCCTGTTTGAAAGTCGCGAAATGCCCTGAATGCAGATCGCTCGACCAAGTCTAGTTTGTAGCCCATTTTTGCGGCAATATATTCATAAAATTCTGCCATAAAGCCTGAATAACTGCCATCAGGGTTTTGAATTTGTTTGGGAAAGTTTTCCATAAAAGATATATGGATGGTCTCACCACTTTCGTCATGTATAGCATGGGCTGACTGGGCAACAAAACTAGCCGCAACCAACAATATTCCAAATATTTTAAAGCTAACTTTCAACTAGCTTACCTTCCGTAAAACATTAAATTGTCCGACTGCTTGGGAACTCTACAAAAACTTTTGTGCCAACGTCCAGCTCGCTCTCTATCCACAATTTACCGCCATGCAATTCTGCCAACGACTTAGACAGTGATAGCCCCAAACCAACACCTTGGAACGACTTTCCACTACTGCCATCAACTTGGGCAAATGGCTCTAAAACCTTATGCAGTTTTTCTCGCGGAATTCCCTCGCCCGTGTCCTCAACACCAAGCAACAAACCACCATTATCATTTAAAGCACAGGATATGCTTATAGTACCGCCGCTTGGGGTAAACTTAAGTGAGTTTGAAACCAGATTAATTACAATTTGCTTGATGCGTAATTCATCTGCCAACAGCAGGGGCAGGTTCTGTGGTATATCCTGCTTGATCGTTATATTTGCCTCAGCCGCCATGACAACAAACATTTTAGAGCAATTGTTGATCATTTTCTCGACATCAACATTTTCTTCGTTAAGGGTCAGCTCGCCCGCTTCAACCTTAGCCAAATCTAGAATATTGCCAAGAATTTCCGACAAATGGGTACTGCTATCCTGAATGTCCTTAATATATTGCTTGTAACGCTCGCTACCCACAGGGCCGAACATTTCTTCATCCATAATAGTGGTAAAACCAACAATGGCATTTAAAGGGGTTCTCAGCTCATGGCTCATATTTGCCAGAAATGATGTTTTTGCCCTGTTGGCGCTGTCCGCAGCCTCTTTCATATCAGATAAGGCAATTAATGTAGATTTATGACGTTCAATTTCCTGACTTAGCTCTTTTGTCCGCCCATCAACCCTGTCCTCTAGCTGAATGTTGGCATCTTTTAACAGCTCTTCCGCACGCAAACGCTCTCTAATTTCGTGCTTTAATTCTGCGGTGCGGTCATTAACCCTGAACTCTAGCTCATCTCTGGCAATAGAAAGCCTTTTCTGGGCATCTTCCTGCTCTTCCATTAGGGCATTTATGGCCTTAATTAACATATTCACGGCTTTAGCCAACTTACCCAGCTCGTCAGTTTTGTGGGGTAGTGGCACACTTAGCTTAAACAAATGTGGCTTGGCGGGGTCTAAAGCTCCCAACTGAACGGTCATGTTTCGCAGGGGTTTTGCCAAAACATAATGAAAAAATATCATCAACAAAAAGGCTAAGGTAAAGGTATGAAGAAAACCGCTAGCTATTATTACAAGTGAGCGTTCATAAAACTGAGCCAGATATAAATCATAATCAGCAATAATAATTAGTTTTCCAACATGGCGTTGGTCGGTATAATTTAATGGAAGATCCAATTGGGTTTCAACGGTTTCCAACGAAATTAACCGAGTTAGCCATCTTGTATTGCTTGTGGCAACCCTGTCCTTAACCTCTAAGGCCATAGAGCGGTTCATGTCATCTATAATATTAACCGAAACAACAAAGTTATATTCTATCAAGCCCAAGGCAACCTCTTTTGCCAACTGTTCGTCCAGCCTTAAAACAGCTCTGGATGCTACTGGCTGGGCAACCGCCATAATTTCTTCTAATTGGGTTTGTCTTGACTGTTCTTCATCTGAAAAATCCAGATAAATTTGCACAACAGCAAATACCGTACCAACCAAAAATGCGAGAACTATCGCTAGGCGCGCTAATTGGAAAGATATGCGGTCGTTTAATTGGCCTAACACTAAATTTACCATCCCATGAATATACAAAAAACAAGTCTTTAGAAATTATTCAATGCGTATAAAAATATTTACACTAAAGCTTGGCACAGTTTGCCAATTAAACCTTAACTATTAATTTATGTTATGAATAGTTTTGCCAGAAACTTGTCAGAAACTTGTTAGAAATTTACCACTCACCAGTGTTCGGCATGGAAAGCCACGGTTCTTTAGGGGCAAGCGACTTGCCCTTCTGTAATAGCTCTATGGAAATATTGTCAGGAGAACGCACAAATGCCATGTGACCATCTCTTGGCGGGCGGTTGATAACCACACCCTGTTCAGCCAATTTTTCGCAAAATGCGTAAATATCTTCAACCTCATACGCTAGATGGCCAAAATTGCGTCCACCTTCGTAATTTTCAGCATCCCAGTTGTATGTTAGCTCAACCTGCGCGCTGGCATCACCAGGTGCGGATAAGAACACAAGGGTAAAACGACCAGCGTCGCTGTCATAACGGCCCTGTTCAACCAAACCCAGCCCGTCGCAATAAAACTTCATAGATGCATCTAAATCACGCACCCGCACCATAGTGTGAAGATATTTCATTACATTTGTCCTTATTTGTTATTGGCGTTTGTTATTGGCGTTTGTTATTGGCGTTTGTTATTGGCGTTTGTTATTGGCGTTTATGGGTTAGAGAACATGTCTTGCATTATGCCCACCAAATTAACCTTATCAACCTCATTAAAACTGGCAAGTTCGGTTGAATCAACATCAAAAACCCCAAGCAAGTTATTATCCCCATCCCAAACTGGCACCACAACTTCTGAGCGTGACTTGCTGTCACAAGCAATATGGTTAGCCAAAGCATGAACGTCGTCCACAATCATTGCCTCGCCAGTTGCCGCTACTGTCCCACACACGCCCTTACCGAACGGAATGTGCAAACAGCCCATAGTGCCTTGGTATGGCCCCACGACAAGGTTCTCAGGCTTGTTTTCATCTAACAAATAGAACCCTGTCCAATAATAATGGGGAAACGCCTCAGACAACAGGCAGTTAATGGTAGCCATACGGCTAATGAGGTTGGGCGTAGACACTAATATACTGTTGAGAGAGCTTCTAACAGCAATGTAAAGCTTTTGCTTCTCGTCATCATTCATGGGTAAACATTCTTGGTTTATAAACGGTCTATTTCATCAGCCAGAGTGTGTGTTTTGTCTGTGGCCAGCTTTTCCAGAACCTGAACTCGTTCTTCCAAATGAGATATCTTTTTTCGGTATTTTTTGAACCCATCTAAATCATCTAGGCCTAAGTCAGACATGAGCTCATTCACATTTAAACCACCAGACTTGTCACTATTTCTTTTTATCCAGCTTTTTAAAACGCTAGCACCCATAACAATAGCAACAATAGCTACGATAAATTCTTCGCCTTGCATTAGTCATCTCCATATTATCGCAACACCCCCGTGTATTTATGTAAAATAATCATTAGTTGAAAAACTGCAAGATGAAAAAAATATTCATTTGATGAATTTACCACTACTTTTTTTAATTTTGTTCTGTTAAAAGCATCTTGCTTTCTTAAGAAAACATGGAGAGGACATCTCTCAGGTGGGGCCTGTAGCTCAGTTGGTTAGAGCCGGCCGCTCATAACGGTCTGGTCGCAGGTTCGAGTCCTGCCGGGCCCACCATTCTCCTTTTATATCAATGGCTTAGACTGTCTAACCGCAATATTTTTTCGGGTTTGTCGATATTTGGGCTTTAATAACAATGGCTTAACTATAATGACAATCGCCTTAAAGCTTATTGCGATTCCTTTCAATAGCCACAGTCCATTCGTTTTCTGCAGAGTTTTCTATGGATGACACGAAGCTATCTATGTCGTTTTTATCCCACCTTACATGCTTGCCAAACTTTTTTGTTGGAATGTCCAACTCCTTTATTTTTGTTTTGGGGAGTTCTAAATATGCAGAAACTGTTTCAATTGACATTAAACGGGGCCATCTAACTTCTTCATTAGTTTTTCTTTTAGAATTTTTTTTACGCATTTATATAGTCATAGAATAATATTGTAATTTTTTCATACTATTAGTTTCTGTATATCAGCTTGATTAACCATATAACAATTTGACTTCACTCACCTACTAATTGCATTATTATTTTTATTTACACTAAATGTAAGACAAGTTGTGAGGGGACAATGACATGAAATACGGCATAGCAAGTGGTAAAATGATAAAGGTTGAGCAAGTATATCTTGACCAAAATAACCCAAGGCATGAACCTTTTGAGGATCAAGATGAAACCATAGCGTATTTATGCCGTGAAGAAAAAATCATTGAAATAGCAAAAGACATTGTAAAACATGGCCTCAATCCCCTAGAGCTATTTGCACTGATACCAGAGGGGGCAAATTCGTTTTTCTCTGCAGAAGGGAATAGGCGCCTATGCGCAATCAAACTCTTGAATGACCCAGACCTAGCACCAGCAAATTTACGCAATGAATTTATAAAGGCTTCCGATGAATGGGAGCCAATTAAGGAGCTATTTTCTGTAGTTTTTAAAAACAGAGATGAAGTGAAACTTTGGTTAGATCGTATCCACGCGGGTTTTAATGATGGGCGGGGGCGGCGGCAATGGCAGTCCGAACAAAAAGCAAGAAACAGTGGTTATACAAAAAATGACTTTGCACAGGCCGTGCTAGATTTGGGTGAAAGCGAGGGGCTTATCACACCAGAGGAAAGAAAAGGTCGCATTTCTACGGTTCAGAGGTATTTAGGAAACTCGTTGATGCGGGACGCTCTGGGTTTGGATGCAAAAGATGGGCGTAACCTTACAACCAGTTTATCTGATCATGATTTTTCCATAATGTTTGAAAAATTTATGAAAGACATAGCCACCCAAAAACTAACAACAAGAGTGGATGCGGCAGGTATTGTTGATTATTCACACAAACTGCGAGGAATGGAGGGCCTTACAGGTAAACATGAAGACCGTCGGGATTTAACAGAAAAAGAGGACGGTGATGGCGAAAAAGGAAAAACAAAAAAACCAAAGAAGCCAAAAAAACCAACAAAAATAAAACCAAGTGACAAGCTTCAAGAGGCCCTTAAAGAAATTCCTAGTTATAAATTGGAACAGCTATATTTTTCATTATGCTCTTTACCGCTATCAACACACACCTTGTTTTTAACAATAGGTGCCTGGTCATTTTTGGAAACATTAACGGCTGTTTGTGGAAGGACAGATAAAACCGACTTCCATTCATTTTTAAGTGCTGAAAAAATGACACAATTGTCTTTAGGGACAAAAAAGGAAACAAAGTCACTGCGTGATGTAGTTAAAAGAATATCAGATGCTGGAAACTCAACAAAGCATAATAAAACCGCCGCATTTTTTAATGGTGAACAGCTTTTCAATGATTTTGAGACAATGGAGAAATTATTCATTCAACTTGCAGAGGACGCAAAGGGGAAAACATAGTTTATAAAGTAGTGGCCGTACGTTTTTCAATCTGCTAGGTTGCCTTCAATTATTGTTATCTGAAGGATGTATATATGTCTAAAACATGCTCACCTCTTAGATACCCAGGCGGCAAAGCATGCCTAAAACCCTTAATGGCTAAAGTCATAAAAACCAATAGGATGGAAAGATTTCATTATGTTGAGCCTTATGCTGGTGGGTGTGGATTGGCCCTTTCATTACTTTTTGGTGGCTATGTTAGTGATATACATATTAATGATGTTGACCCGTCAATCTGGAGTTTTTGGAAAGCGGTTCTGGATCATACAGATGATTTAATTCACCTTATTATGACGACGGAAATATCTGTTGATCAATGGCGCATTCAACGTGAAACTCAATTAAAAGAAGATATATCTGACCCTATCGCTTTGGGGTTTGCAGCATTTTATCTCAACCGCACGAATAGATCTGGAATAATCAAAGGCGCTGGGGTCATTGGTGGGTTTGAACAAAATGGTAATTATAAAATGGATTGCAGGTTTAACAGAATAAATTTAGTTCGAAGAATAACCCGAATAAAAAAATATAGATCACGAATACACCTTACACGCCATGATGCTGTTAAATTTATGAACCAAAGCAGTTACCTTCCAAAGGAAACATTGTTCTGTATTGACCCTCCATATTTCAACAAAGGCTCCAGCCTTTACACAAGTTTTTATGGCCCGGATGATCATAAAGAAGTTGCAGAGGCAATATTGGGTTTGAACTATCCTTGGTTAGTTACATATGACAATGCAGATCAAATAAGAAATTTATACAAAAGCCGACGCCAATATGTTTTTGACATTAATTATTCTCTTCAAGATAAGCGTGTAGGAACAGAGTTGCTTATAGCCTCAAAGGGGCTGAAGCTACCATTAGAAGTTAGAGAGCGTCAGGTTCACCACGTCCAATATCATGCGGCATA
This sequence comes from Alphaproteobacteria bacterium, assembly GCA_030634465.1. Classification (GTDB taxonomy): domain Bacteria; phylum Pseudomonadota; class Alphaproteobacteria; order Sphingomonadales; family SMXR01; genus DAOWAS01. The sequence goes on along the minus strand of DAOWAS010000062.1, from coordinate 4,832 downwards.
AGCTTGCTTTCAATAAGAGGGATTACTTTTTCTTGGTGTGGTGAAAGGTTAGACACTATTTAAGGACCCCAATGGAAATAAGGGCCGTTTTGGGAAGGTTAGACAATATAAGTCATTGAAAACAAACAAAACACGCGGTTCTGCCGGGCCCACCACTCCCTCTCCCTTGCCAACCCACAGCCAGACAAGCACCTCGCACGAAGCCCGCAGTTCTGCGGCCTTTGCGGGCTTATTCATGATTTATCTATATTGTGAGACTGGCTTTATAGGCAATTATTAGGTCATTTTGCAGAAAGTCTCTGTCGCCACTTTCCTGTAGCCAGACCGTTGGTTTAATTTATTTTAACCCTAGTGCATAAACTTGCTCACCCCAGTTTAATGGGAAGTGTTGAGTGCGCCTTATGGCATGTGAGGTTAACTCAAGTGGATGTTTTCCATCTAAAATATCCTCAACTATCTTAGGTGACAAGAAGGCTAAGCGAAGTGTTCTTGTCACATTCTCTGCATCAGTTTTATACATCTCAGCTAGGCCTTTTACCGATGTAAACTCACCACTCCTCAATTGTTCAAACTGTATCCCGTCAGAACTAGTTGGACATATTAAGGGTATTGCAGATTGACACGGTTTATTTACAGAGTACGATACAAGCTGAGGGAAAGGTTGAGGCGAAGAGTTACTGCCCGGTGGCAGGGCTTTAGCCTCAATGAAATTAGTAAAACACAAAATACCATTTGGAGGATTTATCTATGGTTGGAACTACTTACAAAAGGCATCTGGCGTTGATGACATCAACGGCACTGCTGACCAGCATTTTGGTGGCGCCCACTTTTGCGCAAACAAGTGCTGACACCGACGACGGCACTGAAGTTGTGTACGTTGAAGAAATTGTAACAATTGGCACACGCCGTAAAGGCCGTTCTGCGGCAGATACACCGGCACCAGTTGACGTTATTGGCGTTGCGGAATTCCGTCAGAGTTCATCAAGCGATGTGCAGGATCTGTTGAGAACATCTGTTCCGTCTTTCAACATCAACTCACAGCCAATTTCAGATGCGGCCAGTATTGTTCGCCCTGCTAACTTGCGCGGCCTGTCACCTGACAACACACTTGTACTGGTAAACGGCAAGCGTCGTCATCGCGGCTCGGTTATTTCATTCCTTGGCGGCGGCATCTCTGATGGTTCGCAAGGCGTTGATATCTCGGCTATACCTTCACTTGCGCTTAAGCGTGTTGAAGTTCTGCGCGACGGTGCCTCTTCACAGTACGGCTCTGATGCTATTGCTGGCGTTATCAACTTTGTCTTGAAAGACAACGCTGAAGGAGGCCAGGTTGAAGTGTCTTACGGCTCAACTTACGCAGGCGACGGCGACAACTACCGCATCTCTGGTAACGTTGGTTTGCCACTTGGCGATGAAGGCTTTATTAACATCACAGCGGAATACGGAGATACAGACGGTACTGTTCGCTCGGTTGTTCGTGACGATGTGCTTGCACTGATTGCCGCAGGTAATACAGATGCTGCTGATTTCCAAACTATCAACTCTTATACAGATGAAGCGCCTCAATATTGGGGTCAGCCAGACGTAGAAGACGATATTAAACTGTTTGTAAACTCAGCAATTCAGCTTAGCGATTCTGCTGAACTATATGCTTTCGGTAGTTATGCTGAGCGTAAAGTAACAGGCGGTTTCTTCTACAGAAATCCAACTAACCGTGGCGGCGTGTATCGTGGCCCATTGGTTGACGCAACTGGCGCGCTCGATCCAGACGGTGGTGCTTCTGTTCGTGTTGGTGATTTGGACGGCATTGGTGTTGGCGAAACTTGCCCTGCTGGCATCCCACTGAACGGCTTGATCCCTGACGCTGATGTTTTGGCTGCTGTTGTTGCTAGTGCAAACTGTTTCTCTTTTATTGAAACCATCCCAGGTGGTTTTGTACCACGCTTTGGCGGTAACAACAGAGACTTCAGTATCGCTGGTGGTGTACGCGGTGAGATGGATCTTGGTAACGGTTTATCATATGACTTGAGCTTGACACACGGCTCGAACCGTACCGATTTCTTCATCCGCAATACAGTGAATGCGTCGCTTGGGCCTAACACTCCACGGGACTTCGTACCTGGTGGTCAAGAGCAAATCGAAACATCTGTAAATGCAGATTTCTCATATGCTGTTAAAAGTGATTTTGCCTCTGACATTAACATCGCGTTTGGTGGTGAATACCGCAAAGAACGCTTTGACCTGTTTGCTGGTGATGCTGCTTCCTTCGCGCTTGGACCTCTTGCTGACCAAGGTTTCTCATCAAGCTCAAACGGCTTTGGTGGTTTCCCGAACAGCTCATCCAATTCGCAAGATAGCTATGCTGTTTATGCCGACATTGAAACTGATGTGACTGATGAGTTCACCGTTCAAGGTGCTCTGCGTTATGAGGACTATAGTGCATTTGGAGATACGCTAGATTATAAAATAGCGGGCCTCTATACTGTAACTGATAGTTTCCGTATCCGTGGTACTTACTCAACTGGTTTCCATGCTCCTACATCTGGTCAGGCTAATATCACTAACGTGACCACTCAGAATGTTGCAGGCGTATTGATTGACCAAGGTACTTTACCTCTGTCATCAGCGGCTGGTCAATTGGCTGCTGACTTCATTGAAGCTCAAGGCAATGGCCGTCCATCACTTGGTACTGAGGAAGCTCGTAACATATCGCTTGGTTTTGCCTTCGATCTGGGTGCTGCGACTTGGACGGTTGATTTCTTTGATATCAACGTGAATGGCCGTGTAGCACTGGGTGCCAATGTTGACTTCCTTGAAGCACTTAACTCAGTTGATGGTACTACCTATGGTAGTGTATCAGACGCTTTGGCTGGCTTGGATGCAGCTGGAACAATCGACCGCCAAAACTTTATTGGCTTAGATGATCTTGCTCAATTCCGTTTCTTCTCAAATAGCTTTAGTACAAGTACTCAAGGTATTGACGTTGTTGGTCGCTATGGCTTCGATTTTGCCGGCGGTCAGTCAAACCTAATCCTTGCTGCTAACTATACTAAAACAGAAGTAACAGACACTGGTGCACTTAACCCAATCAGTGCTGGTCGTGTTAATGCGCTCGAGGATCTGTTGCCTAACGTCAAAGGCAGCCTGACTTGGTCACATGCTCAAGGTCAATTCCGTACACTGATGCGTGCTAACTACTATGGTGGTTGGGACGATACTGGAAACGGTGTTAACGGTATTGGTTCTGAGATTTTGATCGATGTTGAGGTAGCATACGAAGTTACTGAAAACGTAGAGCTTATCGCTGGTGTTGATAACTTGTTCAGCAACTACTCTGATGAGAACCCAGGCGCTGGTGGCCTTGGTCAGCTCTATCCTGAAGCCGGTCCATTTGGCTTCAACGGTGGTTCTTACTACCTTAGAGCCCGTGCACGGTTCTAATTAAACTAATCTAAGATGGGAGGGCTTTCACGAGCCCTCCCATTCTACTTAGCTCCCGCATTATTTTCGGTGTGCGCAGTCCACTGCTAATCACAGACTTTTCAAACACAGCATCTCACAAAGAAATTACCCTCACACGAACACAACCATATTTATACCACCTACTGCAATTCACTTGTTATTAGTTATTGTATAGAATAAAACTAATATAAATTGTGTTTATCTGAGGGGGTAACTTGTGAAGAATTTAGTTTTTAAGCCCATTTTGGGCGCGCTTATTGGTTGTTTAATTCTTACGGCTTGTGGTGGCGGTTCATCACCAGCAACCAGAATAACACCACCACCACCTCCTCCTCCACCGCCTCCTACACCTACCAATACTTCTATTGCTGCATTAACAGTTGATGAGGTTTTTGCGGCATCATCAGCCGTAATTAGCTTTGACTTGGCAAATGATGGAACTGTATCAAACGTTGCCACAGGTCAGTTGGGCATTACTAGTGCTTCGCATGTAGATTATACGCATACAGGCGCAAGTTTTGAGGTTGAAATTGCCCACGGTGGCATAGACATGGATCAGGCATTTACCGCAGGTGATATTGATGCTGCAGCAAGCGATAATAGCTTTAGGGTTTATTCTGTTGCTAGCACATCTAGAGATTTTATCATGCTTATCCCAGGGGACGCTACATATGGTCAGTCATATGTAACCCTAGGCATTTGGAACTCACCCGACCAAAACACACGTAACTTCGCTTTTGGCTCCATCGCTTTTGGTATTAAAACTAAAGGTGCCGACATGCCCACAACTGGATCAGCCACTTTTAACGGCCTAACGCTGGGTAACTTGGTTGCGGGTACTACGCTTTACAGGGTTTCTGGCGACGTGGCGTTCAGTGTTGATTTTGGTACTAATGCTGTTAACGGCACTTTTACAAACATGGGAAAAGAAAATGTGCAAACAGGTGCTGTGTCTGCATGGCGCAATTTCACCTCCACAGGTTCAATATCAACAGGTAGTTTATTTTCAGGCACTGCCGCAAGTGACGACGCTGTATTATCTGGCACGCTTTCAGGCAGCTTTTTTGGCCCCTCAGCCGTTGAAATTGGCGGCACATGGTCATTAAGCGGCACTGGTGAAAACGCCGTTGGCGCCTTTGTGGGCAAACAATAAAATTTTTAAGTATTTTAGTTTTTTGAAGGACTTTGTTATGCGTAAAAACATTAAGTTAGCACTTCTCTCATCATCCGCACTTATAGCGACGGCTTTAGTTTTAACCGAAACTAATAATGCCTATGCAGCTTGTGCCGCTGTGGAGGCTGGAAACAATGGCACTCTCATTTGTGATACTGATGCCACGGGTGACCCTGCTTTAGAAATATCCGGTGAT
>DAOWAS010000045.1 GCA_030634465.1 Alphaproteobacteria bacterium | reverse complement strand
TTTCCAGATTTAGTGCCAAGGCGGCATCGCCCAAACTGCCAGTAAACATTATAAGATCGCGCGCCTTTACCCCAGTTCGTTTTATGGCCTTGCCCACGGGCACTTCACCAATAATGGTCAGGGACAAAACTGCTTTGCCTTCAACCGCCACGGTGTCACCACCTAAAAGTGAAATGTTATAAAGCTTTTGGTCTTCTGCCAAGCCTTGGGCAAATGCAGACAACCAGTTGTGGGATTGCTCTGTGGTAAAATTTGCGGGCAGGCTTAACCCTAACAAATAACCCTTAGGTGTCGCCCCCATAGCGGCAAGGTCAGACAGGTTAACCCGTAATAATTTTTTGGCTAATTCTTTGGGCGGAGTACCCGCACTGTAATGCACCCCTTCAACCATCATGTCTTTGCTTAAAACTAGCGAACAACCGTGGCTGGAATTTAATATTGCGGCATCATCTGTCAGCCCCAAGGCGGCTTGGTCTTGCGCCAAAGGTTTTAAATATTTTTCTATAAGGTCAAATTCAGGCACGCTTAAGCCCTATATTTTTTTAAGCTCGGCATTTTTTAGCCAATTTATCCAGAATACCGTTTACAAAGCCCGGCTCTGAACCATCATAAAAAGCTTTAGTCACTTCAATATACTCATCAACCACAACGGCCACAGGAATGTCGTCACAAGCAATAATTTCAAACACACCCGCCCGCAATATACTAAGCAAAATATGCTCCAAACGCTCAATTTTCCAATCATCGCGCAGTACACTAGCTATCAAATCATCAATTTCTTTGGCGCGGGTGTTTACCCCTTCAACAATCTTGCTAAAATGCTTTTCATCGGCCTCACCAACGCTTTCAGGGTCGCCTGACGCATTTAAACGGTGGTCTTTAAACTCGCTTACCACGCTATCTGCCACACTGTCTGCTGACATGCGTAACTGATAAAGCGCCTGCACCGCATTAAGCCGTGCTACGGAGCGCCTATTCTGATTATTGTCAATTAAAGGGTTAGGAGCGGTCATTTGCGCATTAATCCAAATCTGTTTTTAAGGTTAATCATTTCAATACAGGCAAGGGCAGCTTTTTCGCCTTTGTTGCCTTCGCTTACTTTGGCACGTGCCATTGCTTGCGCTTCGGTGTCCACTGTTAGAATACCATTACCAACAGCAATAGCATATTCCATACATAAGCCCTGAACACCAGCCATACTTTCTTTGCAAACATGGTCATAATGATCGGTTTCGCCGCGAATAACACAGCCAAGGGCAACAAACCCGTCAAAACGCTCGCCACCACTGAACAATTGCATGGATTTTATAGAATATCGTATAACCGATGGAATTTCCAACGTGCCAGGAACCTGAATACGTTCATAGGTACAGCCCGCGTCATTTAATACGTCAATTGCGCCTTTTATCATTTCATCGGCAACTTCTGGATAGAAACGCGATTCAATTAATAAAATATGCCTGTCTTGTTTGCCTTCACTCATTATCACTACCTCCTTTATCGGCAATACTTTCACCGATAAAACTTAAGAACACGTTATTTTATTGTTTTACAATTTCTCTTTGTTCAACAATGTTTAAACCATAACCATCAAGACCGATAACATTTTGCTTGGTGTTTGAAAGCAAAATAATATCTTTAACCCCCAAATCGCACAAAATTTGCGCACCAATGCCATAATCTCTAAGGCGGGTTGATGGCTTAGCTTCACTGGCATCACCTGCTTCACAGTTACGTTCATTCATCATTTCAGACAAGCGTGTGGGTCTAATATCACGAATAATAACCACCACACCACTTTTCTCTTCACCTATCATATCCATAGATTGTTGCAACTGACCCGAACGACTGCCAACTTCACACAGTAAATCATCGAACAAATTCAGCGCATGCATACGCACCATAGTTGGCTCATCGGCACTAACATCGCCCTTTACCAAAACCAAATGCTCGGCATATTCCGCTTTATTCACATATGTTTTCATGGTCCAGTTACCACCAAAACTGCTGTTAAGGGCAGTTTCAACCACACATTCAACCAAATTGTCATTTGCCCGCCTGTAGGCAATAAGGTCACGAATGGTAGCAACCTTTAAACCATGTTGCTTTGAGAACTCCATCAGGTCAGGTAAGCGTGCCATGGTGCCATCGTCATTCATAATTTCACAAATTACGGCTGAGGGGTTTAACCCTGCCAAGCGCGATATATCAACACTGGCTTCGGTGTGCCCAGCACGAACCAACACCCCGCCATCGCGTGCAATTAACGGAAACACATGTCCCGGTGACGCTATGTCGTCAGCACCCTTGCTGGCATCAATTGCCACGGCAATGGTGCGGGCGCGGTCAGCGGCGGAAATGCCAGTGGTAACACCATCTTTGGCCTCAATAGAAACAGTGAAAGCAGTTTTGTGGCGGCTTTGATTATCGTTGCTCATAAGTGGCAGGTTCAGCTCTCGCACCCGCTCACTAGATAATGTCAGGCAAATAAGACCACGACCATATTTAGCCATGAAATTAACCGCATCTGGCGTTGCCATTTCAGCAGGTATAATAAGATCGCCTTCATTTTCACGGTCTTCATCGTCCACCAAAATGAACATGCGGCCATTTTTAGCGTCTTCTAAAACTTCTTCAATTGAGGATAATAGATTTTGCGGCACGAAAGTTTTCCTTTAATTGCTAATGGTTTTACCCATTCTAAATAGATATCTAGCTAAAACATCTATTTCCAGATTAAACTTATCCCCCAACTTCTTCTCACCAAACGATGTAACGACTTGTGTGTGTGGCACAATGTTCACATCAAACTCGCCATCACGAACGTCATTAACCGTTAACGACACCCCGTCCAGTGTTACACTGCCCTTTTGGGCTATAAACTGGCTAATGTTTTCAGGCATGCTAATGGTAAATCGTTTTGAGGCCTCGTCGTCCACCAACCCCAACACGCTAACAACACAGTCCACATGCCCGCTAACAATATGCCCGCCCAATTCGTCGCCAACTTTTAGCGGACGTTCCATATTAACACTGTCACCCACAGCCCAAGTGTTTAGCGATGTTTTATCCAGTGTTTCTTCCGACACATCAAAGCTAAGGGTATTAGCAGTTTTCGCAACAACAGTTAGACACACACCCGAACAAGCAACACTTGCCCCCATGGCAATGTCAGCAGTGTCGTAGGCGGTTTTAACCTCAATACGCAGACCATTGTCGCGCTCAAGTTTTGTCACCGTGCCTTTATCTGTAATAATACCTGTAAACATGGCTCTCTTTAACCTGCTCTGGAAAAGTTTACTAGGGTGTCTTTTCCAATTTTCTCACTATTTATACTATTAAAGTCCGCATCTTTCAAAAAATCTTCAATTTCCATACCTGCAATTGCACCTAAGCCACCCGCACCAATATCGTGTGGGGCTTTAAACCACGCCACATGGTCAACCATGCCTGATGTGGCAAAACTGGCATTAACCTTGGCACCGCCCTCAACCAGCAAACGGGTTATGCCCTCACCCGCCAATAGTTTAAGCAGTTCGCCCATATCTTTTTTATCTGCCAATGACAGGCACTTAACCCCCGACACCATCAGTTCTGCGGGTGGTTGCCCTAGCCCCACAATCCATAGGGGGATATTACCTGCGCTTTGCACTAGTTTGGACGACAGTGGTGTGCGCCACTTGCTGTCTAGCACTATACGCACGGGCGAGCGATGCTCTAACCCTGCCAACCTGCAATCCAACATGGGGTCATCAGCCAACACAGTGCCAACACCCACCAATATAGCATCGTGGCTGGCGCGCATTTCGTGGCCTTTGTCTCGTGCGGCCTCACCCGTAACCCACTGGCTAGCTGAGCTTGGGTCGGCTATTTTACCGTCGTTAGATGTGGCTAGTTTTAAACTGACCATAGGGCGGTTTTGCTGAACTTTAAGGAAAAAACCTTGGTTTAATTCTAGCGCTTCTGCTTCCATCAAGCCCGCATCAACATCAATACCAGCTTGGCGTAAAATGTCCCCACCCTGCCCGCAAGTTCGCACGTCGGGGTCACCGCAAGCATAGACCACACGCTTAACACCCGCTTCTACCAACAGTTTTGCACATGATGGGGTTTTGCCCACATGGGCGCATGGCTCTAGGGAAACATAAGCGGTGGCACCTGTGGCATCATCACCCGCCTTATCCAACGCCACTTGTTCACCGTGGGGTCTGCCATGCTTTTGGGTTACGCCTTCAGCTATGATAACGCCGTTTTTAACCAACACACAGCCCACCGCAGGGTTGGGCCACACTTGACCTAATTGCCCACGGGCAAGCTCCAAGGCTTTTTCCATAAAAGCCTTGTCATTGCTGTTAAATTTTATAGTCATAAGCTTAAATGTGCCTAGTAACTAGCAACTAGTTACAAGTTACTAATCTTCACCATTGTCACTATCTGGCCCCAAACGACCAAGGAATTTTTCAAAGTCAGCGGCTTCACGGAAGTTTTTATAAACTGAGGCAAAGCGCACATATGCAACTTGGTCTAGCCCCTCCAAACCTTCCATAACCAAATGGCCTATGGTTTCAGCAGGGATTTCACTTTCACCCATGCTTTCCAACCTACGCACAATACCATTTAGCATCAGCTCAACACGCTCAGGCTCAACAGGGCGTTTTCTAAGGGCGATAGAAAGCGAGCGTTCTAACTTGTCACGGTCAAACGGCGCACGCTTGCCATTCTTTTTCATAACGATTAGTTCGCGCAACTGCACACGTTCAAACGTGGTGAAACGCGCGCCACAACCCAAACACTGACGCCTGCGTCTAATGGCGGCATTATCTTCGGTTGGACGGCTGTCCTTTACTTGAGTATCGTCATTTCCACAAAATGGACAACGCATGTGCTTCTCCCTAAATTAAGCCCCCTCAGGCTGTTTGCACCTTAATCTATAAATTTGGATAAATGGGAAACTTTTCACATAAATCCAAAACTTTTTCTCGCACGGCTGTTTCAACTGCCCCGTTACCCTCTTCACCGTTGGCAGCTAAGCCATCTAGCACCTCGGTCATCCACTGGCCAATTAGGGTAAATTCCTCAACACCAAAGCCCCGTGTTGTGCCAGCAGGGCTGCCCACACGAATGCCAGATGTTATAAATGGTTTTTCAGGATCGAACGGCACGCCGTTTTTATTACATGTTATGTACGCACGCTCTAACGCCTCATCAGCGGCCTTGCCTGTTAGGCCCTTGGGGCGCAGGTCAATAAGCGCCAAGTGGGTGTCGGTACCGCCAGACACCACATCAAAACCGTTATCCAACATTACCTGCGCCAGTGTTTGCGCATTTGTAATTACATCTTTGGCATATTGTTTGAAGCTTGGGTCTAACGCCTCAGCAAAGCTAACTGCCTTGGCGGCAATCATGTGCATCAACGGGCCGCCTTGCAAACCGGGGAACACGGCTGAGTTTATTTTTTTACCAAGCGCCTCATCGTTAGATAAAATCATGCCACCTCTTGGCCCACGCAATGTTTTGTGGGTGGTGGTTGTAACCACATGGGCGTGTGGTAATGGGCTTGGGTGTTCGCCACCTGCAACTAGCCCTGCGAAATGCGCCATGTCCACCATTAAAAATGCGCCAACGCTATCGGCAATGGCACGAAAACGGGCAAAGTCTATTTGTCTGGGGTATGCAGAACCACCCGCAATAATAAGTTTTGGTTGGTGCTCTTTAGCTAGCGCCTCTACTTCGTCGTAATCTATCAACGCGGTGTCTTCACGAACACCGTACTGTATCGCGTTAAACCATTTGCCTGATTGTGCTGGTGGCGCACCGTGGGTTAAATGACCACCCGCATCCAAGCTCATGCCCAAAATTGTATCATTTGGTTTTACCAAAGCCATCATAACCGCGCCATTTGCCTGTGCGCCTGAGTGTGGCTGCACGTTAACATAGGCACAGTTAAACAGCTGTTTAGCACGGTCAATGGCAAGCTGCTCAGACACATCAACACTTGAACAACCTTGGTAGTAACGTTTGCCAGGGTAGCCTTCGGCATATTTATTTGTCAGCACACTGCCCATGGCTTCAATAACTGCGGCGGAAACCAAATTTTCTGAAGCAATAAGTTCCAACTGGGTTTTTTGACGGTTTATCTCGCCCTGAATAGAGTTGTAAAGATCAATATCGGTATCAGCCAGACTTTGGGTGAAGAATTTATTGGTTTGTTCGCTTGTCATTTTTTTTCCAAATTTTTGTTATTCTCACTAGTTCGCAAACTAGTGCGCACTAGTGCGTTATATTTTTTCAATTCTTGTTTGGTGACGACCACCCTCAAACTCAGTGTTTAGAAATTCGTTCATACAATCCATAGCGGTTTCAAAACCAATAATGCGCGCACCTAATGCCAAAACGTTGGCATTGTTGTGTTGGCGGGACAAACGCGCCATCAAACCACTGGTGCAAAGCGCCGCGCGAATGCCTGCGTGGCGGTTGGCGGCAATGGAAATACCAATGCCCGAACCGCAAATAATTATACCTTTTTCGACACTTCCGCCCTCAATGGCCTCAGCCATAGCGTGACCAAATTCAGGATAGTCGACCGAGTTTTCGTCGTAACAACCAAGATCTAGCACTTCATAATCCATAGATTTAAGAACTGCTAGAAGCTGCTGTTTTAAGGCAAACCCACCGTGATCTGAAGCTATAGCTATTTTATTTTGGCTCATAATATATGTGTCTGCTTTACTGGTTTAAGCGCATTTTATTGTATGCCGTAGGCGCAAAACAACAAGGACATGAGGTCTCTTACCACATATTCCTAATGTTCGCCAAGGACGTACTACGCCTAGATTAGAGATTTTTGAAAAAAAATCTAAATTCGACTAAAAAACAGTAAACAAGGTAGCATTTTAACTAATATCAAAGTAATCATTAACTATTAGGTTGTATAATACACACTTCTGTTCCACCCTGATTAGTATCCCCCCAGTATAACAAGGTATTATATAAATAATTAAATGGCGGACAAACATGGCTAACAACAATACCGAACTCAATAATTGTGAGTTATTATTAAAGTCAGTAGCAAAAGTTGTTTCTTCTTATGTCAGAAACCACAAAGTAACATTGGACGACTTGCCAAATGTTATCGATCAGGTACATAACAAATTTACAAGCCTGATAAACCAAGCAGATTCAAAAAACGGTTTTAGTCAAAAACCTGCGGTGCCAATAGAAAATTCCATAACCGATGAACATATGATCTGTCTGGAAGATGGCAAAAAGCTGAAAATGCTTAAACGCTATTTGCGCACACGCTACAGTCTTAGCCCTGAAGACTATCGCAGCAAATGGGGCTTGCCTGCAGATTATCCCATGGTAGCGCCGGGTTATGCCGCCAGACGATCTGAATTTGCCAAGCAAATTGGCCTCGGCACAAATCGTAAAAAGAACAAATCGTAAAAAATCATAAAACTGGTAACTAGTTACTGGTAACTGGTTACTAGTAACAGGCGGTTGGTGATGGCTATTTTTTGCCAAATTCGCCCTTGGCATGTTTTTCAATAACATATTTTAGCTTGCGCACGGCAACGCGGTTCAGCTCAGCTTGTGTCACCTTGCTTGAACCCACAATACTGGCTTCAATGCCTGTCACAGGGTCAATCGCGGTAACTTTAATGCTGTTACCACGTTGCAAATATTCAATATAATAACTTGAACCTTGCAGTTTTTTTCTGGGAATTTTAGCCAAACTACCCCCTGCTAACTTAAGCCGCCCGCTTAACCTTCAAACGCGCCCAAACCTCTTCCAAAGCATTAAGCAGTTCTTCCATCATCTGGTCAGTATGCGTTGGCCCTGGGGTTAAACGCAAACGTTCTGTTCCCTTGGGCACGGTAGGATAGTTAATAGGCTGTACGTAAATACCAAAATCGTTAAGCAACATGTCGGTAACCTGTTTGCACAACACAGGGTCGCCAACCATAACAGGCACAATGTGGCTTTCAGACTGCATCACAGGCAAACCCTGCTGACGCAACATAGACTTTAGCGTCTGCGCCCGTTCTTGGTGGCTTTCACGCTCAACCTTGCTTTCCTTCAAGTGCTTAACACTTGCAAGCGCACCCGCCGCCAAAACAGGACAGCTAGATGTGGTAAAAATAAACCCAGGGGCAAAACTGCGCACAACATCCAGAATATTTTTAGGGCCAGTAACGTAACCACCCATAACGCCGTATGCTTTGGCTAGCGTGCCTTCAATAATGGTCAAACGATCCATCAGCCCTTCACGCTCGGCAATGCCACCGCCGTGCTCACCGTACAGGCCAACCGCATGGACTTCGTCCAAATATGTAAGTGCTGAAAACTCATCAGCCAGATCGCAAATCTCTTTAATTGGCGCAATGTCGCCGTCCATTGAATATACGCTTTCAAACGCAATAAGCTTTGGTGCTAAGGGGTCTGCTTCTGCCAACAGCTCGCGCAAGTGGGCAACATCGTTATGGCGGAAAATACGTTTTTCAGCGCGGCTTTCACGAATGCCTTGTATCATTGAGGCATGGTTAAGCGCGTCTGAGAAAATAATACAACCCGGCATGGCCTGCGCCATGGACGATATGGTTGCTGAATTTGAAATATAGCCAGAAGTGAACAACAAGGCCGCTTCTTTATTGTGCAGTTCAGCCAGCTCTTGCTCCAACAAAACATGATAATGGTTGGTGCCGCCAATGTTGCGAGTACCGCCAGAGCCTGCGCCGTGCAGTTCCAAGGCTTCGTGCATGGCAGAAATAACTTTTGGGTTTTGCCCCATACCTAGATAATCGTTCGAACACCAAACACGTATGTTTTTTTCGCCGCCCTCATCCGAATAATAAGTGGCCTCAGGAAAATTTCCTTTGTGCCGCCCAATTTCGGTGAAAACACGGTAACGCCCTTCTTCTTTAATAGAACCCAGAGCGTTATTAAAATAATGTTCGTACTCTTTCATTGCATTCCTGCCTGATATTTAGTTTTCTTATTATTCTTAACAACTGAGATATCTGCACTTAAACAATGTTTCAATAAAAAAACTAGCAGAAATACAAATTAAACACGATTATCAACACATAGATGTTAATAATGTATTTTCAAATGCAATAAAACTAATATTAATGTGAAGTTAAAAACAATATTAGGTAAAGCGTAATTGGTCGCTCCAATAACGCTCTAAATTACGCAAATTTTTGCGCAATACACGCATATCATCAAGCCCAAGAAGCTCATCACCCATAATCTCTTCCAACTGTTCGTCGTAAAGATTATCGATCAACTCACTAATCATGCGACCCTTTTCAGTTAAGGACACACGAACAGAGCGACGGTCATGCTCAGACTTTTGATGCGAGATAAAGCCCATTTCCACCAGCTTTTTCAAATTGTAAGAAACGTTGGAACCAAGATAATAGCCACGGGTGCGCAATTCGCCTGCGGTCATTTCCTGTTCACCAACGTTATAAATAAGCAGTGCCTGAACTGAGTTAAGCTCAGTTCTTCCTACTTCTTCCAAACGGTAACGTAAAACATCCAACAAACGTCTGTGTAAACGTTCAACTAATCGCAAGCATTCAAGGAAGGTTGCTTTGGTTTGGGCTTTTTCTGAGTGTTCATCATTCATAACATCTACCTAGTCTGGTTAAATTCAACAAAACATTAGTGCTTTAAATGACATAATTAAAGAAGTTTTCTAAAATTATATTAATGAAAGAGAACATTTAAGTTAAAATTAGTTGTAATTTCTAATAATTATTCGCCATTGCTTGCGCTTATCTTACAGTTTTTCATCTAACATTTGGAAAACACCTGAAAAATCCAAACCGCCATGCCCGCTTTCTGATAACTGAGTATAAAGCTGTTCTGACAATGCCCCAAGTGGGGTGTTGGCGCCTGTGTCATCGGCTGCCACCTTGGCTAAGCGCAGGTCTTTCAACATCATATCAACGGCGAAACCTGCCTTATAATCATTATTAGCGGGCGATGTTGGTACCGGGCCTGGTACTGGGCAATATGTATCCAACGACCAACAGCGACCTGATGAGGTTGAGGCAACATCAAACAAAACCTGATCGTCCAAGCCAAGCTTGCGACCCAGAGTAAAAATTTCTGAGGAACCGATCATGGAAATAGCCAACAGCATGTTATTGCAAATTTTTGCGGCCTCGCCGTTACCAGCACCGCCAGTGTGGATAATGCGCCCACCCATAACATCTAAAATTGGCTTGGCGCGGTTAAACGCTTGCTCGCTGCCACCGACCATAAATGTTAACGTGCCTGTTTCTGCACCGCCGACACCGCCAGATACGGGGGCATCTACCATGTCGAAGCCAGCTTTTGTGGCCGCCGTGTTAACTTCCCGCGCTGTTGCCACGTCAATGGTTGAGCAATCAATAAACAGCGTATCTTTGCCCGCATTTTCAATAATGCCCTTGTCGCCCAAATAAAGCGATTTCACATGGGGGCCAGCAGGAACCATGCTAACAACCACCTCAACATCATCCAAACAGCTGATAACACTTTTCGCCGCAATTGCCCCTGCCGCTACAGCCTTTGCAACGGTTTCTTCTGAAAGATCAAAGGCATGCACTTCATGGCCTGCGGAAAGTAAGTTTTTCGCCATTGGCAGTCCCATGTTGCCAAGGCCAATAAAAGCTATTTTTGTCATAACCATAATCCTAAAAAAATTCAAAATCGCCAAGTTTGCTGTTTTGGCATAAAAATTATCTATCTGTGAATGATCTCAATCAATTAGACATTTTAAAACTTAAGTTCCAGTTCACCTAAGTCAGCAAAATATGTTTCTATTTTGGCATCATCAACCAAGCTTAACTGGTTTGGCTGCCACTTGGGGGCAAAGTCGCGGTCCAGTAAAATAGACCGCACCCCTTCATAAAAATCATCAGCTAGTAAAATTCGGTTCACCACCCTGAACTCCATCTTCAAACCATCGTGAATACTCATTTCAGCCCCACGGCGCATTTGTTTGAAGGTTACCTTCAGGCTAGTGGGTGACATTTTTTCTAATGTTTCCGCCACGCCTAATGCCCACTCAGATGCATCATGTTTCAGGGCGGACAATATTTCATCAACGCTTGATTTATTAAAAGTGCTATCGATCTCAGCTTGTTTTGCTGAAATTTCACCGCCATCAATGCTAGCAGAAAACGATGCTATTACCTTATCCACGGCACTGCCATCAAGCGTATCTTCAGCGATTAGTGCCGCAATCAGGGCATCATGGTTGCTAGCGGGAACAAAGCTGTTGCAAATGCCCATAGCCACACAGTCGCCAGCTTTTACCCGCGCGCCTGTCAGGGCTAAATACATGCCCATTTCACCCGCCAAACGGGGCATAAAATAACCACCACCAACATCAGGAATTAGCCCCAAACCAGTTTCAGGCATGGAAAGTTTGGTGTTTTCGCTAGCCACACGGTGCGAGCCATGCACAGACACCCCAACACCACCACCCATGACAAAACCGTTCATCAGGGCAATATATGGTTTGGGAAAATCGTGTATGGCGGCATTCATACGGTATTCATCGTGGAAAAAATCTCGCCATTCTGTGGCGGTTTCGTCGCCCTCTTTGTTGGCTTTGCCAGAATTATAAAGCGCAATAACATCGCCGCCGGCACAAAAGGCCTTTTCCCCTGCCCCCTTTATCAACACCGCACCAACACTGTTATCGTCCTTCCACGCTTGCAGTTGCGTGTATATGGCAACACACATGCTGTGGGTCAGGGCGTTTAGGGCTTTGGGACGATTAAGGGTAATAAGTCCAAGAGAACCTTTAACCTCAAAAACAATATCTTCTTCACTCATAAGCATTACTTCAATAGCGAGCGTGAAATTATCACCCGCATTATTTCATTTGTACCTTCTAAAATTTGATGCACCCGCAAGTCGCGCAAAATTCGCTCTATGGGATAGTCCATCAAATAACCGTAACCACCGTGCAATTGCATGGCGTTATTAACCACTTCGTATGAAACATCAGTGGCAAAACGCTTTGCCATGGCGGCGTGGGTGGTGGCATCTATGTGTTTTTCCGATACCTTTTGCGCCGCACTATACAACAACAACCTTGCGGCTTCTAATTCGGTTGCCATGTCGGCAAGGCGAAACTGTGTGGCCTGAAATTCAGAAATTGCTTTGCCAAATTGCTTGCGCTCTTTGACATATTTTATGGTGCTTTCCAAGGCAAACTCAGCCCCGCCCAACGAGCAAGCACCAATGTTTAACCTGCCACCGTCCAGACCTGCCATAGCGATTTTAAAGCCTTGACCCTCTTCGCCCAAACGGTTGCCCACAGGAATACGGCACTGGTCAAATATTACCGCAGCAGTGGGTTGTGAATGCCAACCCAATTTACGTTCCTGCGCACCAAAGCTCATGCCTGGGGTGCCGCGTTCCACAATGAATGCCGAAATGCCCTTGGGGCCATCTACGCCTGTGCGTGCCATAACCAAATATACGTCCGAACCATGATCGCCCGCACCAGATATAAATGCCTTGGAACCTGTAAGCACATATTCGTCGCCATCACGCACCGCTTTCGTTTTAAGCGAACCTGCATCAGACCCTGCCGATGGCTCGGTCAGGCAATAGCTGGCTATTTTTTTCATTGATGTTAGCTCAGGAAGCAGCTTGCCCCTCTGTTCGTCACAGCCATAAGTATCTATCATCCACGCGGCCATATTATGAATAGAAAGAAATGCCGCCGTAGATGGGCAAGCCATTGCCAACTGCTCTAATATTATCACGCAATCCAAACGGTTTAGACCAGCACCGCCACATTCCTCAGCCACATAAATTCCGCCAAAGCCAAGCTCTGCCCCCTTACGCAAGGCATCTTTGGGGAAGATTTTTTCCTCATCCCATTTTGCCGCATTAGGGGCAAGCTCGTCCTTAGCAAATTTGCGTGCCATGTCTTGGAACGCCTGCTGGTCTTCGTTTAGATTAAAATTCATTATTACTTCCTAATTATTCTTTTAGGTTTTACTTTATTGCTTACTCAGCTATCGGGTTGCCTTCTTTATCCCAAATTTCAACTGGAACTTTAGACCAAGCCCTTACCTCATCGGCAATAACAGCCTGATCGCCAACCAACAACCATACCAGTTGCTTAGGCGAGATAACATCACCCGCAACAGTATGAATATCATCTAGTGTTATTTGTTGGTAACGTCCTGCTAAGTTAACCACATAGTCATCACCACGACCAAAACGTTGGTTAGCTAACAAATTACTAAGAACTGATGAGCCCGTTTCAAAAGCACCTGGCAAACGGTTAACACGGTTTGCTAGTACTTTTGCCATCTCATCAGGTGTGGCAGGGTTGCTAGACAGATATTCTGCCAACTCACGCTCTAGCTCTTCCAATGAAAGTTTGGTTTTGTCAGTTTGCACTGGGGCATAAAGCAAGAACATGCCCTGCCCTTTGTTTTCCATCATTATTGAACGTGCGCCATATGACCAGCCTTTGTCTTCACGCAGGTTCATATTTATTCGTGCTGTGAAAGACCCACCAAGAACACCATTGGCTGTGGAGATAGTTAAATTTCTATCATCAGCAGCATTTGGTAACAAATGACCGGCAAGAATAACAGTTTGCTGTGCTTCTGGTTTATCCATAATAATAACCCGTGTGCCTTCAGGCATATCAACGCTTGCTAGGTTTTTAACCGGCAGTTCAGTTGCTGGTGTTTTCCAACTTGCAAACACACGCTCAAGCTCAGCAACCATTTCATCAAGTGTGCTGTCACCAACAACCATAATGGTGGCATTGTCAGGGCGAATCCATGTGTTTTTGAATGTAACCATATGGTCACGTGTAATAGTTTCAACACTGTCTTTGTTTCCTGACCCAGTTGCTGAAATGCCGTAAGCATGGTCTTTTCCATAAACCAGTGGAGGTAAATTTCTAAAGCCAAGATTAACGGCATCAGATTTTTCTTGCTCAATACCCGCTAAAATTTGCGGTCTAACTCTCTCAATATCCGCTTCATTAAATGAAGCGTTCATAATAACGTCAGCAAACAAGTCAAGCGATGGAGATAGGTTTGACTTTAACGCTGACAGTCTAACATTTGACATATCTACATCAGATGAGATTGAGATTGTTGCACCTAAGGTTTCTCGTTTAGATGATATTGCCAACGCGTCATTTGTAGGTGTTCCCTCATCCAACATTCCTAAGGTAAATGTCGCAGTACCTGCAGGCACTCCCATATCTGCGGCGAAGCCTGCGTCAAACTGCACAGCTACATTAACAATCGGAACGGTAGAGCGTTTGGCAAACAGCACTTCAATACCATTTGACAGTGTAGCGCGCTCAATAGTTGGGAACGCCAAATCTGGCATAGCACCAACTTCTGGCAGACCAGTGCTACGATCCACACCCTCAGCCGATGCTTCATATTTAGCATTTGGCAATACTGTAAGCTGATGATAACCGTTGCTTATCCACTGTTCAGTGGCGGCACGAACATCTTCGCTTGTTGCGCTTTCAATCCACGCAAGCTCAGCTTTATACTGGTCTGGGTTGCCAGCGAAAACCTCGCCAGTTGCCAAAATGTTTGCCTTACCAGTAAAGCCACCAATGCGCTCCAACCCACGAATGGATGTGGACACTTGTGAAGCTTTAACCCGTGTTAGCTCTTCTGCTGTGGGGCCATGCTCAATAAACTTGGCAATTTCCGCATCAACAATAGCAACAACTTCGTCATAATCAGCATCAGGCTGTAATATAACCTGTACACCAAACATGTTGGCTAGCTCGCCGCCCGCAAGAAATGTACTGGCGCTTGAAGCAAGCTGTCTTTTATACATTAATTCCTGATAAAGACGCGAGTTTTTGCCACCGCCCAATACTTCAGAGGCAATAGCCAACAAGGTTTCATCATGGGTTGAACGTCCAGCAACACTCCAACCACGGAAAATAGCGCGGTGTGGCACTTGGTCGTGCATGCTCTCACTTGTGTTGTTTAAGCGCACAGGAACCATAGCTTTTTGTTTAGAAACTTGTGGGCCTGGGGCAATGTCGCCAAAATATTTTTCAGCAAGCTCTCTTGCTTTTTCAACGGTTACATCGCCTGCAATAACCATAACTGTGTTTGCGGCACCGTAATAATCTTTGAACCACTGGTGAACATCATCAAGGGACGCTGCATTCAGGTCTTCCATTGAACCAATAACAGTGTGGCTATATGGGTGACCATCGGGGTACAGACCAGTTAACAGCTTTTCATAAACACGGCCATAAGGACGGTTTTCACCTTGGCGTTTTTCGTTTTGTACAACACCACGTTGCTCGTCCAGTTTTTCTTGGGTAATAGCACCAAGCAAATGACCCATGCGGTCACTTTCCATCCACAATGCCATGTCTAGCGCCGGGGTTGGTACAGTTTCAAAATAATTGGTACGGTCTAAGTTTGTAGTACCGTTCATGCCTGTGGCACCAACCTTTTCAAAGGGGCCAAAATATTCATCGTCGTAATTCTCTGAACCATTAAACATCAAATGCTCAAACAAATGGGCAAAGCCAGAACGACCTTCGGGCTCATCTTTTGAGCCCACATGATACCAAATGTTTACCGCTACAATTGGTGCTTTATGGTCTTCATGCACAATAACTCTAAGGCCATTGTCCAAGGTAAACTTCTCATATGCAATTTCAACATCAACTGAGGTGTTGCTTGTTTGTTGGCTTTCGCCTGCTTCACCACATGAAACTAAAAATAAAGATAAAACTGATACTAGAATAAAACGTGTCATTGCTGTCGTCCCCTAACATTAATGTTAACTGTTTATATTTTCTACTTTTAGCTGTTTAGTGTCGGAATTACAAATTCTGCCCCCACGCGGATACCTTTTGACCAACGACTGGTTACGGTTTTTGTTTTTGTGAAAAAGCGAACCCCTGCCTCGCCGTGTTGGTTAGTGTCGCCAAAGGCGCTGTCTTTCCAACCGCCAAATGTGTGGAATGACAGCGGCACAGGAATAGGCACGTTAATGCCAACCATGCCAACCTCAACACTATCAGCGAATGTTCTAGCGGCGTCACCATCTTGGGTGAAGATAGATGTACCATTACCGTACTGATGGTCGTTTGGCAGGGCAATTGCCTCATCAAAATTAGCAACATGCATAACCTGCAACACAGGGCCAAAAATCTCGTCTTGGTATGATTTCATGGTTTTTGTTACGTTATCAAACAAACAACCGCCTAGGAAATAGCCGTTTTCATAACCCTGTTTGTCACAGCGGAAGGTGCGACCATCAACAACCAAATCAGCCCCCTCGGCAACGCCCATGTCCACATAGCTTTTAACTTTTTCAAAATGTTCCTTGGTAATCAGTGGGCCCATTTCACTGGTTTCGTCCATTGAAGGGCCAATTTTTAGCGCTTCAACTCTTGGCTTCATCATTTGCACAACCTCATTACCAACACCGCCCACAGCAACGGCGGCTGAAATAGCCATGCAACGTTCGCCTGCTGAACCGTAAGCTGAGCCAATAAGAGCATCACACACCGCATCCAAATCAGCATCAGGCATAATGATCATGTGGTTTTTAGCACCACCCATGGCCTGACAACGCTTGCCGTTAGCGGTTGATGTGGCATAAATATATTGCGCAATTGGGGTGGAACCAACAAAGCTAACAGCTTTAATACGCTTGTCAGTTAAAAGCACATCAACGGCTTCTTTGTCGCCATTAACAACGTTTAACACGCCAGCAGGTGCGCCTGCTTCTATCAGCAGTTCAGCCAAACGCATTGGCACTGCAGGGTCTTTTTCACTTGGCTTAAGTATAAATGTATTGCCGCA
>DAOWAS010000068.1 GCA_030634465.1 Alphaproteobacteria bacterium | reverse complement strand
GTTGAAACGTGGGTAAACCTTGGTGTTGCGGTTGCTGCGGACAGAGATTTTGAAAACGCTGAAAAGTTTTATGAAGAGGCCCTGCGCCTAAAGCCGAACTATATGACTGCACTGGCAAATATGGGCGAGCTGAAAGCGGCACAGGGCAATTTGGAAGCATCAAACCAATATTTGGAAAAAGCCATAAAGCGAGACAAGTCAAACGCCCAATTGCACCACAACCGTGGGCAAAACCTGCTGACAATGGGTAATCTTGCTGAAGGCTGGGCTGAGAATGACTATAGGCTAAAGCCAAATTATCCAAAGGCCATTAAATATGAGCATAAGTTAAAGTTTTGGCGCGGTGAAAGCTTGGAGGGTAAAAAAATCCTGATATCAGCCGAGCAAGGCATAGGCGACCAGATATTGTTCATTTCGTGTATTCCTGAGGTTATTGCCCAAGCCGAGCATGTGGTTATTGAGGTTGAGCCAAGATTGGTTAGTCTGTTCGCCAGAACATTCCCAAAAGCAGATGTTAAGCCATATGACAGCGAGAATGTTGGTGGAGTAACATCGTTTAAATATAACTGGGATGTAAACGCCCTAGATGTAGCCATTAGCCAGATGAGCCTGTTTAGATATTTACGCACCGACATCGCAGATTTTGCAGGTGACAACGTGGAGCTAACGGTTGATGCTGAACTGGCAGAAAACTGGGCGAAAAAAGTAGCAAAGACAAGCAAGGGTTTGAAAGTTGGCCTTTGTTGGAGTGGGGCAAAAACTAAAAAAACACGCACACAGCAATATTCCTCAATAGGGGAATGGGGCGAAATACTAAAGCTAAAGGGTGTTAGCTTTTTTAACCTTATGTATGAAAACTGCGCTGATGAGGTGGCAGAGATTGAAAAGAAATTTAACACCAAGCTAATTTCGTTTGATGAGCTTGATTATAAGCAAGACATTGAAGGTGTGGCCGCCCTGACCAAGCAAATGGATATTGTGATATCAGCACCATCAGCACCGGGCATGATTTCCGCCAGTGTCGGGGTTGAAACCATTGTGCTTTATAGCGGTATTGGTTGGATAAACCTTGGCACTGACCATGTACCGTTTAATTCACACATAACCGCGCTTATCAACAGCTCATCACAAAACTGGGCTGATAATATATCCAAAGCCGCCGCTATTGTGGCGGATAAAGCTAAATAACGTTCTTATTACTCTCGGTTTTGCGAGCGGTTAACAAACGCTAGGCGTTCCAACAAATGCACGTCTTGCTCGTTTTTAAGCAATGCGCCATGCAGGGGCGGTATCAGGGTTTTTGTATCACGAGATTTTAATACTTCTAGGGGTAGGTCTTCTGCCATTAAAAGTTTAAGCCAGTCGAGAACCTCAGACGTGGAGGGTTTTTTCTTCATGCCGGGAATGTCGCGTATTTCGTAAAAAATATTCAATGCCTCAGCCACCAGTTCTTTTTGAATGTCGGGAAAGTGAACATCAACAATGGCGCGCATGGTGGCGGCTTCTGGAAACTGAATGTAATGGAAAAAACAACGACGCAAAAATGCATCTGGCAGCTCTTTTTCATTGTTTGAAGTGATAATAACCAAAGGGCGGTTAACGGCTTTAATTGTTTCGCCAGTTTCATAAACATGAAATTCCATACGGTCTAGCTCAAGCAACAGGTCGTTGGGGAATTCAATGTCGGCCTTGTCAATTTCATCAATAAGCAAAACAGGTGAGTTTTCAGCAGTAAACGCCTCCCACATTTTGCCTTTTTTAATATAGTTGGCAATGTCGTGAACTTTTTCATCACCCAACTGGCTGTCCCGCAGGCGCGATACCGCGTCATATTCATACAGGCCTTGTTGTGCCTTGGTGGTGGACTTTACATGCCATTCAATAAGGTTTTTGCCCAGTGCGCCCGCAACCTCATTAGCCAAAACAGTTTTGCCTGTGCCTGGCTCACCCTTGATTAACAGTGGTCTGCCAATGGTGGCGGCGGCGTTAACCGCAACTTTCAAATCGTCAGTTGCTACATAATTTTTGGTGCCGTCAAATTTCATTTATCTGCTTTCTGATTAGGTTGCTTGGTTCGTATAATACAGAAGGCGAAGACAGGCTACAAGACACTATAATTTTATGATTTTAAATTTGAGAAAAAATATTGGTTTGCTTAAGCTTTTTTTAGCAACTTTAAGTTTAAGTTTTCTTTATTTGATTTGATTATAATCAAAGTACAGTTGTGGTTAAGGGGGTAAAAATTAATCACAATAATTAATCCATTAAGGAAATTGACATGAATAAAACAAAACAGTTGAAGGTTCTCCTATCAAGTTTGTTGGCCTCAAGTGTTATTTTGCTGCCGCAAACAACATATGCCGAAAGTTTTCAAGAAGCTATTGAGGCATCGACACCGATATTAAACCTGCGTTACCGCTATGAAAATGTGTCTCAAGATGGTGTTACTAATGATGCTAACGCCCACACATTACGCACAGTGGTTGGCATTAAAACAGGCAGTTGGAATGGTTTTTCAGCAGTTCTGGAAATGGAAGATGTTACCCACATTGATGGTGACTTTAACAGCACCACAAATGGGAATATATTATTCCCTGTTGTTGCCGACCCTGATGGTACAGAAATTAACCAAGCCAAGCTGATTTACACTGGCATAGAAAACACAGCAATTATTGCTGGTCGTCAGGAAATTGCCTTGGATAACCAGCGTTTTGTTGGCCCTGTGGGCTTTCGCCAAAACCACCAGAGTTATGATGCGGTTGTGGTGCAAAACACAGCAATTGAAAACCTGACAGCTACTTATGCTTATGTTTGGCAAGTAAATCGCATTTTTGGTAACGACCATGCCTTGGGCGATGTAACTGGTAATAGCCATGTATTTAACCTTGGTTACAAGGTTGGCGATATTGGTAAATTAACAGGTTATGGTATTTTCCTTGATGTGCATGAAGTTGGCGCACTTTCAACCAAGACATTTGGTGCCAGATTTGCCGGCAGTCAAGCTATGGGTGATGGCAAGGTTAGCTATGCTTTGGAATATGCAGGGCAGAGTGATTATACCAACAACGCAGCAGACTTTAACGAAAACTATACTATGTTTGAAGCGGGTTATGCTGCTTCTGGCTTTAACGTTAAACTGGGTATGGAAATATTGAGTGGTGACGGCACAACAAGCTTTAAAACCCCACTGGCAACCTTGCATAAGTTCCAAGGCTTTGCCGATGTGTTTCTTAATACACCTGCTGATGGCATTAAAAACCCATATGTTTCAGCCAGCTATACCAAGGGCGACCTTGGCGGCTATATGAAAAGTGTGAAAGTTGCTTTCTGGTATCATGACTTCAACCGTGACACAGGTGTTGGTGACTATGGTACTGAGTGGGATGGCCTAGTACAGCTAAACATGGAAGACAACTGGGTTGTATCGCTGAAATATGCTGACTTTAACTCATCAAGCAGTTTGGCAAGCAGACAGAAACTATGGTTCACTGTTGGCTATAAATACTAATAGCTAAGCCATATTGAATTAATTAAGGGGCGCAGGTTTGCGCCCCTTTTTATATTTCTTCTGGCTTGGGATTATGTTTAAGGGGAGCCTCGTCGTCACCAGTTTTAACATATTCAGCAAGAAGTTTTGCCACTCGTCCCAGATAAATGCCGCCATCTTCATGCAGATCACGGTGAATAAAGTTACTGTTCGGAACAAGACGTGATTTGTTTTCGCCATAAAACCAGTGAGGTCTGCCTGTTAGCCACCACACGGGCGTTCCTACAGCAGCTGCCTGCCAGCCAGTTGTAATGCCTGGGGATAATACAAGATCTAAAGCCTGAAAAAGCGCGCAACTGCCGGCAATATCATTTTTTAAGTCCATATTTTCCATTTGGTGAATTTTTATACCAAACTTCTTTTCTGCTGCCGCCAGCTCTTCCTGACAATCGCTATATTGTACGTTTATAAAGTCGACACCCTTGGTTTTTAACACATCGCCCCAGTCAGATAGCTTGGTGTAGGCCATCAAACGAGTTGCGGCCAAGTTGCCACTGCGCCATGCAATGCCAACTTTTGGTCTTTTGCTAATTTTATCCAGCTCTTTTTTCCAGAACTTAACACTATCAGGCTGTGGTTTAAGAAAGCCTTTGTCGTAGCTAGGTATATTTTCATGCTTGTCCCAAAAGTAAAGCGGGATTGAGCCGATAGGAATTCTATAGTCAATTTGCAGTTCGCCAGCCCGTTGTGGTATTTCAAAATCGGGGAAGCTTCTCATTATATGACCCTTTTGAATGGCGGTCATATGCTCACAAATTTTAGCTTTTGGAAAAGTTTCTTCATAAAGTGATATAAGCCGTTTGTCACAGCCAATATAAACCTGCTCAGCCTGTTCATAAATGTGTTTAATCGCCGCTGAAAACATTATTTCATCGCCGACCCCTTGTTCAGACATAATAAGAATGCTTTTGCCTTTTAGGCTTTTGCCTTTCCATTCAGGGATATTGTTGGTGTAAACCAACGCGGCAATACGTCTGGCATCACGTCTGTTTTCGTAATATTCCCAACCTTTTTGGAGGTTGCCAGTTGTTAGGTAACAAGCACCAAGCAAAAATTTGGTGTCATATGCATTCGGGTTCACCTTTATAACCTTTTCACCCATTTCAATAGCCTCTTTGGCTTTCCCCATGAAGGTGTAGGAGCGGGCAATATTGTTCATAACACTAGGGTTGTTTGGGTCTAGGCGGTAAGCTTCATTGTAAAAAACCAGACCAGCCTCTTCACCATCACGGGTGCTTACAGAGCTGGCTAATGTGTTCCAGAACTGAGTTTCCTCAGGGTAAATACCGATAAGCTCTTTCATTAAATCAATGGCTTCGTCAAAACGCTCTAAATTGCCAAGCACTGAGGCTAAATTGTTATAAGCAATTTTAGATAAGGGGTAGGTGTCTATATATATGCGGAACAATTTTTCAGCCAGTTCATACATTTCCATGTTCATAGCCATGTCGCCAAGCACCTGCAAAATGTCTTCACGGGCGCCAAAACTGGCTAATGCCTCTTCCAATAGCAAAATAGCCTGCTCTCTGTATGCCAGCTTTGTAAGCAAAAAGGCCAGAACCACCAGTACTTCTTTATTGTCGCCTTCTCTATTCCACAATTCAAAATAAAAGGGCAGGGCGGCTTCATAATCTTGCTTGGCAGTTGCTCGCTTGCCAAGCTTCATGAGTTTCATGTTTGTGAATTTTTTTAGAGATGGATTGGTTTTTGCTGACATTTTTAAACTATTTCTTTGATACTGTGTTGTTTAAGACAAAAATAAAATGTTTGTATTCTTTATATTCTGTGAGTTTAAAGCAATGTCTATGCCATAATCTAGTTTGTTTTTTACATAATTGTTTATTTTTAGTATCATTATAAGAACTTGGCACAATGATTGCTTTTAAATGTGTTAGATTGATTAGGTTGTATTATAGGTTTTTTAATTAATGTTTGTGTAAATTACAGACGTGTATCTAAAGAAGGTAGAGTAAAATGGCTTTAAAATTATCCCTAAAACCTGGTGAGAGGTTTGTTGTTAATGGTGCGGTTATTGCGAACGGCGATCGTCGTTCATCTTTAATCATTCATAACAAGGCAGCCATTTTGCGTGAAAAAGACATTATGCAGGAAGAAGATGTTAACACACCTGCCAAGCGTTTGTACTTCCCAGTAATGCTTATGTATCTGGATCAGGGCGATACGGACAAGTTTTATGAAGAGTTTGTTGTGCGTATGACAGAATTTATGAGTGCGATCTCGTCTTCTGAGGGAATCGACCTATGTGTTAAAATTAGTAAACACGTAATGAATAAAGAATACTATAAAGCTGTTATTGGTTGCAAAAAGCTTATAGCATTTGAAACTGAAAGGTTGGGTTATGTCGCTTAACGCGTATCAACAAGCACAAAACGTTGGTAAAGATGCTCCGCAAGATACCGAGCATCGCCTTTTTATGGAAGTAACGGCTTCTCTAATTAAAGTTCAAACTGAAAATGACAAAGGGCAAGCTTTTTTTAAAGCTCTGGACTGGAACAGACGGTTGTGGTCAACGCTATCAACCGATTGCGCTGTAGAGGGCAACGGTCTGCCGAAAGAACTGCGCGCAGGCATTGTTTCAATTGGGCTTTGGGTTTCAAAATATTCATCACAAGTAGCCCGTGGTAATGATGACATTGCCGCCCTTATTGATATTAATAAAACTATTATGGAAGGTCTGGTTCAGCAAAAAGAAAGAATGGCTGAACAGCAAAAACTAGCCATGAAGGCGCAAGCACAGGCACAGTCTCAGGCACAATCCTCGCAATCACACTCGCAATCTTCGCCAGCACAACCCGGCAAGCCCACCAATATCGAGGCTTAACTGCCCACTGCTATTCATAAAAACTAAGGATATTTTTTCCCTTTTTACAATTTTGCCTAGGCAAAAGCTGCCTGTCATTGTTTGGCAGGGGTGTTTTTCTGATTATTTACCACATTTTATTTATAAGTTTCAATAGCTTAGCTGTTGTTTGCAAGTGGCACGCTTGTTGCAAATTATTGGTTGGACAAAATGTCCATGGGAGCAAAACGCTCTTTTTAATCTTCAGAAGGGAGAAAACAGATGGCTTTTTCTGTAAATACAAATGGTGGTGCTTTATTGGCACTAAGAAGCTTGAATAGAACAACACAGTTACTTGGCGAGGTTCAGAACCAAGTTAGTACTGGGTTAAAAGTAGCTAGTGCGAGGGATAATGCGGCAGTTTACAATATTGCTCAAAGACTTCGCTCTAACGTTTCAGGCTTGAATGCCGTTAAGGCATCATTGGATCGCGGAATATCAGCATCCGATGTTGCAATTTCAGCTGCTGAGGCAGTTTCAGATCTGTTAAACGAACTGAAAGCTAAAGCAGTTGCCGCAAAGGATCCTGGTCTTGATACTAATTCAAGGGTAGCTTTGAACGATGAGTTTAAGGAGTTGCGCGATTCGATAACTACCATTGTTGATAATGCCGAGTTTAACGGCGTTAACGCAGTTAAGAGTGATAGTATTATTGCTATTGTTAATGATGATGCCTCTAAGGTTATCAGTATTTCAGTACAAAAACTATCACTTGGTAGTGGTAATGTTTTGATTACAGCAGCGTCTGAGATTAACACTGCTGCAAAAGCGTCAACCGTACTTGCGCTTATTGATAGTTCTATCTCCAAGGTTGGTACAGCATTGTCCAAACTTGGTTCTGGAGCAAAAAGGATTTCACTACAAAGATCCTTTATCGATAAGCTGTCAGATGCGATTGAGGTTGGTATCGGTAACTTGGTCGATGCCGATCTAGCTAAAACCAGCGCTAAGTTGCAGGCCTTGCAGGTTCAGCAACAGCTTGGTTTACAGTCTTTGACAATTGCCAACCAAGCACCTGGTGCTGTGTTGTCATTGTTCCAAGGCTAACATTGCTACAAATACCAGTTCTGTTATAAAAAAATGGAAGCCGACCTCTGCAATATGGGGTCGGCTTTTTTTATGCCTGTAAGTATATGTCTGTGTATGTGTGTATGGCACCTTCAGTGTTTTAACTGGGCAAAAACAACCTATCACTAGGCAAAAAATGCCTAGTTTTTACGGTTTACTAGGCAATTTTTACCCCAACGGCAAAATGTGCCTAGTGTGCAAAAAATACAGCATCGGAACAGGGTTCAAAATTCCCCTTTTGTTTCAATATGTTAGGAAAAACTTGCCTAGTAGGCAAAAATGGCATACTATTTGCAAAGTTGACGGTGTAGGCAAAACGCCTGCGAGCAAAATGCTCTAACACATATTTCTTCAGAAAGGAGAAAAGCAGATGGCTTTTTCTGTAAATACAAATGGCGGTGCTCTTCTAGCATTGCGTAGCTTGAATAAATCAACAAGCTTACTTCAAACAGTTCAAAATCGGGTTAGTACAGGTCTTAAAGTGGCTAGTGCTAAAGATAATGCTGCGGTTTTCAATATTGCTCAGAAACTTCGCTCAACAGTTGCTGGTCTTGGTGCTGTGAAAGCATCACTTGATCGTGGTATTTCTGCGACAGACGTTGCGGTTTCTGCGGCTGAGGCAGTATCTGATCTTTTGAACGAACTTAAAGCTAAAGCAGTGGCTGCAAAAGATCCAGGTCTTGATACAGCTTCAAGAACAGCTTTGAACGATGAGTTTAAAGAATTGCGCGATAGTATTACTTCTATTGTTGATAATGCTGAGTTTAACGGCATTAACGCAGTGAAAAGTGATGCGATTGTTGCGATTGTTAACGACGATGCTTCTAAAGTGATTAGTATTTCTGTGCAAAAACTATCACTTGGTAGTGGTAACATTACCATTACTTCTGGCTCAACAATTGAGACAGCTGCAAAAGCGTCAGTTGTACTTGCTCAGATTGATGCTTCAATCACTAAAGTTGGTACTGCGTTGTCTAAACTTGGTTCAGGTGCGAAACGCATCGAGCTACAAAGAAACTTTATTGACAGCTTGTCTGACAGTATTGAAGTTGGTATCGGTAACTTGGTTGATGCCGATTTGGCTAGGGAAAGTGCGAACTTGCAAGCGTTGCAAGTGAGACAACAGCTTGGTCTTCAAGCGCTGTCTATCGCTAACCAAGCGCCAGGTGCTGTATTGGCCTTGTTCCAATAATAGATACATAGTGTTTAAAGGGTGGGGTTTATATAAATCCCACCCACACTAACTAAAGTTTAAACGGGTGATAATGGCTAAAACAATAAGATACGTTTTAGCTCTATAATTAGAAGGATAGTTCCGTAAGGATCGCAAAATGGTAGATATAGGTCAAAATATAACTGCATTAGCTGGTGGACCAGCTGTAGTACCTGTACGCAAGGAAGCGGCGGCTGAAGCCAAGCCTGCGCGTGCCGAAAGTTTTGCCAAAGTCGAAGCTAAAGCAAAAGAGGGTGAAGCCCCTCAAGACTTTGGTTTATCTGGGTCAGATGAGCCATTAGAAAAAGTTGCTGAGGTTGTACAATCATTTTTACCTGACAGTTTTAATAACAACACTAAGTTAAGTATCAACCGTGATGATACTACTGGTGTGTTTGTATACAGAAGCGTTGATAGAGAAAGTGGCGAGGTTGTTCGTCAGTTCCCACCTGAGGATATATTAAATTATATCGTTAGTGTACGCAAAGCTGAAGGTTTGATTGTAGACGGCGAAGCTTAGCTACTACTGTTATTTATGTATTGTCACTGAGTGATATCGGTGATGACTGTTCGTTTGTTTAGTTGTTTGCTTAAATTTTTAAACAACTTTTACATAGTGTCCTTTCAGGGCACTATTTTTTTATGAGAGTGATACTAATCTCTGGTGCAGGCTTAGGCAAAGCATCAAATATATCACTTTGAAACTCGCGGCTGGTATCATCCATTTCTATAAGGCTTAGTGAAGCTCGGCAAAAATAGCTGTCTCTCACATCCTGACAATTAACTAGTCCTAGAAAACTAGCGTTGCTGCGGTTAAATTCAATTTTGACCTGTTTATCATTATCGCCAATGGTAAGCTGACCTTCGGTTAGCCCCAATCCGAATGATGAAGATATTAAAGTTGAGATAATTTTGCCGTGGTTAACATTACCCTTTTCAAGGCTGTAGTTTTCTTCCATTTCCCCGCCATTATGACAAGAAAAGAAAAGCGTTTTTCTATCAAATTCCTGTGGGTTAAGGGTAATGTTGCCCAAACGTAGCGAGCCAACACGGAACAGGTTTTCGCCAAGGCTGTATTTAAGAATAAGTGTTGAGGTATCGCCTTTTAAGGTAATTGTTTTGATAATACTGTCAAACTTTGTGTCAATTTTGCAGGTTACAACGAAGCAATTTGCTTTTAAATCAAAGTGAACTTGCGGTACGCATTTTTGCAGGTCGGTAACCTTGTGTTCACCGGGTAAATCAAGGGTTAAGTGGCCTGAATAATAGTCCGCCCCCCATTTAACATCCTTGTAAAAACTGTGTGCTAGCGTGCCGATCCAAAAATTCTGATGTTCGTTGTCTTGCCATGCAGTTGCATCTTCAGGGTTTGGTGAAAAACGATCAATGCTCAGACCTCTAAACAGGTTTAAACGCAAGGCTGCGCTTGGCGTTTGTAGAATAATAAAGTTTTCTTGTTGCCAATAACTAAAGCCACTAGGAAGCTCAATGCCATCTATGTTTTGATAATCATTGGCTTGAGTTGTTTGTGCATTAGGTATGCTGTCTGACAGGTTTTTTAACATTTTTTGCCAGCGCTCGTCGCCTATATGGGTGCGGAAATCGCTGCTCCATAAAAAACACAGGTTCTGCCACTGTTCATCAGTGCCGTTATCCCCTAACTGGTCATATATTTTCTGACAGGCGCTGTTTATGGTTATGTCAGAACGACCAGTAACCGCCCATCTGGCTAAATTGTATTTACGCTGTTTTTTTACCGAAACTGGGCTGGCAGACGTAGCTATTTCTAATGGCTTGTTTTGTCTGTTTTTTGCATCATTTAAAACCTCACGGGGTAAGCACATGGTTAAATTTGAGCTATTTTCTATTTCTGCAAACAGGTCGGCAAAGTACTGCCACTCATCAGTTTTTGATAAGTCCGCCTCAGATTTATACCTGCCTGGGCGGTAGTTAAATGTTTCAGCATCACTGCCGTAAAGACATAACGAGCCATGAGTTTTTTCACACACATTCTCTAAAAATTCTATGCAATCATTTTTACCTATTTCCCCGTGGACATAGCGCTGTATTTTTTGGAATATTGTGGCATCGCTCCATATAATATCAATTTCACTGCCATCTGGTGCTAGGGCGCGTTGGGGCTGTTGCCCGTGGCTATCAGGCCATTCAGGGTGGTGGCTTGCGGCATCTGCCCAGTCTATTGCCAGCGCATTAAAGCCGGCTGTTTTGTATATTGGTATAAGGCTAGGTGAAAAGCTCTGCTCATTTATCAGGGCAATTTCTGGTTTTTGGCCGAGCAATTTTTGATAAATTTCCAGCCCTAGCGAAAGATTTTTATGATTAAGTTTGGCGGGCACTAGCGGGGCAATTATCTGGCAATACCCACTACCAATAAATTCAACCTTACCCTCACCACACAGTTGTTTTAGTGTTTTCACCCAGTTAGGATCAATGCGGTTAATTTCTTCTAATGTGTAGGCCGTTGCTTCCAAACCAATTGGCACGCCGTTGTCTTTTGCCAGTTTAAGCAATGGCCAATAACATTTTTCAATAACCGTTGCTCGCTCTTCTTCCGCAATAGAAGAATAGGCAAGGTTTAGATGAAATATGGTATAAAGCTTTAACATTTAATCCACTACAAACTTAATTTTGTTTACTGCTTGCTCAACTCTGGCTTTGGCGGTTTCATAGTCGTCGCCTTCACAAATAATAGTGCCAGCTCTGGCACCGTGGTTATCAATAGTTGTTTGCACATCGCCAACTTTTGCAAATATATCTAGCATATTACAATATGGCTTTGCGCGCACTTCATCAACACCTGTAATGGCTTTAATTGTACCTTGTTCGGGGAAAAAATAACGAACCCCCATGTATTTTTTATGTTTGGGAACAAGGGCTTGCGGGTTGACGGCTAGCCCCAAGCTCATATCCATCAACGCTCCCACAATATCCACCCCATAAGCCATAGGAATGTGGTGGGTGGCTAAATAGTTGCCCGACAACCTGCCTGCCAGTTCAATAATTTCTGGGCCATCATCACCAATAACAATATCAGCCTTTACCGTCCCCCATGAAATGCCCATAGCTTGGGCACCTTTTTCAATGACATTATTTATTTCATCTAACATCTCACCCTCATAATGTGAGGGGATCTGCCCGCCATCTTCAACAATAAATGGGCGGGTTTGTTGCAAATTGCTGTAATTTCTATCGGCAAAAGCAATGGCATAATATTTACCATCAACAAACAGACCTTCAACACTAAGCTGGGGGCCTTTAATAAATTGTTCTAAAATC
>DAOWAS010000025.1 GCA_030634465.1 Alphaproteobacteria bacterium | reverse complement strand
AGGCCAAAATGCATATGGGATCAACCTCTCCATAAAGCGTTTGTAAACAGCCGTTACTGAACCAAAATTGGTGGGCGAGGCAAAAATATAACCATCACTATCTTCTATTTTTTCAATTAACGCTTTCATGCCATCGCCTAGAACACACTCGCCTGGGCCCTCGCCTGTGTTTTGAGTGCACTCACGACAATTAAGACAAAATTCTATAGGGTAATCACGAAGATTAACCTCTTCGACTTCAGCACCTAACTGGAGCAGTTTTTCGGTGATTGTATCAACCACCTGATCGGTAATGCCGTCATCACGGTACGAACCATTAATTGCTAAAATTTTGGTCACTTACTATCTCCTCTATAGGAATAGTTGAACAACCTAATGATTTAAATATGATTTGCTGTTTTTTGCAACAACATATGGCTTGACCACAGTATGTAAACTAATGGTGGGCGCGGACGGTTTCGAACCGTCGACCCCTACGATGTCACCGTAGTGCTCTACCCCTGAGCTACGCGCCCCAAAGGCAAAGATAAACATGCCTTGGAATTAGACACCTTGTATACATCATGAACTTGCGCAGACAAGATGAAATTTAATTTATCGCTTTAGCGAACCTTAGGCGGCGAAAAGCTGATCAATTTTATGGATAATATCTTTTAGGTGAAATGGTTTGGAAAATACTTTTGTGTTTCTAATGGCTTCATCATGCCCCTGCAATGCAACTGCGGCAAAGCCTGTGATAAACATAACCTTGATGTGAGGTGCGGCCTCAACCGCCTTTTGTGCCAGCTCAATGCCGTCCATTTCGGGCATTACAATATCTGCCAGCAAAAGGTCATATTCACCTTCTTGAATTAGCGGCAAAGCACTACTGCCATCACCAACGGCAATAACTTCATGGCCGGCTTTTTCCATAGATCTTGCTAGGAATTTTCTCATTGAACTGTCGTCTTCGGCTAGGATGATTCGGGCCATTTTTCTTCCATCATGCTTATTCAAGCTATTATTTAAATTTTCACCTCTACTATACACACAAGCATTAGCATTGTGAATCCCCTTAAGTGCCATATTTAGTAAAAATAAAAAAATACATACAAAATGTACCAAAAAATGTTACATTAGTCCGCCTGACTTGAGAAAACTAAATTCAAAACAGGCAAAAATGACAAAAACACATAAAACCAAACATATTCACGATGTTCCCCCCTTTGATTTGCGCACACCAAGCAGATGCAACAACCCGTTTGTTTTTGCCTCGCCGCACTCTGGTCGTTACTATTCAAAACGCTTCACTGAGCTTTCAAACTTGTCTGAACTAACCTTGCGTGGGTCAGAAGATGCCTATGTGGATGAGCTGTTCGGCTCAGTAACAAGTTTTGGCAGTCCTTTTTTGGTGGCGAACTATCCACGTTCATATGTGGATCTAAACCGCGAGCCGATGGAGCTAGACCCGAAAATGTTTAGCGATCTGTTGCCAAGCTCTAGCAACACCAAGTCTGACCGTGTGGCTGTGGGTTTGGGCACCATTCCCCGAGTAGTAAGTTTTGATCAGGATATTTACGCCAAAAAACTAAAATATTTTGAAGAAAAGTCTCGCTTGGATGACATCTACACCCCCTACCACAAGCAGCTACAAGCACTTTTGCTTAACGCTAAGGCTAAATATGGTTGGGCAACGTTAATAGATTGCCACTCGATGCCATCATTAAAATTACAGCCTGACACAAGCATCAGCAAAAAGCTGTTTGGGGCGCCACCATCACATGGCTTTGACTGTGATATTATTTTGGGCGACCGCTATTCTGGCAGTTGCTCAATTCACTTAACCAATATTCTTGAGCGTCTGTTTCGTGACCTAGGCTACAGCGTTGCCCGAAACGACCCTTATGCGGGCGGCTATTGCACTTCGTTTTACGGCAGGCCAAAAATTGGCATTCACGCCATTCAAATTGAAGTTAACAGAAAGCTTTATCTTAACGAAAGCACCGTGACAAAACGTGCATCAGCCACAAAAAAACTTAGTAATGATATTAGTAGCATAATGGCTGAGCTAACAGGGCTAGACCTTTCAAACGTCAGGCCACTGGCGGCAGAGTAAGAAGAGAGCTAAGCTTTTGCCAACTGATTTAGTTTTAAAACTGTTTTCCAGTTTCGGGTGGTGGCGCTAACGCCGAGCTTTCGCTCTAAAAAAACATTTGAAAGCTTTGTCCTGCCATAACCATCTGGGCAATGCAGATATAAAACCGTATCCCTCAATACCATTGTTTCAGATTGTGATGCAGCCTTTTGCGCCTCAGCCATTTTGTCTGCAGAGGGGTGGTTAGATAGAAACGTAAGCAAAACTTTAGTTCCGTCTTTTTCAACATCTATATTTTCAAAAGGGCAGTTTTCAATGATGTCTTCATAATCAGCCGCAGTGCGAACATCCACAGGAACATCAAACCCATATTTGGTTTTAATTGCCCCCTCTATTTTAGTTTTCATGGCCGTGGCATCATCATCAAGGCTGGTGAAAACCACATTGCCGCTTTGAATATATGTAAGCACATCGCCAAACCCTAGCTTTTCATAAAGGGTTTTCAGGTCAGCCATAATTATCTTTTTCTGACCGCTAACATTTATACCACGCAGTATGGATATATATTTTTTCATATTACCCCAACATACTCCATCATGCCTGAACTGGCTTGTTTTCAGCATCAGTTATTTTTTGCTGTGATGGTGTAATGTCGTCTGAACGCAAATAAACCATAAGTGCCACAAACAACGACACACCAAGCAAAGCAAACACTGCCTTGTACGCCGTGGCAATGTCACCAGTTTTAGATAATACCAGTTGCAAAACATACCCCGTTAAAATTTGTAAAAGTGCTACCCCACCCATGTTGGCAACATTGGCTAAGGTCATGCCACGGCCAACTAAATGGTCAGGGTAAATAGCACGAGCATGGGCCATGAACACCGATAAATAGCCCGGCGACATTGCCAGTAAGAAAAACAGAACACTCGTTCCCGTTGCGCCTAATGTCGAGGCAAAGGCCAAAACCATAAATAACACAATGCCAATGCTCACGCCCACAGCGACAACATATTTTCTAGTGTCAAACACACGGTCCAAATGCCCCAAAAGCATGGGGCCAAGAACAGCCCCCACCGCCATAAGCAAAAGCACCTCGCCGCGGGCAATGGTGTCCATGCCCAAAACCGCCTCTAAATAAGGGCCGCTCCATAAGGTTACAATGGTAGCCACACTGGAATAGCCAACCAACATCAAAGGTACCAGCGTCCAAAAAGTTTTGTTTTTAAGAATAATGCCTAACTGCATAAAGCTTTGAGCCAAGGTTTCAGAAGCATGTTTGGGGTTGGCTTTTTTTGCCAGGTCTTTTTCTGTCAGATCTTTTTTGGGGTCATCGCGCACCACAATAAATAAGAAAACCACCACCAATAACGATGCAACTGCTGTCCAATTAAAGGCTGTGCGCCAACCCGCCCCCTCAACCGCGGCGGCTAAGGGCAAGGTTGCCAAAATAATTCCAAAATTGCCAATAGCCACCAAAGTGGCGGAATATGATGAAAACTTGTCTTTGGGGAACCAGCGAGCAAAAACCACATATGAGCCCATTAATATACTGGCACAGCCAAAACCCATAAGCCCGCGCCCCACACTTAATGACCAAAAACCATCAGCATTGGCATAGACCAAACAGCCTAGCCCCGCGAACAAAACCATAAAAGACATAACTTTTCTGGGGCCTGTTCTATCTAAAAAAACCCCAACAGGCACCTGAACCAGTGCAAAAACCAAGAAAAAAGCCCCCGTCAACATGCCTATGTCAGCAGGCAATAGCGCCATTTCAGAACGCAGTTCAGGGGCAATCACAGCGTTTGATGAACGCAGGAACTGGCTTAAAATATAAGCCACCCCCAGAACAGGAACAAACAAGTGTGCGCGTTGTAGCGAAAAGTTTTTCAATGAATATCCAAATATTTTATGCTAACCACAATAACTCAGCACCATGCACTTAATAATTAACACCATGTAACACAGCAGTAAAAGAATAGGCCAAGAGTTATGGATTTGACCATAGATTTTAATGATACAAATGTAAAAACACTATTAGTTCCAATTGTTGCCAGCTTTATAACCATTGCCTTTTTGCGGGTTAGTGCGGGACCGTGGCGTGGCAGCATATTGGCACCACTTGGTATTGGCAGTGGATTTTTGGCCTCTTATTTTTTAAGCATGGGTCTGCCACTATGGCCTGTGGCGTCGGTTTTGGGGTTATTACCAGTTGTTGTGGTAGCGGGAATGATTGTTGGCCTGGTGCTTGATATGAACTCTGCCAAAACTAGCACCCTTACCATGTTGCATATTTCAGCTTCACTTGGGTTGGTATTTTGGGTGGCTAGCTTATGGCATGGTGGTGGCATTCAACAAAGCGAACTGGTGCTTTATGGCGTGCTGATACTTAGTGGTTTTTGGGCCATGCAACGCATGAACGACCAGCGCGATGAAGGCATTGCCCCTGCCATTTCGCTATTAACCGCGTGCATTGGCCTTACGGTTATTGCCACAATTTACGGCACCAGAACTGGTCTTTTCTCCACTGGTTTAGCGGCGGCGTGCTTTGGCTATATTATTTGGAACTGGCCTAATTGTCGTTTCCCGTGGGGCAGTTCAGCCACGCTAGTTGGTGGTGGTGTTTACATTGTTTTGGCATCTGAACTGGCAATTAAAAACCCCGCCTTGGCACTTCCTGTTGGCTTAACACTGATAAACTTTGTGGTGTTTGACCTGACCAACAAGCTGTTTCCAACTGGCAATGCATTTCAACCGTTTATACAATTAATGTTTTCCGCACTTCCCATTGCACTGGCGGCATATCTGACACAGCGAGCATAATTTTTTACGCCCCTTGATAATGCCTTAATAAGACTTAAGTTTAGTTGGCGGGATAAAAGGAGTTTATATAATGAGATTGTTACTAGCTATTTTCTTACCATTTATAGTTTTTTTCACCATTGGTCGTCCCATTGCGGGCATTATTTGTTTGATATTACAAATAACACTTATTGGTTGGATACCCGCCGCATTTTGGGGTGTTTATTCCTTAAGCCAATATAATACCGAAAAGCAAATCAGAAATCACACCCACGGCTAAAACCGCGCATACCTAAAACCTTTTTGGGGCAAAGCTATCTGGCTTAACCCCTTGTTTTAGCAACTCAGTGTTTATTGGACGCCCTAACAGCAGGTCTGCTGATAGTTGGCCTATGGCGGGCGCTGTTTGAATGCCAAAACCACCCTGCCCCACACACCAGAAAAAGCCATCATGCTGACCATCAAAACCTGTATCAAAACCAATGGCGGGTACACGGTCGGGGGTGAATGTGCGCAAACCTGCCCACTTGCTGTCAATTTTTGCCACAACCTTGCCTGTTATCGCCTCTAAATCATGGGCGGTTTTGGCAATGTCAATTTCTTCAGGCTGGCAATCACACGGCTCACTTGGGGTTTCGTCCCCGGGCGAGGCCAATAGACCTTCCCCCTCAGGGCGGAAATAAAAGCCATCATCAATATCAATAACAAGCGGCCACTGCTTGTCCACCTCACCAAGTGGGCAAACAACAATAGTGCGGCGAAGTGGCATTAAGCCAATGGGTGCAACCCCCGCCATTTCTGCAACCTTGTCGCCCCATGCACCTGCGGCATTAACCAGTTTTTTTGTTTTAAACACACCTGCTTTACTAGCAACCAACCAGCCACCACCTTCATTTGGTGAAATTTCCACAACCTGCGCATTGGTGTAAAGCTCGCCACCTGCTGTTTGAAACCCGCGCAAAAAACCATGATGAATTGCTGAGACATCAAGGTCATAACAGTCGGGGTCATAAATACCGCCAGCTACATAATTGTCATTTAAAATGGGCACCCTAGCGCACACATCTTCTTTTGTTTGCATTTCAAGCTCAGGAATAAAAGAAATGGCTTCTTTATAATAACGCTCCAAACTATGCATTTGGTCTGGGTTGGCAATGTGCAGCGCACCACGGTGCTGCAACAATGGTGTGGTGGTAAAGTTTTCAGGGCTTTCTTCGTAAAACAGCTTTGAAAACTTGGTCAATGGCGCAACCTTGTCGCCGCCATAAAATGGCAATAGAAATGCCGCCGACCTGCCCGTGGTGTGAAAGCTTGTTGTGCTTTCAGCCTCTAACATAACAACCGATGTATCTGGCTGTTCATTTAACAGAAAATAGCCAACCGATGCCCCGGCAATTCCTGAACCTATGATAAGGACATCACACTCTTGATAAGTTTCTTGCATGATAAACTATTGGCCCACACCAAATTTTGCATCAAAAATTGCCCAAAATTGCTGACGAAAACTATCTTGCTCTTTTAAAATTTCATGCTTTGAATTTTCAACAGAAATAAACTCCGCATTGGGCAAACGTTCAGCAAATGCTTGCTGGCGGTCATTTCGAACCAAAGCATCCGCACCCGACTGAACAACTGTAATGGGGGTGTCTATGGCCTCAGCATAGCCCTTGGCATTTAAAATATTAATAGATGCCATTGCCGCCTTTAACCAGCCAAAGGTTTTGCCGCCAATGACCAGGTTTTCATTTTGGCTTATTTGATAAAACTCGTCTTCAAAACGCTCGCCGTCAGAGGTTAGAAGCTCCATTTTATAGTTGCCGCCAGCAGCGATATCAAAGTCACCCTGCTCAGGCGCATAACTGGTTAATTTACCCAACATACCCATAATCGCATTTAAGCCCTTAACCACCACAACAGGAATGCCCGCATAATAAACATCAACCATTGGCGCAGTTAAAATGGCATTTGCTATTTTTCCGCTATGATCGTGCAGGTATCTAAGGGTGACATGTCCGCCCATAGAATGGGCTAATATATTAAATGGTTTGGGCAGGTCGGTTTTTGATAACGAATCAATGAGCGAATCAAGGTCAAGAATCAGGTCATTAAAGCTCTCATAATGGTGTTTTTGGGGGTTGCTTAACGGCCTAGATGACAGTCCCTGCCCCCTCCAATCCAAAACAATCACAGAAAAATCACGTTCAATAAGCTCATTTACAACTTCAAAATACTTCTCAATAAACTCAGACGCGCCGGGAAGCACAATCATAGTGCCTCGTTTTGACACAGTTTTACCCTGCCATATTCCGTAGCGTAAACGGGTGCCATCTGGCCTATCATGGAACATAAATTTCCCACCCTCAGGCAGAACCCGTCTTCTTTTTTCAGCTTCATTCATATAGCGTCCCTCCTACTCCTAACCCTTATATACATTATATAACCTGACTTTTTATTTCCTAGCCCAATAAAAAAAACATCTGCATTAAAAAAAATATACATACCGCAAAAATATTCCCACAAACCAAGCTGAAAAACACCGTCGTAATGAAATGTTTTTCGTTATGGTTAATAGTTAAAGTTTTAACTAAAATTAACCTTAATTTGTTTTGAATTATGCTGTAATTTTCTCTTTATTTTCAATAAGTTATCAATATTAACCTTAATAAAATTTTTACTATTTCAGCGCATTATTGCCTCATCAATTAACGCAACAACGCTGGAGTGAACAAAATGTTTAAATTAATTCGCAACCTAAATAAAAACCAAGCTGGAGCAACAGCCATCGAATATGGTCTTATTGCTGCGCTTGTATCTGTAGCTGCTATTGCTGCCATGACTGCACTGGGTGGATCACTAACTGATATGTTTGATTCTATTTCCGGTACTTTGGACAGTAGCGCTCCAACGACAACAACTACAACTACAACCCCTTAAGCAGGGTTGCCTTTCAAGCTACGCTTAGTAGCACAACTGGCGTGAAGTGGCCTCCTTCTCCTAAAGCCTAAGGAGGCCACATCGCGTTTCAGCCAAGAACCAAAAGCTAACTAAAAATAAACGAACAAAAGAAACAACACATCTCAGGGAACAATCGGAAAATAATATGACCGCGCTTACCGTAAATTATATATTTATCGCCATTTTCAGCGCCCTTATTATATTCGCCGCTATTGAAGATGTGCGCCGATTTATCATTCCGAACTGGATACCCGCATCGATCACTGTGTTATTTCTTTTGGCCGTATCATTTGGCTATTATGTAGACCAGTCCATTTTTCCAACATCGCCATGGGCCAACATTTTAACTTTCGCAGGTGTGTTGGTTTTTTTCACAATTCTTTTTGCCACAGGGCAAATGGGTGGTGGCGATGTTAAGCTAATTGCGACCATAAGCTTATGGGCAGGTCCTTATTTTGTTTTTGACTTTATTTTAATCACAGCACTGGTGGGCGGCGTTGTTGCCGCAGTTCAACTTGTGCGTGGTGGACAAACAAACAAATCACCCGAAGTGGTTACAGAGGTCGCGGCAGACGCACCCGTCAATCATGAGATAAAACAAGAAACACAACAAA
The DNA here is from genome assembly GCA_030634465.1 of Alphaproteobacteria bacterium. Classification (GTDB taxonomy): domain Bacteria; phylum Pseudomonadota; class Alphaproteobacteria; order Sphingomonadales; family SMXR01; genus DAOWAS01. Next base: position 13,714 of record DAOWAS010000025.1, on the reverse strand, counting down.
AAGCTGTACCTTATGGCTTGGCCATAGGGTTTGGCGGCATTTATTTAGTACAACAACTTCTAAACCAACTTAATTAGAAAAAGGCGTCATTACCTTGACCTAAACAAAAGAACGCATGGGGATGAAAAATGAATAGCAGAGGCCTAATACTTATAGTAGTGGCAATAACCTTGTCTTTAGCAACCATTTGGATGGTGCGCTCATGGTTGCTTAGCAACCAGACAACACAGGTTGCCGTAACCCAACCCCAACATGATGGCCCGCAAATACTTGTGGCTAAAAACAATATGCCTATAGGCCATGTTGTTACTGCTGGTGATTTTGAATTTGTTACATGGCCTGATGACGACACCCATGATGATTATTTAACCAAACAGTCTAACGCCCAAACCAGTTTAATTGGTTCAGTGGTCAGGCACGGCGTTATTGCGGGCGAGCCGATTACAAACGCCCGCTTTGTTTCCCCCGGTCAATTTGGTTTCATGGCGGCTATTATATCACCCGGCATGCGAGCAGTTACCGTGGCAGTTGATCGTACATCTGGCTTGGCTGGTTTTATTTTTCCCGGCGACAGGGTTGACCTGATAGTAACACACCAAGTTGCAACCACTGGCGATCGAGCGCGTTTTATTAGCGAAACATTCTTACAAAACGCCAAAGTGCTAGCCGTTGACACCAAAACTGACGATCAAGATGGCACCCCTGAACTAAGCAAAACCGTAACCATTGAGGTAACCCCATCAATAGCAGAAGGCATAAACGTAGTTTTGCGCATGGGTACTATTTCGCTTAGCTTAAGAAGCATTACAAACCCTGATGGCACCGTTTCAACCGCCGTTTCCAGAGATCAGCAAAAACCTGTAACCACAATGCTTTCCCGCACATGGGACAGCGATGTAAGCAGTGTTTTAAGCCCCATGAATGAAAGCCATAATGGCCCAAAAGTAATTGTCACCCGTGGTTCTAACGTTCAAGCGGTTGATATTGAAGGAGCGCAATAATGAACATGCCTTTTAACAAAAGCCTTCTTTATGTCGGCTTGGTTGCTTTTATAAGCTTGGTAACCGCATACCCCGTGTTGGCACAGGAAAATGCATCCATTATCGGCACAAACGGTCAGCAACTTAATGTGGACGCCAACCAAGGCGTTCTTATTCGTTTGGATCGCCCAGCCTCAAATATTTTTATTGCCAACCCCGCCATTGCAGATGTGCAGGTTAAGTCCTCACGCATGGTTTATGTTTTTGGCAAGGTTGTTGGCGAGACCTCACTTTATGCGCTGGATGATGATGAGAAAGTTATCTATTCATCTGTGATCGTGGTTTCACAAGACTTGGGCAGAGTTGAAGAAAACATACGGTCGTTAGTGCCACAAGCTTCCATAAAGCTAGAGAGCATGAACGGCTTGGTTGCCATGACAGGTTTTGCCCACACTCCGGGTGAGGCCGAAATTGCCCTACGTATTGTGCGTCAAGCTGTGGGCGACGGGGTGGACATTATAAACCAAATTGAAATTGCCACCCCTGTACAGGTTAACCTTAGAGTTAAAATTGCCGAGGTTGGCAAAGGTGTTATGAAAGAACTAGGCTTTAACTGGGACGGCACCCTTGTAAATGGCAGTTCTTTCTTTGGCATTGCCACGGGCAACCCCACCACACGCCTCATACTTGATCCAGTTACCAACTTACCCGTGTCTGAGTTTATAACCCGCGGCGCTGGGGCAAACAGTATTTTTGGCAATATTATTAGCGGTAACTTTGACCTTAATGGTGTTATTGATGCCATGGAAACAGAAGGCTTCCTGTCAATTTTAGCTGAGCCAAACTTGACCGCACTTTCAGGCGAAACCGCAAGCTTTTTAGCTGGTGGCGAGTTCCCCATACCAGTTCCTGACGAAGGCGACATTTCACTTGAGTTTAAAGAGTTTGGTGTTGGCTTATCATTCACCCCAAGGGTCACATCGGCGGGCCATATAAACCTGCAAGTAGCCCCAGAGGTTAGCCAGCTTTCAAATACTGGTGCCATTTCAATTAACGGCATATCAGTGCCAGCTTTAACCACAAGAAAGGCCTCAACAACCGTTGAACTGGCTAGTGGACAAAGCTTTGCTATTGCGGGCCTGTTACAAAGCAACATGACCCAAGACACTTCTAAGTTTCCAATTTTAGGTGATATCCCAATATTGGGCGCTTTGTTCACCTCTGACAGGTATCAAAGACAAGAAACCGAGCTGGTTATTATTGTAACCCCATACATTGTGCGCCCCACTAACGCACAGCAAATTGCCCTGCCAACTGATGGTGTTTTAAGCCCCAGCACTGCGGCACGCATGTTAGGTGGCCAACGCCAAACAAACGAAGCCCGCCCACAAGGAAGCCCAGACACACCAACTGGTGAGCTTGGTCTGGTTGGCGGCGCTGGCTTCCGTATTGAAGGAAATTAATCATGATTAACAAGCAAATAAAAACAATCATTCTTGGTTTAACACTTGCCAGTGTTTCAGCCTGTTCACCAGTAAGTGGAATGTATAGCGGGGGCGAGGTGCAAAAGCGTAATATTGTGCAACATGTGCGCTTAAGCGAAACCGTGGACATTGCCCAACTTGAAAATTTTGGCCTATCTGGTGAAACAAAATACCAAATTAACAATTTTCTCACTATTAACAGAGTAGGGTACGGCGATAGTATTTCATTGGACGTGGGTGAGAACCGCACAGATGTTCATAATGCAGTAAGGAAACATCTTTTGAGCTTAGGGTATAAACTTGAAGACCGCGCACCAATTACAGGTGCAGCACCAAAAGCGGGGCAAGGAATTTTAATAGTTGATCGTTTTGTGGTTACACCACCAAATTGTCACAGCACCACAACAATGGGGCAGATAATTCCTTTAACCGTTACCTCGCCTTCTTTTGGGTGCTCCCAACAAGTTAATTTGGGGTTGATGGTTGCTAACCCTCAGGACCTGATTGAGCCGCAAGAAACAAGCAGAGCAAACGCAGAGGTTTCCACCGCAGCAGTTAACGCTTATCGTTTGGGTAAGCCACCAAAAGGAACACAAATGTCCTCGCCACTTTCGGCTAGGTAATTTGAATAAAAATATTAAGTAATGGAAACCTAAAATGTCACCTACTTTAGAAAAATCGTCGTCGGGAAAAAGCAACATGTCGGAAGATGTGTTTGCTGCATTTTTGTGCGACGAGACCACACTTAAAACTGTGGCTAAAGTTGCAAAAGAAAACGGCTGGTCACCAGACCGTGTGCATGAAGGTGGCGTTAACAACGCGGTTAAAACTCTTGCGGGCAGTGCATCGCCCCAATATCTGATTGTTGATATTTCTGAAAGTTTGGACCCGCACAAGGATATGGGTTCATTGGCTGAGGTTTGCAAACCGGGCACTATTGTTATTGCCATTGGTGCTGTAAACGATGTGAAGCTGTACCGCGATTTGCTGACCGCAGGTGTTCAGGATTATATTGTTAAACCACTTGTGCCTGAGGTGCTGCGCGATGCCATTAAAATAGCCATTAACGCTAGCGAAGAAGAAGTTGAAACTGAAACCGTAACTAGCCACCACAAGGCCATAGGCATTATTGGTGTCAGGGGTGGTGTTGGTGCTAGCACCATTGCCACAAACACTGCTTGGCTTATGTCCAACAAGTTCGAGCACAAAACCGCATTGCTAGACCTAGACTTGCAGTTTGGTACAGGCGCCCTCGCCTTTGATTTAGAGCCAGGTCGCGGTTTAACCGATGCACTGGCAAACCCAGGGCGGGTGGATAGTTTGTTTATCGAACGGGCTACAGTAAAATATGAAGAGCACCTTTCAATTTTAAGTGCCGAAGCACCATTAAGCGAAAACACTTCGCTAGACCCGCAGGCTATTCACCATTTGCTTAGTGAATTAAGACGTAATTTTGAAAATATTATAATTGACTTGCCTAGAGGCATGGCAACATCGAACCCGTTTGTATTAAAAGAATTAAACGAACTTATTTTAGTTACCGACCTAAGTTTGGTTGCGGCACGAGATACTATTAGATTAATTTCTTTTGTTAAAAAACAAACTCCAAAACTTAAAATATCTATTGTTGCCAACAAAGCTGAAACAGGTGAGTTTAACGAAGTTAATCCGCAAGACTTTGCCAGATCTATTGAAGAAGACCTGACGTGGACAATACCGTTAGACAGAAAAACAGCCCTGCAAGCCACCAAGTTGGGACAGTGTATTTCACAGTCATCTCCTAGGTCTAAAGTTGCTGCTGAACTGAATAGCTTGGCTAGTTTTTATTGTGACGTAACCGAGGTTGTTGAACAAAAGAAAGGCTTCTTTGACATGTTAAAAAAGGGGGGTAAATCGTGACCCCCACATTTGGCAACAACCCAAAAATTAAAAGAGCAAAAAGCAAAGGCTTTGGCAAAAGTGGCTCGCTTGAAGGAGCGGCACCATTAAACGCCAACAAAGTTGTGCATAATCTGCGCCGCGGCGATAAAGATGTTGAAGTTGAGGCTGAAATTGAAGCTAAAGCTAATGCCAAGGTTGCCAAATTCCCTGCCAAAAAAGCTAAAAAAGCCAAGCAAGGCAGTTCACAGCTTGATGATGTTCTTCCTGCTATGGAAGCGCAGCTATTAAAAACCCTGCCGCCAGAACTGGTGCGGGGCATGAGCCGCGATGAAATTAAAGAAGAAATTACCGATATTGTTGAAAACTTTATAAAAGAAAAAAGCATAAAGCTTAGTGACGGTGACAAGCTTGATATTCTTACATATTTGCTTAATCAGTTTTTAGAAAATGTCGCCAGTTCATCCACACCATTAGATGTAGATGAAGAAAAACCCATTAGCAAAGATGAAACCGCAAATGTGGAAGTTGCCAAAGAAGTTATCCAACCGCTTTTGATGGAACATATTGACGCTAGTGCCGCCAGCCAACTGCCACGACATATTTTGTCCGAACAAATGGGTGAAATTGTTAGCGAACTGTTGGTTCAGCAAAAAATAAACCTGAACTTGGCTGAGCAAAGCGAGCTTATTTCCATATTGCTTAATGACATGTTGGGTTTGGGCCCATTAGAGCCATTGTTAGCGGACGAAAGCATAAACGACATTATGGTCAACGGCCCTAACCAAGTATATGTGGAACGTAAAGGCAAGCTAGTTCTTACCGATGTTAAGTTTAGAGATAGCCAACATTTAACCAACATTGCCCAGCGCATTGTTACCGCTGTTGGCAGGCGTGTGGACGAAAGCTCGCCTATTTGTGATGCCCGCTTGGCTGATGGCAGCCGTGTGAACGTTATTATCCCGCCACTTGCTATTGATGGCGCATCTATTTCCATTCGTAAGTTTTCCAAACAAAAAATCACCCTTGATGTGATGATGGAACAAGAAAACCTATCACCAAAAATGTCTAATGTTTTGAAAATTGCCGCCGCAAGCAAGCTTAACATTCTAATTTCTGGTGGTACTGGCTCTGGTAAAACCACCATGCTTAACGCCCTTTCACAAATGATCGATATTACCGAGTGGGTCGTAACCATTGAAGATGCCGCCGAACTGCAACTGCAACAGCCCCACGTTGTGCGCTTGGAAACACGCCCCCCTAACTTAGAAGGCAAAGGCGAGGTTAGCATGCGCGACTTGGTTAAAAACGCCCTTCGTATGCGTCCAGACAGAATTATTTTGGGTGAGATACGTGGTTCAGAGGCGGTTGATATGTTGCAAGCAATGAACACTGGTCATGATGGCTCGTTAGGAACAATTCACGCTAACCGTCCTCGTGAAGCGCTGACCCGTTTGGAAAACATGGTTGGCTTGGCTGGCATTAACCTGCCATCAAAAGCTGTGCGCACCCAAATTGCCGATGCCCTGAACCTAATTATTCAGGTTTCTAGAATGCGCGATGGCAAACGCCGTGTGCAATATATTACCGAGGTGGTTGGCATGGAGGGCGATGTAATAACCACCCAAGATCTTTTCACCTATAAATTTACTGGTGAAGACGAAAACGGCGAGTTAGTTGGCGAATTTGTATCAACAGGTGTGCGTCCCCAATTTATGGAAAGGGCTGAATATTTTGGCCTTGGTCGCGCCTTGATGATGGCTATGAGTTAGGTGGTTGCAATGGATAGTACCGACATAAATCTTATTCTGGCTGGTCTGTTTTTAATGCTGCTTTTTGTTTTCGGCGTTGTTTATGCTGCATTTCACCTTTTATCCACCCCAAAACAAGTGGTGCAAAAAAGACTTGATAAACTTTCCTCTAGGTTTGGCAAAAAAAGCTCGGCGGAAACAAATAGCCAAGAACACAACATTGCTCTGGATAAAGAGGGCAGCGTCCTTGACCAGTTGGCAAAAGACTTTTTACCCCGCCCAATTGAGCTAAAGAACAGATTGGCACAGGCAGGATTAGGGTTCGGCATTGGTAAATATAGCTTAATCAGCTTTATTATAGCTTTGCTCTTAACCCTTGCTTTAAACCTATTTATAAGCACTCCTCTTGCGTTAAGCATACTGATCGGTATTTTTTTAGGGCTTTTATTGCCGCACGTATGGGTGTCCAAGCGTATCAAAAAACGTATAAACACATTCACCACGCTTTTCCCCGACGCCATAGACCTTATTGTTCGTGGTCTGCAATCTGGCCTGCCAGTAAGTGACAGCATTGCCAATGTGGGTCGTGAAATTCCTGATCCTGTGGGTGTTGAATTTACAAAAATGGCTGACAACATGCGCCTTGGCAAACCCATGGAAGAAGCCATGTGGGAAACAGCCGAGCGTCTTGATACTCCTGATTTTAAATTTTTTGTTATTAGCCTTTCAGTGCAAAAAGAAACTGGCGGCAACTTGGCCGAAACACTTTCAAACCTTAGTAAAATTTTGCGAAAACGCCAATCATTGAAAATGAAAATCCGCGCCATGTCTTCGGAAGGGCGCGCCAGTGCCTTTATTGTTGGGGCGTTGCCGTTCATTATGTTTGGTATGCTTTTATCTATTAACTATGAATATGCCAGCATTTTATTCACCGATAGCCGAGCCATAATAGTTGCTGTTCTTGGGCTTTTCTGGATGGGCTTGGGTATTTTAGTCATGGCAAAAATGATAAATTTTGAGTTATAGTTATGGACCTTCCCTTTGGTATAGAAATGATCGACCTGATAACCGTTGTTGCGGGTTTAGCTGTGTTTTTCACTGTGTTTGCAATTTGGTCAGCCCTAATACGGCGTGACCCAATGCGTGGCCGTATAAAAGTTTTGCAAGAGCGCCGTAATGAGTTGCGGGACGAGCTGGTACAAACAAACAAAAGAACAAGCCATATAAAAACATTGGATCACATTGGTTTAATGCGCAGAATTATAGACAAGTTCAAACTGCTTAAAGACGAGAAGAAACAAAGCACAGTTTTGTTGTTGGCTCAGGCGGGTTACAGACACGCAGACGCGCTTACGGTGTATATATTTGCAAAATTGCTCATGCCCATATTGGCTGTTTTAGTTGTTCTGTTTTTAATTTTTATAAAAGAAATGTTTGCTGGTGAACTGCTTTCACAAGGGCTACTGGCCATTGGTGTTTTTGCACTTGGGCTTTATGCACCAAAAATTTTCATAAAGAATGCCACCGACAAGCGTTATGACGAGATCAGAAAAGCCCTGCCCGATGCCTTAGATCTAATGGTTATATGTGCCGAGGCGGGCTTGACCTTGGATGCCGCCCTTAACCGTGTGTCCAAAGAAATGGCAAACGCTAGCCCTGAGCTGGCTGATGAGCTGAGCTTAACAGCAATTGAACTTGGCTTTTTAACAGAGCGCCGCAAAGCCCTTAACAATTTAAGCGACAGGGTTAATCTGAAAACCATACGAAGCGTTGTCGCAACCCTAATTCAAACCGAACGGTACGGCACACCGCTTTCTCAGTCACTGCGAGTTTTGTCTAACGAGTTTAGAGAAATCCGCATGATGGAGGCTGAAGAAAAAGCCGCACGTTTGCCCGCCATTATGACCATACCATTGATATTGTTTATATTGCCCGTTCTGTTCATTGTTTTGCTTGGCCCCGCCACATGCAGTGTTGCTGACAATCTAATCAACCGTGGGATGTAATTGCTAAATAACGCGATTGCTTTTAGGTTCATTTCTATCAAAAACCAGTGAAAATTCGCATAAAAATTACTCAGCCTCTTGACGTAAGCATATATGTTTGGTCAATTGGGGCTGAGGACGGGTCGATTGCGCTCTGATTTATCAAAGCGTTCCTCCTCTACGGTTGTTCGCAACCGTACAATCCTCGCTGTCGTGACTCAGGCCGGGTGGTTTACCACCCGGCCCTTTTTTTAAATAAAAAAAAGCAGCGAGGTTTCCCTCACTGCTTTCCTGTATAATTATTTAACCAAGCTTACTTTACATAAGCAAAAGGCATATCGGGGTTAAGGTCAAGGTAACGATCACGCAATTCAGTTTGCCTTGATGTCAGCTCAATACTCTGCCCTTTAATAAACACAGCCGTTGGCGCACTCATCACCTCAAGCGGGTCACCGTCCCATACAACCACGTCAGCTTCTTTGCCGCGTTCTAGTGAACCGTAACGACTATTAATGCCAAAAATTTCAGCAGGGTTAATGGTTATTGCCGCCATAGCATCGCCCCAGGCCATGCCATGTGCAACAGCAATACCTGCTGACTGTGGCAACAGTCTTGGGCCACCAGCGCCATTTGCCACAAACGCCACCTTAACACCAGAGCGCACAAGGCGACTTGCGTTATGATAGGTTGAAGCCAAGCTATCGAACGTAGAAGGCAGGTTTGACTGCGGGTCAATAATAACTGGCACATTTTTAGCCGCCAGTTTGTTGGCAACCATCCAACCTTCTTCAGCGCCATAAATAACCAGTTTAATATTGCTAAAACGATCTAGCAAACGCAGGGTTTGCACAATATCTGATGCCCGTGAAACCACAGCAAGCAAACGACGCTCGCCCTTAACCACAGGGATTAGCGCTTCAGCATCAATTTGTGACACAACGCTATCGCGCTCTCTGGTTGGTAAACTGCGAACACCGCGACGTGACAGGCTTTCAGCCTCAGCCAAAGCACGGATAAGATATGACATTGCACCTGCACGGCTACCACCAGCGTGTGAGCCACCAGAACTGCCTAAACCAACGGTCATGGCAACACCAGCAACAGGCAAGCTGTCAATATTACCACTAAGATCAACAAGTGCGGCATTGCCACCAAAAATGCTGGCACCAAAGTTTGGAACAATCATTGCTCTGGTAACACCTTCCATTCGGGTAACGGCAACCAGTGTAGCATTGGGGTTATATGCATAAGACACATCAAAAGCAGCATCAAATGGGGCATCCTGTGAGTTATTGGAGAAAGGACTGCCGCTATTGATAGTATGGTCAACGGTTGAACCCTCCAAGCTCACTTCTTCCAAACCAATTGTTGTTGCTGAATTCATTAAGCCAGGGGTTACATATTTGCCTGTAGCATCAATTATTCTGTAGCCCTCAGGCACAGTAACATCAGCACCAACGGCGGCAATTCTGCCACGCTCAATTATAACCGTACCATTTTCAATGACACCAGCCTCGCCCATGGTCACAACCCGACCACCAACAATGGCAACATTTTCAGCCCATGCAAAACCAACTTGGGTAAATGCAACAAAGGCGCTTAAAGCAACTGTAATAAACTTATTCATTTCACATCTCCTTGACCCGGTTGGCCTAAGCGAAAGTCAGACACTGGTTGTAACTGGTCATTATTCAGGTCAAACATTAAAGCACCATCCACATAAACCTTGATGGCCTTTGTATAAACACTGAAAGGGTTACCATCCCACACAACCACATCGGCATCTTTACCAACTTCAAGCGAGCCTGTTTGACCATCAACGCCCAATGCTTTTGCTGGGTTATGGCTTAACCACAACCATGCCTCTTCAATGGGAATGTTAATGCCAACACGGGCGGCATCTGCAGTGGTTTTTGCGGCTTCGTGTTGTAGATGTTGAATGTCATTTGCCGAATCAGAATGGATAATTGCACATGCACCTGCCTTATGAACGAAGGCCGCATTTTCGCGAATGGTGTCATAAGCTTCCATTTTAAAGCCACCCCAATCGGCCCAAACTGCTGAACAAACATCGTTTTCGGCTAGAATGTCAGCAATTTTGTACGATTCGATAGCATGATGAAAAGCTGTAACTTTATAATCAAACTCTTTGGCTATATCGATCATTACCGCCATTTGGTCAGCACGATAACAATGGTTATGAATTAATATTTCACCATCCAAAACCCCAACAAGCGTGTCCAGTGACAGGTCTTGTTTTGGCGTGGTTGGATCTTCGCCTGCGGCATAAGCAGTGCGATATTCATTCCAGCTATCTCTATAAGCCTGCGCACCAATCCATGCTTCACGGTAGCCAGCCACATTACCCATCAGGGTTGAAGGGCCGCCCTTGCTGCCATAAACACGTTTGGGATTTTCGCCGCACGCCATTTTCAAACCGTGGGGGGCATCAGGAAATTTCATGCCCTGCATGGTGCGGGAAGAAACATTTTTTAGTGTAACACCGCGCCCACCAATAAGGTTGGCTGAACCGGGTAAAATTTGCATTGATGTAACACCGCCAGCTAAAGCCCTGTGAAAACCGGGATCTTGCGGCCACACAGAATGTTCTGCCCAAACCTCAGCCGTAACTGGTGAGGTGGCTTCGTTACCATCTGATGCGGCTCTAGTGCCAGGAGATGCATAAACACCCAAGTGTGAATGCACATCAATAATACCGGGTGTTACCCATTTGCCTGTGCCATCAACAATTTCAATGCCCTCAGGAAGCTCAATGTCGCTGCCAACAGCGACAATATCGCCACCATCCATAACAACAATACCACCTTCAATTTTAGCACCAACACCATCAAGCACTGTGGCATTAACAATAGCCACCATGTGTGAAGCAAGCGGAGCATATGTAGATGGGTAAGGGTTTTGGTTAATTTCAACATAGGGGCGCTGTACAATTGGCTCGTCCTCAGCCACACCATGGCTAGAAGCAAAAGCACCAACAGTAATCGCCGCTATGGAAACAGCACTGTAAACGTGGCGTCTTAAAATATTCAATGTAGTTCCTTTCAACATCATATAAGAAAAACAATCAGCGACGAAACTAACAGTAGTTTGCTTAACATGACAATAAGAATGAGATGAAATGCCTTATTTTAACCATAAAACGACTGTGCCTTCATAAAAAAAGGCCACAGAGAACAACCTCCGTGGCCTTTAAATAAAATGTTTGCAACGCTTAGTGGATACCGTGCATACCGCGTTTCAGCAATGGCACAACAAGAATTGCCACAACACCAATGGCAATACATATCAAACCAGCGCTTTGGTACACATCCATGTATCTGGCTAATGATGCGGCTTTGTCGACCACCTCGCCACCAACGGTGTGCGAGCCAGTCATGCCGGCAATAACACCTGATACAAAGTTACCTGCGGCTGATGCTAGGAACCAAACGCCCATCATCATGCCAACAACCCGTGGCACAGAAAGCTTGGTTACCATGGAAAGGCCAACTGGTGACAAGCACAATTCGCCAGTAGTGTGCAGCAAATAAAGCAACACTAACCAGATCAAAGCCATGGTGCCGGCATCGGTTGCAAAACCTGCACCAAACACCATAAGCAAGAAGCCCATGCCAAGCTGAATAAGAGCTATGGCAAACTTCATTGGTGTGCTGGGCTCCCAGCCACGTTTTGAAAGCCAAACCCAACCCCACGCAAACAATGGCGCTAACGTCACAATGAAAAATGCATTTACCGACTGGAACATAGAGGCTGGAACTTCCCAACCAAAAATAAAGCGATCCACGTTACGGTCAGCCAACAAGTTCAATGAGCTACCTGTTTGTTCGAACAGACCCCAGAACAACACCTGATATGAAATAAGCAACATGGCTATAATCATGCGGTCACGTTCATGTGGGGTACATTTGGTGAATGAGAAATACATAATCCCTGACACCATAACAACACCTGTAACACCTAACAGCGAACCAACCACTTGGTTGTTTTGAACCAACCACCAAAATGCCAAAACGCCAATAATGGAACTTAAATAAATTGTCCATTCTTTGCTAATGCCAATGGGTGATTTTTCTTTCAAAACCGCAGGGTTTTTAGGAGCGGCATGGCCTTCTAGCCAATGTTGGTATTTGGTAAAAACAAATAGCCCCAACAACATGCCAAAACCAGCCAAACCAAAACCATATGCCCAGCCGTAAGTTTCGCCTAAATAGCCACAGGCCAAAGCAGAAGTGAAAGCACCAAGGTTAATACCCATATAGAATATGGAGAAACCACCATCACGGCGCGGATCATTTTCTTCATACAAGGCACCAACAATGGTTGAAATATTTGGTTTCAAGAAACCCACACCTGTAATAATTAAAGCTAGTGACAGGTAAAATACTTGCAGATAAAAGCTATCTCTGGTCACGGTAAGAACACCGTCAACCATAGCCTCTGTGGCTTGAGCCCCCTCAAACGCCATACCAAAATGGCCGCACACAAGTAAAATTGCACCCAAGGTCACAGCCTTTGCCTGCCCCAAATATCTGTCAGCCAATATGCCGCCAATAACTGGTGCAATATAAACCAGTGAAATATATGACGCATAAATTGCTGCTGAACTTTGGTCAGAAAATAAGAAGTGTTTTGTAAGATACAGAATAAGAAGGGCGCGCATACCATAGTAACTAAAGCGCTCCCACATTTCAGTGAAAAAGCAAATAACTAACCCTCTAGGGTGGCCAAAAAACTCTGGCATATCTGCTTTGCTTGTTATGTCAGACATAAATATCCTCTCTAATTATTATTTCCCCCTGCTTTATAATCGCAGATATCCCCAATAATTGTTGTTAAAACAATAAATGTTGTAAAAGTGATAATGTGCCAGAGCATATTTGTCACTTAAAATCCAACATTTGCGACAAAAACGCCCTAAAACCCTTCCACTTTTGGGCGCAATATGCTTCATTAAACCCATGATAAAGGTCACCGACATATTATCTCGTGGCGAAATTTGGCAGCTCAGACAAAAGTCTACAGCGCAAGGGGTGGGCTTAGCATTGCATGCTTGGGCAGTTATTATTGCCACCATGGTTGCTTATGCCATATGGCCTAGTATCTGGCTTTTAATATTAGGCATTTTCATTGTGGGCGCGCGGCAGTTGGGATTTGCTGTGCTTATGCACGATGCCTCCCATGGGCTAATTTCACCCAACCGCAAGGTTAATGAGTGGGCGGGCGAAATATTGTGCGCGTGGCCGAACATATATTCTATGGGCGATTACCGCGCCAACCACATGGGGCATCATCACTATACCCAGCAGGAAAAAGACCCTGACCTGTTTCTCATCAAAGCATACCCAATAACCAAGGCAAGCATGGCGCGCAAGTTTACCCGTGACATGTTGGGCATAACCTTTGTGCGCTTGCGCTTTTACCAAATAAAAAATGCAAGGGGAGGTAATGAGCTAAGCCTGCCACAACATATTAAAAGCCTTACCCGCAACATGGGCGGTGGAATTGGGCTAAACATCTTGCTATGGGCTATATTTGCCAGCTTCGGTTATGGGCATGTTTATTTTTTATTATGGTTATTACCACTTGCCACTAGCTTTCAACTTGTTTCCCGCATT
>DAOWAS010000151.1 GCA_030634465.1 Alphaproteobacteria bacterium | reverse complement strand
GCAACTGGTTTGCCCCCATTATTGCTGATGCCGAGGCGGGTTTTGGCGGGCCGCTAAACTCATTTGAAATTATGAAAGCTTATATTGAGGCAGGTGCTTCAGGTGTTCATTTCGAAGACCAGTTAGCGTCTGAGAAAAAATGTGGTCACTTGGGCGGTAAAGTACTTATCCCCACCCAAGCACATGTAAGGAACTTGTCCGCGGCACGTTTGGCGGCAGATGTTATGGGTGTGCCAACATTGGTGGTTGCCAGAACTGATGCTGAAAGTGCCAAGTTGCTGACATCAGATGTTGATGAGCGTGACAGAGAGTTCTGCACTGGTGAACGCACAGCAGAGGGTTTCTTCCGCCTAAAAGACGGCACTGGTGTTGATCATTGTATCAAGCGCGGTTTGGCATATGCAAAATATGCTGATCTTATTTGGTGGGAAACATCCAAGCCAAATCTGGATGATGCTCGCCGTTTTGCCGAAGCTATTCATAAAGAGTTCCCTGGTAAAATGTTGGCTTACAACTGTTCGCCTTCGTTTAACTGGAAAACAAACTTGGACGATAAAACCATTGCCAGCTTCCAAAAAGAAATTGGCGCAATGGGTTATAAATACCAGTTTGTTACTTTGGCTGGTTTCCACAGCATTAACCACGCAATGTTCGAACTTGCGCTAGATTATAAAGACCGCGGCATGGCGGCTTATACCGAACTGCAACAGGCTGAGTTTGATAGTGAAGCTGATGGCTACACCGCAACCCGCCACCAACGCGAAGTTGGCACAGGTTATTTCGACCAAGTAACTCAGGCAATTGCAGGTGGTCAGTCATCCACCTCGGCTATGAGCGAAAGCACAGAAAGCGACCAGTTTAAAGGCTAAGGCCTCTAAAGTTTAAAGTTCCCGCTACGGGCGTCAAATGGGTGGTTAAACACTTGTTTGGCGCCTGACTTTTTTTTGCACTTTTATAGCCATATTGCAGCTGTTACACTTGTCTGGCAAACTAAGGGCAGGGAGTTAATTCAAATGTTTACATCTAGAGGTTCGCTAATAAAAGCAATGTTACGACGCACAACCAGACTTGTTGTGGCGGCTATTCGCCATGTTAAAAAAGCTGATGATGGTTTGGACAGGCCACCGTGGCCAATAACCTCGCTTGCGAGATTAAGCCAAAAGCGTACACGTAAAAATGGCCCCAACGTAAAAGAAATGCGTATGGGTTACAGGTTGTCCACGTATCTTTTTAATATGGACGATATGCCCATGCACCACATGGCGGAACATGACATTGGTGACGGCGTTCATGTGCGCATGTATCGGCCAAAAGGTCTGGAAGCAGATACACCTGCGCCTGCAATGGCATTTTTTCATGGTGGTGGTTTTGTTATTGGCGATTTGGAAACCCATGACACCCTTTGCAGATATTTGGCGCACAAAGCTGGCGTGGTGGTGTTTGCGGTGCATTATCGCTTAGCACCAGAGCATAAGTTCCCTGCTGCGGTTGAGGATGCCACCAAGGTAATGGCGTGGTTGCGTGCCAATGCCCACGACCTGAACATTGATAAAAAGCGCATTGGTGCCGGTGGTGACAGTGCCGGGGCGGGAATATCATTATCCCTTGGTTTGAGCCATAAGAAAAAAGACAGGCCAGACTTTTTATGGCTAGTTTATCCGCCTGTTGATGCGTTGTTAAAAACCCCATCAAAAGAAAAGCACCTGACCGACCTGTTTCTAACAACGGGTGTTATGAAGTGGTTTGGCGGCCAGTTTTTACCAAAGGGTGTGGATATGTCTTTGCCAGTACTTACGCCATTGTCTTCGCCACATTTAAAAGACATGCCGTCTACTTATATAATGACCGTTGGCTTTGACCCATTGTGTGATGAGGGTATTATGTTGGCGGATAAGGTAAAGCAGGCTGGGGTTGATGTGCGATATAAACATTACCCACGCTTGGCCCATGAAATTTTTGCCATATCAGGCATTGTGCCTGAGGCTAAACAAGCCATTAGTGATGCCGCCGACGAGCTGAAAAAACTGGTTAACTCTTAGACGCTTTTTTCACCATAATATAGGTTAACAGTGTGCTTGGCCTCAGCAAAAAACAACCAACGCTCGGTCACAACACCAACAAGCATTGTTGCAGTTGCGGCAACAGCGGCGGTAATGCTAGCCGCACCAAAAGTTAAGAACACGGCGGTTAAAAGCAGGCTGATGTTGGATATAAATCTTAATTTATCAGCGTGTTTACGGGCAATTTTGAAACCCATTTCTTTCAACAAATAATTGTCGCTATGGTGGGGGCTTTCTAACAAGCTAACTTCGCCCATGTTGGTCAACCCTGTGGCAGTTGCGGTGGTGCTTGATGGTTGCTTGGTTTTAATTATGCCCCAGTGGGCAATTTTTAATAACATGGCTAAGGCAAACAACACTCTGGTGTGTTCTGCTACCTGTGCTTCAGCCTCGTAACCCCACAATCTGGCTAGTAGCACAAATAACATGCCGCCTGAGGCAAGAGAGAACACCAAATATGTAATGGGAGTTAACTTCATGTGCCATGCGGGAATTGCTTTTAGCGAGGCATAAATCATAGCTGTGCAGTAAACAGTTATTAGCGATGCCGCGGCACCAACCAAGCCAATTTGCCCTGCTAGGCCAGTGTTTTCGCCCATAAAAATCCAATATATGGCAAACACGCCTGCGGGCAAGAATGTAAATACAGCCATTACCCCCTCGCGCGATAGCCATGATGAACGCCACTGGCTAAACGCACGCCAAGCACGCTCGGGATGACCCAAGTGAAAGGTAGAGGCTAACAGTCCAAAAACTATAAGGCCAAATGCAGCGCCAAAGCTAACCAAACCAAACATCATTTCAGCCTTTAAGCCGTACTGACTAGCGGCATACGCTAACCATACAAGCAGGCCGTAACCCGCCCCTGACGATGTTGTAAACGCAATAACTGACTTTGCTGGATGCATAGTTTAATCCTTTTCCCTTAAAGGGATAATACCTTATCTACCCATTTGGCAAGTAACCCTGCGCCATCATCACTGTCGTCTTCGTGCTTTAACATGCGCGGTGCGTTCATTGATGCGGTATTGGTTTTTTTAGGCCGTGGTGGCAAATATTTATTCACTGGTTTTGTGCCTTGTTCGGGCATCAGGTCATAACCACCTCTGGCTTTAACCAGTTTTGAAATGTCAGATGTCTCATCACCTAAATCGCCAAAGTGTCTGGCACCTGAAGGGCAGGTAGAAACACATGCTGGCACGCGGCTTTCTGGTGCCAAGTTTTCGTTATAAATTTTATCAACACAAAGCGTGCATTTTTTCATAACACCTTCGGTTTCGTCATATTCTCTAGCACCGTAAGGACACGCCCATGAGCAAAGCTTACAACCAATGCAAATGTCGCCGTTGACCAGAACAATGCCGTCTTCACTGCGTTTGTATGAAGCGCCTGTCGGACACACGGTAACACATGGTGCGTCGTCGCAGTGCAGGCATGACTTGGGAAAATGCACGGTACGACTGGCTTTAGTTTCAGCGTCTACAGCCTCAAAACTATGAATACGGTTAAACCACACACCATCAGGCTCCATGCCATATGGGTTGGTGTCCGTAAGCGGGGCTGACAAGCCAGATGTGTTCCACTCTTTACAGTT
>DAOWAS010000108.1 GCA_030634465.1 Alphaproteobacteria bacterium | reverse complement strand
AGTTGGCGTAGATGTGGAAAAACCTATTGTCACTGGGCAAAAGTAGGAATAAAACAAACTTAATATATAACTTAATATTTAAGGCTTTTATTTTTCATGAAAACAACCATTTGGCATAATCCACGCTGTTCAAAATCAAGAACAACCCTACAACTGTTGGAAGACAACGATTTTGATATAAATATTGTGTTGTACCTAGACACGCCACCAAGCGCAGATGAGCTTACCGCCACATTAAAGCTATTGAATATGGACGTCAGAGATATAATTAGAAAAGGCGAGGGTGCTTACGCTGAAAATAATTTGGGAAACCAAGACCTTAGCAATGAGCAGGTTGTTGATATTTTAATAAACAACCCCATTTTAATCGAGCGACCCATTGTTATGCGCGGCGACAAAGCCACCATTGGCCGCCCACCTGAAAATGTATTGAATTTGCTGTAGATACCAGACAAAAACAAAGGCAACAAAAATGAACGTTCCCGTGAACAAAGGCGCTGAAACCGCTAAACACTTTGAAGAGGCCGAAGAGGTTGTAATTAGGTTTGCTGGCGATAGTGGCGATGGCATGCAGCTTACTGGCTCGCAATTTACTGCATCAGCCGCCTTGGCTGGAAATGACTTTGCGACATTTCCTGACTTTCCTGCAGAAATCCGCGCACCAACGGGAACAACTTTTGGCGTATCAGCGTTTCAAATAAACTTTGGTTCAGGCGAAATTCTAACCGCAGGCGACCAGCCTGATGTTTTAGTGGTTATGAACCCCGCCGCACTCATGGTTAATTTAAAAGACCTGCGTGAAGGTGGCATTTTGGTAATAGACACTGGTGCCTTTACCAAACGTAACCTGCAAAAAGCTGGTTATGATGAAAACCCGCTAGATGGCGACAGCCTAGCCCGTTATCACCATATTGAACTGGACATTTCTTCGCACACGTTAGAAGCGGTTAAAGAGTTTGGCCTTAGCAACAAAGAAGCCATCAGGTCTAAAAACATGTGGACGCTTGGCTTAATGTTGTGGATGTTTGGTCGTCCGCGCCAGCAAATAATTGATTGGCTAAACGACAAGTTTGCCAGCAAGCCCGACATTGCCGCCGCCAACGTTGCCGCATTAAACGCAGGCCATGCATTTGGCGAAACTGCTGAAATGTCAGCCGACCTAAAACGCTATCATATTGCTGAAGCAAAAACCGAACCCGGCACTTACAGCACTGTAACAGGGGCACAAGCACTAGCTTGGGGCTTGGTTGCAGGTAGCCAATTAGCCGACCTGCCATTGTTTTTGGGTTCATACCCCATAACACCGGCATCGCCACTTTTGCACCAATTAGCCGCATTGAAAGAATTTGAAGTAACTAGCTTTCAGGCTGAAGATGAAATAGCCGCAATTGGTGCCGCAATTGGCGCATCATACGCAGGTTCGCTTGGCATTACATCAAGTTCAGGGCCTGGCATCGCCCTAAAGGGTGAGGCCATGGGTCTTGCCATATCGGCAGAACTGCCCTTGGTTATTGTTAATGCACAACGTGGTGGCCCCTCAACAGGACTGCCGACAAAAACCGAACAATCCGACCTGTATCAAGCTATTTATGGACGTAACGGCGATGCCCCCATGCCTGTTATTTCATCACGTGGGCCGGGAGATTGTTTTTATGTAGCTATTGAGGCCGTGCGTTTAGCAGTTAAATACATGACCCCTGTTATGTTATTGACCGACGGTTATATTACCAACGCCGCCGAGCCGTGGAAACTGCCCGATGCCACCAAGTTACGGTCATTCCCCGCCACCTTCGCCACTGAAGCAGATGGCATGGATGAAAATTTTGACAAGTTTGCCCGTGACCCTGAAACCCTGACCAAACCGTGGGTAAAACCTGGCACAAAGGGTTTGGAATATAGGGCAGGCGGTTTGGAAAAAAGTTTTGAAACAGGTCATATTTCTTATGACCCTGACAACCACCAAAAAATGACCGACACACGGTTTGACAAGGTTGCAGCCATTGCCAAGGACATACCACAGCAAAAGGTTTATTTGGGTGAAGATACTGGCCCCCTTGCGGTTGTGGGTTGGGGTTCAACATTTGGCCCCATTGATAAGGCCGTAAAACAAGCCATAAAAGAGGGTAAAAAAGTTAGCCACATTCACCTGCGCCACCTAAACCCTTTCCCTGAAAACTTGGGCAAACTGCTGGCGGATTTTGATAAAATTTTGGTACCTGAAATGAACATGGGGCAATTAAGCACTGTTCTTAGGGATCGTTTTTTACTGGATGTTATTCAGTTAAACAAAGTAACGGGGCAACCATTTAAAATTGTTGAAATACACGGTGCTATTGATCAGGCCTTATCTGCCAAGGGAGAGAAATAATGAATAAAAATATCTCCAACGAACAGCTAACCATTAAAGATTTTACCAGTGACCAAGAGGTCAGGTGGTGTCCAGGTTGTGGCGATTATGCCATTTTAAAATGCATGCAACGCACCCTGCCCAACATGGGTGCCACACCTGAAAACACAGTTTTTGTTTCAGGCATTGGTTGCTCGTCACGCTTTCCATATTATATGTCCACCTACGGTTTTCACACCATTCATGGGCGTGGCCCCACCATTGCCACTGGGGTAAAGCTTGCCAACCCCGACCTTGACGTTTGGTTGGTAACTGGCGACGGCGATGGCCTGTCCATTGGCGGCAACCACATGTTGCATGTGCTAAGGCGCAATGTGGATATAAATATATTGCTGTTTAATAATGAAATTTATGGCCTGACCAAAGGTCAATACTCGCCCACATCAAAACAAGGCACACGTTCACCATCAACGCCGTACGGCTCGGTTGAAGCCGCAGTGTCACCGTGTGAGTTTGCCTTGGGTTCAGGCGCACGTTTTGTTGCCCGCACCGTTGATACCGCACAAAAACATATGCCAATTGTGTTTGAGCGTGCCCACCAAAACAAAGGTGCCAGTTTTGTGGAAATTTTTCAAAACTGTCTGGTTTATAATGATGAGGTTTTTGCAGACTTTACCGCCAAGGACGTGGCTAAAGACCGCCAACTGCTAGCCACCCACGGCGAGCCACTTATTTTTGGCAAGGAAATGGACAAGGGCTTGGTGCTAGACACAACTTCACTGTCATTAAAAGTTGCGACAATTGGTGAAAATGGCATAAGCAAAGAAGATATTTTGGTTCACGATGAAACCAACCGCATGCTAGCCATGATGCTTGTCAGTCTGAACCCGCCAGAGTTTCCTATGGTTTTAGGTGTAATTTACGCCGACCCTGCGCCCACTTTTGGCGATGCCATTCGTGAACAAACCGCAGAAGTTCGCAAGAAAAAAGGCCCAGCCGACCTAAACAACCTAATTAGACAAGGGCGCACTTGGGAAGTTAAATAACCTTCCCTACGGCCTGTGTTATTGTTTTCTAATATTTTTTACTCTTAATAGAAGGGTAATTGGGCGCTGTTGCGTATAATTTATATAACAATAAAATGTGCGGACAGTTTTGAGGAAGGTGATGGGCGTGGGTACGAGCGGGATGAAAGACACCCAGCTTAGTCATGACAGGCAGGATTTGCCTAAGTCTGGATCTGAATCTGCGTCAGGGCTAAACGACATGCCTGACCATGACCTGATAAAGCACATTGCAAATGGTAAACAAGCCGCCTTTTCGGTTATTGTTTATCGCTATACAGACCGCTACCTAGCAATGGCTGAAAGAGTGTTGAGCGATAGAGAGGAAGCAAAAGATGCGGTTCAGGATGCCTTTATAAAACTGTGGGAAAAAGCCCATAGCTTTAACGCTGAAAAGGCAAAATTTAGCACTTGGTTTTACCGCATTGTTTTAAACAGGTGTTTGGATAAAAAACGTAAAAAACGACCAGTATCGCTTCCTGAAAACTTTGAAATTAAGGACGAAAGCCAAAACCAAGAAGAAAAACTAGACGAGAACCAAGCCGCAATAAAAGTCAGAGAACAGTTAGATGGCTTACCAGAAACGCAAAAAACCGCTATACTGCTATGCTATTTTGAAGGGCTGAGTAACAAGGAAGCGGCGGAAATATTAGACCTGAACATTAAAGCTTTAGAATCGCTACTATCCCGAGGACGAAAAACACTGGCACAAAAACTGGCTCCACATGCAAAAGAACTTTTAAACCCGCTTTAAATGAAGACGAAAACAAACAGAGAATAAAATGTCTAAACAACAAATAACAGAGCAAAGATTTGCCGATATAATCTCCAGCTATGGTGCCGAACAAAACCGTTGGCCTGAAGCTGATAGAGCAGACATGCTTGCCTTTATGGACAAAAACCCAAGCGCCCAAACCATGCTTGATGAAGCCCTGTCCCTAGATAGTTTTTTAAACAAACTGCACAAGCCTAAAGCCGCAGACGATGCCTTTTTAGAGCGCCTGTCTGTTATGGCGCCACCTAAAACACAAAACTCAAGGCAGGTATCCAAACAGTGGGGTTTTGGTGATATTTTCAAAGGGTTGCCCACATTTAATGTATATGGCTTTATGCCCCGCGCTGTGGGCTTGGCATCTGTTTGTGCCATAGGAATTACGCTAGGTCTTTCAGATGTTGCCCGCCATGACAATGCCG
Source organism: Alphaproteobacteria bacterium (assembly GCA_030634465.1). GTDB lineage: Bacteria > Pseudomonadota > Alphaproteobacteria > Sphingomonadales > SMXR01 > DAOWAS01. Next base: position 2,683 of record DAOWAS010000108.1, on the reverse strand, counting down.
CCAGAAGCGTTGACGCTAGCGCACTGATTTTTGGTGGTTTAGTTGTGGATAAAGATATGGAGGAAATGGACTAATGACCTTCGCTGAAAATATTAAAAAATGGCTAGATAAGTGGCAAAGTGCAATTCTTCCCGCCTCCGTAATGCTTAACGTGTTTCTAATTGGGTTTATGGTTGCACGCATTGGTGGGCCACAACCGATAGCACCACCACAACCACCTGCGCCAATTGAGTTACGCACCCTGCCTGAGGGCTTGTCCAGCGAAGTCAGAGAAAGAATTGAAGATCAAGTTCGCCGCCATCAGGATGCGATAAACACTGCCTATGCAAGATTAAAAGAGCTTCAGGAAGAAATTAACGAGATGGTTTCTGGCAACGATTTTAGCGCCAACGAGCTGGAGCATGCCTTAAACGAAATGCGTCACTTAGAATCCCAAATTAAAGGTCCGTTACAACGCGCCTTTGTTGATGTTATGCGCAATATAGATCGTGAAAACCGCCGTGTTATTGTGCGTGAACGCAGAGAGGAAATGCGAGCAAGATCAAGACAATCAGCACGCCAACCTGGCAAGGTTGATGGTTCACGCTGGAGCTTTTCTACAAATGATGGTCACTTTCAACTAGATATGGAAGAGCTTAAAGGTCTAGAAATATTAGAAGGCTTAAGGAGCTTGGAAGAGTTAAGCGATCTGGAAAATTTTGAAATTACCATCACCCGCAATAAAGATGATGATGGCAAAGAAGAAATGCGCTTTATTATTATTGATAATGAAAATGCTGAGGGTCAAGCCGACACTGAGGTAATTATCGAAGACGAAATTGTAACTGAAGGTGAAGAAAACTAGTTTTCTAAATAGTTCCAATAAAACTTAATCAGCTTTTGGCAAATTGAGCCTGGCTTGCCATCACCAATTTTTTGCCCGTCTATGCTTACCACTGGCATTACAAAATTAGTGGTGCTGGTTATAAACGCCTCATCAGCCGCTTTGGCCTCAGCAACGCTAAAACTGCGCTCCTCAATTTTCAGGCCTTCTTTTTCAGCAACCTCAAGCAACGAACTGCGGGTTATGCCCGCTAAAATATCGTTTGAAAGCTCGCGGGTAATAAGGGTGCTGCCCTTAATAATCCACGCATTGTTTGCCGTGCCCTCAGTTACCATGCCGTTATGGTCAACAAACCATGCGTCAGTTGCACCACCTTTGTTGGCCTCAGCCTTTGCCAAAACATTTGCCAACAAACAAACGGTTTTTATATCTGGCCTTGCCCAACGGGTTTCAACCATAGTTTTTACGGAAATACCTGTTTTTTGTTTTTCTTTAATAGCATCAAAGTTCAAGCGCTTGGCAGTGACAACCACGCTTGGGCTAATGCTGCCATCAGGAAAGCCATGCTCCCTAGCCGCCACCCCTCTAGACACCTGAAAATATAAAATTCCGTTTCTAAGCCTGTTTTGACGCTTAACCTCATTAAGCACCACGCTCAATGCCTTGTCCGACATTGGCATTGCTATTTGCAGGCTTTGGAGCGAGCGGGAAAGACGTGCCAAGTGCGGTTCCATGTCTAGAATTTTTCCATTCAACACGGCAACAACTTCATAAACAGCATCAGCAAACTGATAGCCACGGTCTTCGACATGTACCGCCGCACTGGCGTGATGAACATAAGAACCATTTACATATGCTATTCTGGACAAATTTTATTCCTTTACACTTTTAGTATGTTTTGGAGCGGGCGAAGGGTGCAGAACCCTCGTCTAAAGCTTGGGAAGCTTCCATTCTACCACCAACCCACGCCCGCTAAGCACGCTTATTATAAACCCTATAAAGCCCTAAAATTTTAGAGGCAATCATGAAATCAAGCAAGTCATAGCTTAATTATAAACACCGCTTGTTTATTTCTTGTTTACTATGGCTTGAACACTCTGAAATAAGGGTTCATATTATTGCTATATAAATTGGAAGAGCAAAATGATCCACGAAGAAACAGATAAGCCTATTTTTGAAGCCACAACCCATTCAATTAGGGTTAGTGTGCAGCCGCTATATTTGGCCGAGCAATCACAACCAGACGAGGAGCATTTTGTTTGGGCGTATATTGTAAATGTGGCTAATGAGGGCATGGAAAGCGTTCAGCTATTAAATCGCCACTGGATTATTACCGATGCCGCAGGCCACACCATAGAAGTGCGGGGCGAGGGCGTGGTTGGCGAACAACCCGTGTTAGAGCCGGGGGATTGTTATGAATATACCTCAGGCACACCGCTTAAAACCGCACATGGCCTTATGAAGGGCAATTATGAAATGAAAAGCGAAGATGGAGATCCGTTTTGGGTTGAAATTCCCACATTCGCTTTGGACGGCCCTTCAGACATGACACTTCTTAACTAATCATCATCAAGCAAAGGACGGCTAGCCGAAAACACTCGTGTTAAATTACCGCCCCATATTTTTCGTAACTGGCCTTTTATTGCTTCCTCTTGGGCTGTTTATGCTTGTGCCATCGCTGGTCGACTGGTCGTTTGACCATGTTGACAGCTTTGTATTTTTGTCTTCCGCCGCAGTTACGCTGTTTGCTGCTGTTAGTTTAATTATTACCAACCGCGGTATTGGCGAAGAGCTGCACATAAAGCAAGCGTTCCTGCTAACCACCGTGGTGTGGATGGTTCTGCCCGCGTTTGCCGCACT
>DAOWAS010000034.1 GCA_030634465.1 Alphaproteobacteria bacterium | reverse complement strand
CTACTTCAGAACAACCGACGTAACTGGTCATGTTATTCTGCCTGAGGGCACTGAAATGGTAATGCCTGGCGATAACATCACTGTTGAGGTTGAGCTTATTGCTCCAATCGCAATGGATGAAGGTCTTCGCTTTGCTATCCGCGAAGGTGGCCGCACCGTTGGTGCCGGCGTTGTAGCTAGCATTATTAAATAAGAAAAAAACCTCAACTGAGGGAAAGTAAAATCATGGAAACGCAAAATATTCGCATACGCCTAAAGGCATTCGACAACCGCGTGTTGGATCAGGCAACTACTGAGATTGCGGACACAGCAAAGCGCACAGGTGCACATGTTCGGGGCCCAATTCCGCTTCCGAACAGAATTGAGAAGTTTACGGTTAACCGTTCTCCTCATGTTAACAAAAAGTCACGTGAGCAGTTTGAAGTGAGAACACATAAGCGTCTTTTAGATATTATAGACCCGACACCACAAACGGTTGATGCTTTGATGAAGCTAGACTTGGCTTCTGGTGTTGATGTTGAGATTAAGTTGCAAGGATAATAAGATGCGTACCGGTTTAATTGGAAAAAAAGTTGGCATGACACGCGTCTTCGGTGAAGGCGGACGCCACATTCCTGTGACAGTTATTAAGGTTGAGGAATGTCAGGTTGTTGCTCAACGCACTAACGATCGTGATGGCTATACAGCTGTTCAGTTGGGTGTGGGTTCTGCGAAAGCTAAAAACACATCTAAAGCAATGCGCGGGCATTTTGCCAAGGCAAAGGTTGAGCCTAAACGCAAATTGGTTGAGTTTCGTGTAAGTGAAGATGCAATGGTTCCTCTTGGAGCAGAGATTGTAACAAGCCACTTTATTGATGGTCAAAAAGTTGATCTGACAGGAACTAGTAAGGGTAAAGGTTTTGCCGGTGCTATGAAACGTCATAACTTTGGCGGCATGCGCGCAACTCATGGTGTTTCTATTTCGCATAGAGCACATGGTTCAACTGGTCAGTGTCAAGACCCTGGTAAAGTTTTCAAGGGTAAGAAAATGGCTGGTCACATGGGTGACGAACAAGTAACCATTCAAAATCTTGAAATTGTATCTACTGATGATGATGCAGGCTTGATCTTGGTTAAGGGTGCTGTACCTGGTGCTAAAGAAAATTGGGTTATTATTCAGGATGCTGTGAAAAAAGCGCTTCCTAAGGATCTTCCAATGCCTGCAGCATTGCGTGCCGAAGAAGCGCCTGTTGAAGAAGAAAAAGTAGAAGCCGCTTCTGAAGAAGCTGTTGTTGAAGAAACTGTTGAAGCAGAAGCACCAGTTGCAGATGCTGAAGATAGTTCAAAAGAAAATAAGGAATAAGCGATGAAGACCGATGTCATCACGCTAGATGGAAAAAAAGCGGGCGATATTCAGCTCAGCAAGGACATTTTTGGCCTTGAAGCACGCGCTGATATTTTACACCGTGTCGTAACATGGCAGTTGAACAAACGCCGTGCCGGCACCCATGCCGTAAAATTCCGTAGCGATATTGCCGGAACAACAAAACGTGTTGGTAAGCAAAAAGGCGGCGGTACAGCTCGTCATGGTAGTAGAAAGTCTAACATCTTTCGTGGTGGTGGACGTGCTTTTGGACCTATTGTTCGCTCACATGCAACCAAGTTGCCTAAGAAGATTAGAGCATTAGGTTTGAAAACTGCTCTATCAGCTAAAGCGGCTAGCAAAAAAATCGTTGTTTTGGATAGTCTTTCAATGAAAGACGCAAAAACTCAGGGCATGATTAAAAAGCTGGATAAGCTTGGCCTTTCATCAGCATTGTTTGTTGATGGTGGTGAGGTTGATGCCAACTTCGGTAACGCAATTAACAATGTTCCTAAAATGAATGTTTTGCCAATTGAAGGCATTAACGTTTACGACATTCTAAAAGCTGACACGCTGGTTTTGTCAAAAGCCGCGGTAGCAAAACTTGAGGAGAGATTCCAATGACATCCTCACTGAAACATTATGATATTATTCTAAGCCCAGTAATTACTGAAAAAGCAACATTGGGTTCAGAGCACAACCAAGTGACGTTTCGTGTGCCACTAACCGCCACGAAGCCTGCTATTAAAGCGGCTGTTGAAGGCTTGTTTGACGTAAAAGTCAAAGCAGTTAACACTCTGCGCCAAAAAGGCAAAGTTAAGCGTTTTCGTGGCATTAAAGGCAAACGTCCAGATGTAAAAAAAGCTATGGTCACTCTTGAAGACGGCCAAAGCATAGACGTGACAACGGGGGTATAGCCGGATGGCACTTAAAGCATATAAACCAACAACACCTGGTCAACGTGGCCTAGTACTTGTGGACCGCAGTGGTCTTTATAAAGGCAAGCCTGTTAAGGGTTTGACCGAAGGACTGTCAAAGTCTGGCGGACGTAACAATAAAGGTCGTATCACTGCACGTCGTCGTGGTGGCGGGCATAAGCGTTCGTACCGCATGATCGATTTCAAACGTCAGAAATGGGACATGTCAGCTACAGTGGAACGTATTGAATACGATCCAAACCGCACAGCTTTCATTGCACTACTTAAGTATGATGATGGCGAGTTGGCCTACATTTTGGCACCACAGCGTTTGCAAGTAGGCGATAAAGTTATTGCTGGCGAAAAGGTTGACGTAAAACCTGGTAACGCAATGCCGCTAGAAAACATGCCAATTGGTACTATTGTTCATAACGTTGAAATGAAAGCCCGCAAGGGTGGTCAAATCGCTCGCTCAGCAGGAACTTATGTTCAGCTTGTGGGTCGTGACCGCGGAATGGCGTTGTTACGTTTGTCTTCAGGCGAGCAAAGAACAGTTCGCGCTGAATGTATTGCAACAGTGGGTGCGGTTTCAAACCCAGACAATAAGAACATCAAGCTGGCTAAAGCTGGTCGTAGTCGCTGGTTAGGTCGCAGACCTTCTGTTCGTGGTGTAGCCATGAACCCGGTTGACCATCCGCACGGCGGTGGTGAAGGCAGAACTTCAGGTGGTCGCCATCCAGTGACACCTTGGGGTAAGCCAACTAAAGGTAAGAAAACACGCTCTAATAAAGCAACAGATAAATTAATTTTACGCTCACGTCACGAACGTAAGAAGTAGGGAAGTTTAATGGCACGCTCGCTTAAAAAAGGACCATTTGTTGACTTGTATCTTCTGAGAAAAGCAGAAGATACTCAGGAAGCAACTAAAAAGTCACCCATTCAAACATGGTCACGTCGTTCTACGATTGTACCACAATTTGTAGGGTTAACCTTCAACGTATATAACGGCCGCAAGTTTATTCCGGTTTTTGTATCTGAAGACATGGTTGGTCATAAACTCGGTGAATTTTCACCTACCCGCACCTATTACGGTCATGGTGCTGATAAGAAGGTAAAGAGAGGCTAGATCATGAGTAAAACTGCAAAACAGCGTCGCCTTAGCGACAATGAAGCACTAGCCACAGGCAAGATGCTTCGCGGTTCGCCCATAAAGCTAAATATGGTGGCACAAACTATTCGTGGCAAAAAAGTTGAAGACGCTTTAATTTCGCTTTCATTCAGCCCAAGAAAAGCTGCTGTAGATGTGAAAAAAGTTCTGCAATCAGCCATTGCAAATGCTGAGAACAACCACGGGCTTGATGTTGATAGCTTGGTGGTTTCAGAAGCAAGTGTTGGTAAATCATTGGTTATGCGTCGCTTCCGCCCACGGGCAAGAGGCCGCACTGGTAAAATTTTAAAGCCCTACAGTCGTATTGAGATTGTAGTTCGTGAAGCTGAGGAAAACGCATAATGGGACAAAAAGTAAATCCTATCGGGCTTCGCCTGGGAATTAACCGCACTTGGGACAGCCGTTGGTATGCTGAGGGCGAAGAGTATGGCAATTTGCTACACGAAGATTTGAAAGTAAGAAAATATATTTTCAAAGAATTGAAGCAAGCCGCTATTTCTAAAGTTATTATCGAGCGTCCTGCTAAGAAAGCTCGTGTAACAATCTATTCAGCACGCCCTGGTGTTATCATCGGTAAAAAAGGTGCTGATATTGAGGCATTGAAACAAAAAATAGCAAGTTTGATTGTTACTGACGATGTTAGCCTCAATATTGTTGAAATTAGAAAGCCTGAGATTGATGCTAAATTGATCGGTGACGGCATTGCACAGCAGTTGGAGCGTCGGGTTTCTTTCCGTCGTGCCATGAAGCGGGCAGTTCAAGGCGCAATGCGCTTGGGTGCTGGTGGAATTCGTATCAACTGTGCTGGTCGTTTGGGTGGAGCTGAAATTGCTCGTACGGAATGGTACCGTGAAGGCCGCGTTCCTTTGCACACACTTCGTGCTGATATCGATTACGGCGAAAGCGAAGCACTAACCGCATACGGTATTTGCGGTATGAAAGTTTGGGTGTTTAAAGGCGAGATCATGGAACACGATCCAATGGCTCACGATAAGCGCTTGCAAGAATTGCAATCAACTGGCGGACCATCACGTCCACCACGCGGTCGTAAATAAGATTAGAATTAAGAATTAGGTTTTTAGGGACGAATAGTCATGCTGCAACCGAAAAAAACAAAGTTTCGTAAGGCCCACAAAGGCCGTATCCATGGTAAAGCCAAGGGCGGAACAGATTTGAACTTTGGCTCAATTGGCCTTAAAGCCACACAGCCAGGTCGTATTACTGCGCGTCAAATTGAAGCTGCGCGTCGTGCCATGACTAGGCACATTAAACGTCAAGGTAAGGTTTGGATTAGAATTTTCCCTGATGTACCTGTGAGTAAAAAACCTGCAGAGGTTCGCATGGGTAAAGGTAAAGGTTCTGTTGAGTTTTGGGCTTGTAAGGTTAAGCCAGGCAGAGTGATGTTTGAGATGGACGGTGTTGATCCTGTACTAGCTCGTGAAGCATTAGACTTAGCATCTGCTAAACTTTCAATATCAACCCGTATTGTTACACGGCTTGGTGAATAAAAAATTGAGTGAAGGAGAGGCATGATGAAAGCTTCTGAATTAAAAACAAAGACACCTGATGAGTTGGTTACAGAATTGACCTCTTTGAAAAAAGAACAATTTAACCTTCGCTTTCAACGGGCGAGTGGACAGTTGGAAAATACTGCACGGGTTCGTAAGGTACGTCGGGATATTGCAAGAATTAAAACCGTTATCGGGCAACAAGCAGCCCAATAAGGGTCAATAAGGAAGGTATAAGTTATGCCAAAGAAAATTCTTCAAGGTGTTGTTGTTTCAGACGTAAATGACAAAACAATTGTGGTAAACGTGGAACGTCGTTTTAAGCACCCACTTGTGCAAAAAATTATTCGTAGATCCAAAAAATACCACGCTCATGATGAGAAGAATGAGTACAAGGTTGGAGATCAGGTGAACATTGAAGAGTGTCGTCCGATCTCGAAAAAGAAAACATGGCGGGTAATTGGTGTAGTTAGTTAATAACAAGCTGGTTACTGTAGATATTTAAGTTAGAGAAGTTGGGATAAACCCATGATTCAAATGCAGACAAATCTTGATGTCGCTGATAACTCAGGTGCAAAGCGCGTGCAATGCATCAAAGTTCTTGGTGGCTCAAAAAGAAGAACCGCAGGTGTTGGCGACATTATTGTTGTTAGTATCAAGGAAGCAATTCCACGTGGTAAGGTTAAAAAAGGCGATGTGCATCGTGCAGTTATTGTCCGTACAGCCAAGGAAATCCATCGCGCTGATGGAACAGCAATTCGTTTCGATAATAACGCTGCTGTTCTAATTACAAAAGATGGTGAGCCTATCGGAACTCGTATTTTTGGCCCAGTTGTGCGTGAGTTGCGGGCGAAAAATCATATGAAAATTATTTCACTTGCTCCGGAGGTGTTGTAATGGCTGCTAAATTGAAAAAAGGCGATAAAGTTATTGTTCTTGCTGGACGTGACAAAGGCAAGCGCGGCGAGATCATGAAGATGGTTCCTGCTGATGACAAAGCAATAGTGCAAGGCATTAATATGGTTAAGCGCCATACTAAGCAAAGCCAAACTAGCCAAGGTGGTATCATTGCTAAAGAAGCATTAATTCATGTTTCAAACCTAGCAATTGAAGACCCTAAAGATGGATCAGCTACACGAGTTGGTTTTAAAATTGAAAAAGATGGCAGCAAAGTGCGCATCGCTAAGAAATCAGGAGGAGCAATCTAATGGCTAAAGCAACTTATACTCCTCGCTTGAAAAAGCAGTATGAAGAAAGCGTTCGTGCTCAGTTGAAGGAAATGTTCTCATTAGATAATGACATGCAAATCCCTAAGCTTGACAAAATCGTTCTTAACATGGGCGTTGGCGGTGCTGTTCAAGATAGTAAAAAAGTTAAAAAGGCGGAAGCTGAGATGGCTTTGATAGCTGGTCAAAAACCAATTATTACAAAAGCAAAAAAATCTATCGCTACCTTTAAGGTACGTGAAGGTATGCCTCTCGGTGTGAAAACAACTTTAAGAAACAATCATATGTATGAGTTTCTTGACCGTCTTATCACTGTGGCATTGCCACGGGTACGAGATTTTAGAGGTGTTAACCCTAAGAGTTTTGATGGTGATGGTAATTATGCCATGGGCCTGAAAGAGCAAATTGTGTTTCCAGAGATTGATTACGATTCAGTCGACGAAATTCGCGGTATGGATATTGTGATTTGCACAACAGCATCGGATGACGAACAAGCTAAAGCACTTTTAGCAGCGTTTAAAATGCCGTTTAAGCAATAAGAAGCAGTCCCTTAGGGATAGTGGAGAAAAAGTTATGGCTAAAAAGAGCGCCATTGAGAAAAATGAAAAACGCAAGCGTATGGTTTTGAAATATGCTGGTAAGAGAGCTCGTCTGAAAGCAGCTGCTGAAGACGAGAGTTTACCAGATGATGAGAGATTTATCGCGCGTCTTAAACTTGCTGAACTGCCACGTGATAGCTCACCTTCAAGGGTGCGCAACAGGTGTCAGGTTACTGGTCGCCCTCGTGGTTACTACAGAAAGTTCAAGATGTCCCGTATTGGGTTAAGAAAACTGGCTTCAGCAGGAATGGTTCCTGGCGTAGTCAAGTCCAGCTGGTAAGGAGACGTTAAGATGGCAATGACAGACCCTCTTGGCGATATGCTAACTCGTATCCGTAATGGAGTACGTGCACGCAAGGATACAATTGTTAGTCCTGCATCAAGAAACCGCGAGCGGTTGCTTACGGTGCTAGAGCGTGAAGGTTATATTCGCGGATTTGAGATAGTTGATTTGAGTGGTGGTAAAGCCGAAATTCAAATAATGCTAAAGTATCATGATGGTGATCCGGTTATCACGAGCATTGCTCGTGTATCAAAGCCAGGTCGTCGTGTTTATTCATCAGTGCACGATCTACCTCGTGTTCACAACGGCTTGGGAATTTCTGTAATTTCCACCCCTAGGGGAGTGCTTTCAGACGCAGAAGCACGTGAAGCCAATGTGGGCGGCGAAGTATTGTGTACTGTTTTCTAGAGTGCCGGGAAGGGCTTAGATAATGTCTAGAATTGGAAAAAAAGCAGTTGTAATTCCTGAAGGTGTTTCAGTGGAGCACAACGGTGCAGAACTTTCAGTTAAAGGTCCTAAAGGTCTTTTAGCAATGCAAGTTATGGGCGATGTAAACTTGGAAGTTAAAGATAGCGAAGTAGCAATTACGCCTCGCAATAACTCAAAAGTTTCACGTTCTATGTGGGGCATGCAAAGAACAATGGTTTCTAACCTTATTGAAGGTGTGACCAAGGGCTTTGAAAAGAAATTGCTTATACATGGTGTTGGTTACCGCGCGCAAATGAAAGGCAAAAGCCTTAATTTGCAACTGGGTTACAGCCATGACATTAACTTTGTAATTCCTGAAGGCGTTGCAATTGAATGTCCAGACCAAACAACTATCATTATCAAGGGTATTGATAAGCAGAAGGTTGGTCAGGCCGCAGCAAAAATTCGTGAGTTTCGTAAGCCTGAGCCTTATAAAGGCAAAGGTATTAAGTATGATGGTGAATATATCTTCCGTAAGGAAGGCAAGAAAAAGTAGGTGGCTGTTATGGCTGGAAACAAAAGTTTATTCGAACGTCGTCGCATGCGTTCACGCACACAATTACGCCTCAAGGGTGCTGGACGTTTACGTTTGTCCATTCATCGCACCTCACGGCATATTTATGCGCAAATCATTAATGATGTAGAGGGCAAAACTATTGCTGCTGCATCAACCTTGGAAGCTGATTTAAAAACAACTTCCGGGGCTAATATTCCAGCGGCTTCAGTGGTCGGCAAGTTAATTGCTGAACGCGCTAAAAAAGCTGGTGTTGGACAGGTTGTCTTCGATCGTGGTGGTTTTCTATTTCATGGCAGAGTTAAAGCTCTGGCTGATGCCGCACGCGAAGGTGGTTTAGATTTTTAATTTTAAGAAGTGAATTTGAGGTAGCCCCATGGCAAGACCAGACAGTTTTCAAAAAGAAGAGAGCGAATTCATCGAGAAGTTGGTACACATTAACCGTGTAGCCAAAGTAGTAAAAGGTGGCCGTCGTTTCGGTTTTGCTGCTCTGGTTGTTGTGGGTGATGGTCGTGGCCGCGCTGGATTTGGTAAAGGTAAAGCAAGAGAAGTTCCTGAAGCTATTAAAAAAGCAACAGAAGCAGCTAAAAAGAACATGATTCGTGTTCCATTGAAAGAGGGTCGTACCCTTCATCATGATGTGAACGGGCGTCACGGCGCTGGTAAAGTGTTGTTAAGAACAGCTCAGGCCGGTACTGGTATTATTGCCGGTGGTCCGATGCGTGCAGTGTTCGAAAGCCTTGGTGTTGCAGATGTTGTGACCAAGTCATTGGGTTCAGCTAACCCATATAACATGGTTCGTGCTACATTCGGTGCTTTGAAAAACCAAGTTTCTCCTCGTTCTGTTGCGGCGAAACGTAATAAAAAAGTGTCTGATATTGTTGCCAGACGTGATGGTTATAATGCCTCACAAGCTGAAGCAACTGAAGCTTCAGACGCTAAAGTGACGGAGTAGAACAATGGCTAAAAAAACCATTAAAGTAACCCAAACTGGCAGTCCTATCAGACGCCGCAACGACCAAAGAGCTACGCTTATTGGTCTGGGTTTGAATAAAATGCACAAAACACGCGAGTTGGAAGATACTCCATCAGTACGTGGCATGATCGACAAGGTCAGCCACATGGTGCGTGTTGAAGAATAGGCAATAGATCTCGCTTTACTATATGGCGACAAATAAAACGGTGAATATGATGAAATTAAATGAATTAAAAGATGCTCCGGGTGCTCGCAAAGTTCGCACACGCGTTGGCCGTGGTCCAGGGTCTGGTAAAGGCAAAACTGCTGGTCGTGGTGTAAAAGGGCAGAAGTCACGTTCAGGCGTTGCCATTAATGGTTTTGAAGGCGGTCAAATGCCTATCTATATGCGTCTACCTAAGCGTGGTTTTACCAATATCTTTAAAAAGAATTTTGCTGTTGTTAACTTGGGCCGTTTGCAAACTGCCATTGATAACAAAAAGCTTGATGCCAAAAAAGCTATCAACGCCGAGGCATTGATTGCTGCTGGTTTGGTTGGCAAGGTAAAAGACGGTATTCGTCTTTTGGCTAAAGGTGAATTGAAAGCAAAAATCAACATCGAAGTTACTGGTGCAAGTGCAGGCGCAATTGCTGCAGTTGAAAAAGCTGGTGGCAAGGTTGTTGTTTTGGCACCTAAAGCTGCAGCTAAAGAAGATTCAGCCGCTTAAACCGCACGCTGTATAATTGAATAAATGCCTAAGGGCTAAAGGAATTCTAGGATGGCATCAGCCGCCGAACAACTTGCGTCGAATTTGAACTTCTCAGCTTTTTCTAAAGCTAAGGAGTTGAAAAACCGCATTTGGTTCACACTGGGCGCACTTATTGTGTACCGTTTGTGTACCTATGTTCCCCTGCCTGGAATTGACCCTGTTGCATTAACTGATGTGTTTAATCAGTTGCGCGGTGGCTTGGTTGACATGTTTAACATGTTCTCAGGTGGCGCGTTGTCACGTATGAGCATTATTGCGTTAAACATTATGCCATACATTTCGGCCTCTATTATTATGCAATTGTTGACCAGTATGTCTCCGACATTGTCACAGTTGAAAAAAGAGGGCGAGCGTGGCCGCAAAAAAATTAACCAATACACACGTTACGGCACAGTTCTTATAACTGCTATGCAGGGTTACGGCCTTGCGCTTGGTTTAGAAGCATTAACCAGCAGTGCTGGTGGTAGCGCGGTTATTGATCCGGGAATGTTCTTCCGTGCCACAACTGTTATTACCCTTGTTGGTGGTACCATGTTCCTTATGTGGCTTGGCGAGCAAATTACAGCGCGCGGCGTTGGTAATGGTATCTCACTTATTATTTTCGCAGGCATCGTGGCTGAACTGCCCCGTGCTTTGGTTTCAACCCTTGAGTTGGGACGCACTGGTGCCATTGCACCAATGATTATTTTTGGCCTGTTACTTTTGGCTGTTGGCTTGATTCTAGCCATTGTATATGTGGAGCGGGCGCAACGACGTTTAATTGTGCAGTATCCAAAACGCCAAACTGGTAATGGTATGCAACAAGGCGACCAAAGCCATTTGCCGCTAAAGCTTAATACTGCGGGTGTTATTCCACCGATTTTTGCTTCATCGCTTTTGGTTATGCCCACAACAATTGCTAGCTTTAGCGCCCAAGACAGCTCTGGCTGGTTGGCAACAATATCAACAATGTTGGGTCAAGGTCAGCCGTTATATATTGCGCTTTATGTTACTGGTATCGTATTTTTTGCATTCTTTTATACCGCGATTGTTTTTAACCCGCAGGACACAGCCGACAATTTGAAAAAATTTGGTGGCTTTATTCCAGGTATTCGCCCCGGTGATCGCACCGCTGAACACTTGGACTATGTTCTAACTCGTTTAACAGTGGTTGGCGCAATTTACCTTTCTGTAATTTGTGTAATACCCGAACTGCTAATTGCAAAATATGCAGTGCCATTTTATTTGGGCGGTACAAGTTTGTTGATTGTGGTGAACGTAACCATGGATACTGTTGGTCAAATCCATAGTCATTTGATGGCGCATCAATATGAAGGCCTGATGAAAAAAGCTAAGCTAAGAGGGGGGCGTCGTAAGTGATCCTCATCCTTTTAGGCGCACCAGGTGCGGGTAAAGGTACCCAAGCACAGAATTTGACAAAGAGCCGTGGTTTGGTTCAATTGTCAACTGGCGACATGTTGCGCAGTGCTGTGGCAAATAAAACCGAGGTTGGTTTGCGTGCCAAAACAGCGATGGATGCAGGTGAATTGGTAAGTGACGAGATTGTAATTGCTATTATTGCTGACCGTATTGAAGAGGACGACTGCAAAAAAGGTTTTATCCTGGATGGTTTTCCTCGCAATGTGGCGCAAGCAGAAGCACTGGATGCCATGCTAGCTGAAAAAGGCATGAAGCTAACAGGTGTTGTTGAAATAGCAGTTGATGACGAAGCATTAGTAAGCCGCATAACAGGTCGTTATACCTGCGCAGGCTGTAATGCAGGTTTTCATGATGAGTTTAAAAAACCACAAGTTGACGGTGTTTGCGACAGTTGTGGTGGTACAGAGTTTATCCGTCGTAAAGACGATAATGAAGAAACGGTTGTGTCACGCTTGAAGGCGTATCATGACCAAACCGCACCTTTGCTTCCGTACTATAAGGAGCGTGGGGTGTTGTTAAAAGTAGATGGTATGGTTGGGATCAATGATGTGACCCGCCAAATGAATGAGGCGCTTGATAATTTATAATTTAAGACCGTGTCTTGACTATGGGAACTTTAACCCTATAATCGCGCGACTTGAACGGATATTGAGTGGTTTGAAATAAATAAGAGTGATCGGAGATCTGATCGTGGCACGTATTGCTGGTGTAAATATTCCTACGGCTAAAAGAGTGGAAATAGCTTTAACCTATATTCACGGAATTGGTCGTACTAAGGCTAAAGAAATTTGTGAGAAGGTTGGCCTTCCTTACGAACGTCGTGTTAATGAATTGACGGATAGTGAAATAATTCAAATCCGTGAAAGCATTGATAGTGACTATACAGTTGAAGGTGATCTTCGTCGTCAGATATCTATTAATATCAAACGATTGATGGATTTGAAAACTTACCGTGGTTTACGCCACCGTTCAGGGCTTCCAGTTCGTGGACAGCGTACGCATACTAATGCGCGCACACGTAAAGGTAAGCCTAAGGCTATTGCTGGTAAGAAAATGTAATAAGTTAAACAGCACGCAAGTGCTGATGATTAAGGATTAGAACTATGGCAACTCCAACCGCATCACGTGTGAAAAAAAGTGCGCGCAAAAACATCGCCTCAGGTATGGCTCATGTTAGCTCAACTTTTAACAACACAATGATTACCATTACAGATAGCCAAGGAAATACAATTTCATGGTCATCTGCTGGTCATATGGGTTTTAAAGGATCTCGTAAATCCACACCATATGCAGCGCAAATGGCAGCAGAAGATGCTGGCAAGAAAGCACAGGATCACGGCATGAAAACTCTTGAAGTTGAGGTTAAAGGCCCAGGTTCAGGACGTGAGAGCGCTCTTCGTGCATTGCAGGCAATTGGTTTTACTATCACTTCTATCCGTGACGTAACATCTATACCGCATAACGGTTGTCGTGCACCTTCACGTAGAAGAGTTTAATTTACCGACGTTACGCACTACAGTTGTTTGGTTAGGGCAGAATATTTATAACGGCTTTTTAAGCCATTAAGCGCGAGGTTGTATCGTGATACAGAAAAATTGGCAGGAACTTATTAAACCTAACGCACTTGAGATTAAATCAGGTGCAGACCCTCTACGTAAGGCAACTATTGTTGCTGAACCGTTGGAGCGTGGTTTTGGTATGACTATTGGTAACGCGCTAAGACGTGTTTTATTGTCATCCTTGCAGGGCGGTGCTGTAACCAGCATTCACATCGAAGGTGTGTTGCATGAATTTTCATCAATCCCTGGTGTGCGTGAAGATGTAACCGACATTGTTTTGAACATTAAACAACTACCTATTCGTATGTTGTCTGAAACTTCAAAACGTTTGACCCTTACAGCAACAGGCCCTGGTGAAGTAACCGCCGCTAAAATTAGCGAAGTTGCTGACGTTGAAATTCTTGATAAAGACATTGTAATTTGTCACTTGGATGAAGGTGCTACCTTGAACATGGAACTTACTGTTTCATCAGGCAAAGGTTATGTGCCAGCAGAACGCAACCGTCCGGAAGATGCGCCAATTGGCCTTATTCCTGTGGATGCATTGTTCAGCCCAGTGCGTAAAGTTAGCTACAAAGTTGAAAACACTCGTGAGGGTAAGGTTCTTGACTATGATAAGCTGATACTAGAAATCGAAACAGATGGTACTGTAACACCAGAAGACGCTTTGGCATTTTCTGCACGTATTTTACAAGACCAGCTGTATCTCTTCATTAACTTTGAAGAGCCAGAGCCCGTTGTTGCTGATAAAGCTGATGATGAGCCGTCAATTAACCGTCATCTTCTTCGTAAAGTTGATGAGTTGGAATTGTCAGTTCGTTCAGCAAATTGTTTGAAAAACGACAATATCGTTTATATCGGCGATCTGGTACAAAAAACAGAAGCAGAAATGTTACGTACGCCAAACTTTGGTCGTAAGTCATTGAACGAAATTAAAGAGGTGCTTACTCAAATGGAACTGCGTTTGGGTATGGATTTGCCAGGATGGCCGCCTGAGAACATTGAAGAAGTCGCTAAAAAGTTAGAGAGCGAATTTTAATACCCGCTAAAGAAGGAATAAGGACATGCGTCATCGTAGAGCAGGTCGCAAGCTAAATAAAACATCATCACACCGTAAGGCTATGTTCATGAACATGTGTCAGGCGTTGGTGAAGCACGAGCAGATTATTACAACTCTGCCCAAAGCAAAAGAATTGCGCCCAATTATTGAGAAGCTTATCACCTTGGCTAAAAAAGGTGGCTTGGCTAACCGTCGTTTGGCAATTGCCCGTTTGGGTGATGCTGATCTGGTTGAAAAAATGTTCAGCGAGTTTGCTGAGCGTTATAAAGACCGCGATGGTGGTTATGCCCGCGTTCTTAAAGCTGGCTTCCGCAAGGGCGATGCCGCCCCTATGGCTGTTATTGAGCTTATAGACCGCAACGAAGAAGCTAGAGGCCAAGATAGTGGCCCAGTTGAGGTTGAAGTTGAAGAGGAAGAAGCTGCATAAGCTTTAACCCTATAAATTTTTTAAAAAGGCGGTCTTTGCAAAAAGATCGCCTTTTTTCTTTTGCGCCACCCACAGTCAGGCTTTAAGGTAAAACAAACTCTGGCCTTAAAGTAGAAATATGTTGGCCTCATGGTATTAAAACCAAAGAGCTTTTAAAAAGGTGTGATTAGATGAAACTAGGTAAAATAAAAATAGCGTTTGGATTTTTGCTTGCACTTGTACCATTAGCCTCTGTTGGCTTTACTCAGGCACAGCAAGGTGTTGATAGGGTTGTTCCTGAAAGCAACATGCAAGTTATGCTTTCATTCGCCCCACTAGTTGAAGATGTAGCCCCTGCAGTTGTGAACATATACACAACCAGAGTGGTGCAGATAAATCGCTCACCTTTATTTGACGACCCGTTCTTTCAACGCTTTTTTGGTGGAAACAATCCATTTTCCATACCTAGAGAGAGGGTTCAAGGCTCGCTTGGTTCAGGCGTTATTTTGCGCAAAAACGGCATTATTGTTACCAACAACCATGTTATTGGCGAGGCTGATAGCATTCGTGTGGTTTTGGCTGACAGGCGCGAGTATGAAGCCGAGGTGATATTGGCTGATGAGCGCACAGATCTGGCTGTATTAAAAATTGATACTGAGGGCGAGAACTTGCCTTTCATTCCACTGTTGGATAGCGACACGGTTAAGGTGGGCGATGTGGTAATTGCCATTGGCAATCCGTTTGGCGTTGGACAAACGGTTACATCGGGCATTGTTTCTGCCACAGCACGCACGCAGGTTGGTATCAGCAACTTTCAGTTTTTCATTCAAACCGATGCCGCGGTTAACCCAGGCAACTCAGGTGGTGCTTTAGTTGGTTTGGACGGTAACTTAATTGGCATAAACACCGCTATATATTCTCGTGCAGGCGAAAACAACGGCATTAGCTTTGCCATACCTGCCAACATGGTGCGTTCGGTTGTTGGTGCGGCGTTAAGTGACGGCGAAATAATTCGCCCTTGGCTGGGTGCTACTGGTCAGGTGGTAAGTAGCGATATTGCCGCTTCACTTGGGCTTTCCCGTCCTGGTGGGGTAATTGTGGACAATGTTTATGCAAACGGCCCTGCGGATGAAGCTGGAATTTTACCCTCAGATGTTATTATTGCGGTTAATGGCCGTGAAGTTATTGACCCGCAAGGTCTTAGCTTTCGTGTGGCAACTGCTGATGTGAACAGTCGTGTACCGTTTACGGTATTGCGCGGTGGCGACACATTGAACATTGCGGTAACCCTGACCCCGCCACCAGAAAACCCGCCCCGCAACATTACATTGCTAGATGGCAGGCACCCGTTCCAAGGGGTTAAAATTGCTAACCTTTCACCAAAATATGCTGATGAGTTGGGTCTAGCCCAGTTAATGTCAGGCGTTATTGTTATAGAGGTTGATAGACGGTCCCCCGCCGCACGCAGACAATTGGTGCGCCCCGGTGATATTATTTTATCATTAAACGGTCAGGACATAACAAGCGTTAGTGATGTTGAACTGATGCTGGTAGAGCCAGTAAATGATTATAGCTACCGCCTGAATAGGCGTGGTCGGCAAATAGAATGCGCCATTGTTGGCTTGCGGTCATTTTCTTGCCGGCAATAAGTGGGGTTCTTGTCGGCAATAAGCTTGAGCTATTAGTTTAAAGGAAATCTAGGTGACAAATCTTTTCCAAACGGCGGGGTTAGAAAAATCAGCTCCCCATCCGTTGGCTGACCGTTTGCGTCCAGCCAGTTTGGGCGAGGTTGTCGGTCAAGATCATTTGCTTGGCGATGAGGGGGCTTTGGGTCGCATGGTTGCGGCTGACCGCTTAACATCACTGGTGTTTTGGGGGCCGCCCGGCACTGGTAAAACCACCATGGCACGTTTGCTTGCTGATGTGGGCAAGCTGAACTTTGTGCAAATATCCGCTATTTTTTCAGGTGTTGCTGACCTGCGTAAAGTTTTTGACGAAGCTAAAAAACGCCGCCAACACGGCGAAGGTACGCTTTTGTTCGTAGACGAAATTCATCGGTTTAATAAAAGCCAGCAAGATGGCTTTTTGCCCCATGTTGAAGATGGCACCATTGTTTTAGTAGGTGCCACCACAGAAAACCCCTCGTTTGAACTGAACGCCGCGCTTTTATCCCGTTTGCGGGTTATGGTTTTAAATCGCCTACAACCAGAACATTTAGCTATTTTGTTAGAGCGTGCGGAAAAATCTGAAGGTAAGTCATTGCCCGTAACCACAGATGCTCGTGATACCCTTATTGCAATGGCTGATGGCGATGGCCGTTATTTGCTAAATAGTGCGGAAATTTTGCTTAATTTGGGTTCAGATGAGGTTTTAGACAGTAAGGCTATGGGTCTAGTGCTACAAAAGCGCGCTCCGCAGTACGACAAGGGCGGTGAGGGGCATTACAATCTAATTAGCGCCTTCCATAAGTCATTACGCGGTTCTGACGTCTCAGCGGCGTTATACTGGCTTGCCCGCATGTTGGTGGCGGGCGAAGAGCCATTGTATGTTTTGCGCCGTATGGTGCGTTTCGCCAGTGAAGATATTGGCCTTGCTGATCCTGAGGCATTAAGACAAACCTTGGACGCCAAAGATGCATTTTTATTTTTGGGTTCCCCCGAGGGTGAGTTGGCAATTGTGCAGGCGGCTATTTACTTAGCAACTGCGCCCAAGTCAAACGCCGCATATGCGGCAGAAAAAACCGCAAAAAAAGCGGCTCGTGACACTGGCTCACTAACCCCACCAATGCATATTTTAAATGCCCCCACAGACCTGATGAAAGATGTGGGTTACGGGAAGGGCTATGCTTACGACCATGAAACCGAGCATGGCTTTTCTGGGCAAAACTATTTCCCTGACGAGTTGGAGCGTATGCAACTATACACCCCAAGCGAGCGTGGTTTTGAGCGTGATATTAAAAAGCGCTTGGATTATTGGGATGGTCTTCGTGACAAACTAAATACTAACGAAAATTAGTCACGGCTCTAATAGTTATATTTGTGGAATAATTTAAACCAATAGCTTAGGGTGCGCCCATGCAAATGCTTTTATCCATAGCCCTTGGTGGCGCTGTTGGTGCTTTAGCCCGTCATTTTTTGGCAGGGCGAGTGGCAGTGCTGTTTGGTCATGGTTTTCCATACGGCACTTTGGTGGTGAACGTGCTTGGTTCGTTTATCATGGGGTTGCTTATTATAACACTAGCAACGCGTTTTGAGCTTAGTCAGGAATGGCGTGGTTTTATTGTTGTTGGTGTTCTTGGCGGCTTTACAACATTTTCCACATTTTCACTGGAAACAGCATTGCTAATAGAGCGAAACGAGCTTATGCAAGCGGCATTATACGTTGGTTCTTCGGTGTTGTTTTCCATTGCAGCACTTTTTATTGGTCTTTGGTTAGGGCGGATGTTCGCATGAGCGGTGTTGAAAAAAGAGTTATTCATAATGAAGATGATGGTATTCGGGTGGACAGGTGGTTCAAGCGCCACTACCCAGCCCTTACCCATGGCATGTTGTCCAGGTTTTTACGCAAAGGTCACATAAGGCTAGATGGCAAACGTGTTAAGCCCGCCGACCGTGTGGCTGAAGGCCAAGAAATTCGAGTACCGCCCATGCCCACAGATGGCAGCCCCAGAAAAGGTGGTCATGGTGAAAAAGAACAAAAACCTAAAGTAAGCGATGCCGATGCCAAGGCGTTAAAAGCCATGGTGCTTTATAAAGATGAAAATGTTATCGCCATTAACAAACCTGCTGGCCTGCCAGTGCAGGGTGGTACTGGCACAACCCGCCATTTAGATGGCATGTTGGAAGCATTGCAGGAAGAGGGCTTTCCCAAGCCCAAACTAGTTCACAGGTTGGATAAAGATACGTCTGGTGTTTTATTGCTAGCCCGCACCGCAAAAGCAGCGGCGGCATTAGCAAGGGCGTTTAAGTCTAGAGAAACCCAAAAAACATATTGGGCGTTGATAATGGGCATGCCACGTTACGAGCAAGGGCAAATTGACCTGAAAATGGAAAAATTGTCGGGCCCGCACGGCGAGAAAATGGTGGTAAGCGATGATGGCAAGCCATCAACCACCGAGTTTTACCGTGTTGATCATGCCGCACGGCGTGCAACATGGATGGCACTAAGACCAGTTACAGGGCGCACCCACCAATTGCGTTTACACATGGCACACCTTGGCAACCCCATTGTGGGTGATGGTAAATACGGCGGCAAAGAAGCATTTTTAACTGGTTCTATTTCAAAAAAAATGCACCTGCATGCGCGGTCAATTTCAGTAAACATTAACGGCTATAACCTTCATGTTACCGCACCATTGCCAAAGCACATGAAGGATACATGGTCGTTGCTGGAATTTGATGAAGCTGACGGCGACAAAGCATTTCAAGAAGAATAAGAGAAGTTATGAGTGACAATGATTTAAAGCTTATTGTGTTCGATTGTGATGGCACCTTGGTTGATAGCCAGCACATGATATTAGAAGCAATGGTTTTGGCCTGCGATGTGCATGGCTTGGAAAAACCAGAGGCCGAAGCGGTGCGCCGTGTGGTTGGCCTGTCGTTATTTAACGCCGTGCAAACCATGATGCCACACCACGAAGATGACCTGATTG
>DAOWAS010000110.1 GCA_030634465.1 Alphaproteobacteria bacterium | reverse complement strand
TGGATCAATGTTGGCAAAGGTACCAACAGCACCAGAAATAGCGCAGGTGGCTACTTCTTCTCTGGCTTGTTTCAGGCGGGTCAGGTTGCGGTCAAATTCAGCATAAGCCTGCGCCATTTTAAGGCCAAATGTAACTGGCTCAGCGTGGATGCCGTGGCTGCGACCAATGCATATGGTCATTTTGTGTTCCATGGCGCGGCGTTTTAACACGCTCAATAATTTTTCAACATCGTCAATAATTATATCAATTGCACGCACGCACTGGATGTTAAAACAAGTGTCCAAAACGTCAGATGATGTCATGCCTTGGTGTATAAAACGGGCTTCGTCACCAACATATTCAGCCAAATTGGTCAAAAATGCTATGACATCGTGTTTTACTTCTTTTTCAATTTCATCAATACGGTCAACTTCAAAGGAACCACGTTCCCATACAGCTTTTGCCGCTTCTTTCGGAATAACCCCCAACTCGGCCTGGGCATCACAAGCGTGTGCTTCAATCTCAAACCAAATTCTAAATTTTTCTTCTGGTTCCCATATTGAAACCATTTGCTGGCGAGAGTAACGAGGGATCATTGTTTGAGCTTCCTTCTTATGAAATTATTATGCTTGTAACTAACAGAGATGTGCAATTTGGGCAAGGTGTGTGGTGGCAATTATAAAGCTGTTTTAGCGATTTTTTTAATTGAAATTTTCTGATCCATACCCATATCAACCAAGTGTGCTTAAGGGAGGTAAGTTTAAAATGGAATTTATATTTTTGGGACTGTTGTTTTTAGCAGGGTTTATAATTATTCCAGTTTTGCTGTTTTTGGGCTTTATACTGCTGAAAATACTGTTTTTTGGCATTGTAATGATGGGGCTAATTGTCATGTTTACTGGCGGTTTGGGCTTTATGGTAGTTGCAGGGTTTGTTGTTTATCTTTTCTTTTACTGGTTGTTTGCTGCGCGCCAAAACACCTAAAAACTACAATAGATTTAAAGCAGGTTTAGTGTTTTAAAGCTAACGTGGCCTGACCGTCCCATAATTATATGGTCATGCACCTTAACCCCTAGTTTTTTGCCAGCTTCGGCTATTTCGCGGGTCATTTCAATGTCAGCACGAGATGGCGTGGGGTCGCCTGAGGGGTGGTTGTGTACTAATAAAAGTGCCGATGCCCCAAGCTCCAATGCTCTTTTAATGACCTCTCTGGGGTAAACTGGTGTGTGGTCAACGGTGCCTTCTTGTTGCACTTCGTCAGCTATTAACACGTTTTTCTTATCTAGAAATAAAATACGAAACTGCTCTGTTTTATTATAAGCCATGCTGGCGCGGCAATAATCGATAAGCGCGCTCCATGAACTAAGCATAGGGCGGTCAATTATGTTTTCTTGGGTTAGTTTTACGGCACCATCTCTAACTAGTTTAAGAGCCACAACCGCATTGTCACCAATGCCGTTTATTTCTTTCAGGCGCTCGTTGTCGGCGTTAATAACCTCAGCAAAATTACCAAACCTGTCTAGCAATTCTTTTGCCAGTGGTTTTACATCACGCCGTGGGATAGCAAGGCACAAAACAAGTTCCAACAACTCATAATCAGCCAAGGCACCTGCGCCAGATTTTAAAAATCGGTCTTTCAGGCGCTGTCTGTGTCCATGATAATGGGGTTTGTCAGCCATGCTTGAATGAACCCTTAACCCGCATTGCCGTAAGGCGGTTTGTGCAAACCTTTTGGTGATATGGTGAATATTTCATAACCATCGGCTGTTACGCCAATTGAGTGTTCAAACTGTGCTGAAAGCTTGCGGTCACGGGTAACTGCTGTCCAGCCATCGTCTAAAACCTTGGTGTCGCTACGACCTAGGTTTACCATAGGCTCAACGGTAAAGAACATGCCTTCTTTCAGCTCAACACCATCGCCTGCAGTGCCGTAATTAAGAATATTAGGGCTGTCGTGGAAAACCCTGCCCAAGCCATGCCCGCAAAAATCTGTAACTACCTGACAGCGGTTTGCCTTGGCATGTTTCTCCATGGCGGCACCAATATCGCCAGTTGTGGCGCCGGGTTTTATTTGCTCAATACCCTTCATCATGCTGTCATAGGTTATGTCACAAAGGCGCTTGGCTTTAATTGATGGCTTTCCTGCAAAAAACATGCGGCTGGTGTCGCCGTGCCAACCATCTAAAATAACGGTTATGTCGATGTTTAAAATATCGCCGTCTTTCAGCTTTTTATCACTAGGTATGCCGTGGCAAACCACATGGTTTATTGATATGCATGAGGCGTGCCTGTAACCACGATAGTTTACTGTTGCGGGTACGGCGCCATGTTCAGTTACAAAATCAAAAACCAAATTATCCAGTTTTTGGGTGCTAACACCCACTTCAACAAACTGGCTGATGTAATCTAATGCACTGGCGGCAAGCTGTCCTGCTTTGCGCATACCTTCAAAATGCTCTTCATTATGAAGCTTAATGGCAATGGTTGCCATTATTGGGGCTTTTTCGGCTTCTATATAGTTACTATCGGACACTTTTTTATTCTCAATATGTTTGTTCACAATTTAAAATTGTTTTTTTCAAAATCAGACTATTTATTATCATCTAAGCTTTATAAATACCTATTTAAGCAATGCAACATAACATTAACAACAAATCAAACAAACCAGACTTATATATTCTTATTTTTCTTTTAAGAGCAAAGTTTAAATTAAAAAAAGTGTAAAAAACAATAATGACCAAGCCCATAGAAAAAATTCTAACCAAGAATAAATATTTATTTCTTAATCCTTCCCTTAGTGACATTAAAACAGTCAGCTTGGCGGAGTTTTATAAACTTTGGCTTGGGGCTAATAAACCAGCCTCTTTGCCTAGCTACAAGCAGTTTTCGTCTGAACTGGTGGATGAGCATATTGATGATTTGGCTTTTTTAAAGTTCGAACCACAAACTCACCGTTTTAAAATAATTAAAATGGGACGAAATGTTATTGATGCCTTGGGCAGTTCTATCCTTGGTGAATATTGGGACAGTTTGCCCGGCACTGACGAGGGGCAGGCACGCATGTCGTGGGCGGCGCAAAACAAATTGCCTTATTATGTTGGTTGGCCTGTTTACCAATGGGGCAATGATAAAAATGCCAATTACAGCGCCATTAATTGCCCATTGTTTGATGAGCATGACGAGGTAGATGGGCTGATTATGTGCTTTGCTTGGGAGAGGTAATGTTTTAAAGCCTTATATCTAGTGGCTTGTTAATATTAATTTCTTTTGTTGTTAGTTCACAATCATAACACAACAACTCAACCCCCGCATTTTTGGCTTTTACCAAGGTTTTGGCATAGAGGGGATCAATGTCATCTGCAATGTTAAATGCCCCGCAGTCGCCCCTTTGCACCAAATAAAACATCACAGCTCTGTGGCCGTTTTTCACCATATCAATCAGTTCGTTCAGGTGCTTTGTTCCTCTTGCGGTTACGGCATCAGGAAACTCGGCATTGTCACCCCGCTTTAGGGTCACGCTTTTCACCTCAACATAACAAAGTTGCTCGTCATTTTGGTTTGGCCCCTCGTTCGACAGCAAAATATCAATGCGTGAGTTGCCGCCGTATTTCACCTCACGTTTCAGGTTGTCATAACCGCATAGCTCGCTAATTTCTTGTGCTGATATAGCCTCAGCCACAATTGCATTGGGGCGCGATGTGTTTATGCCAACTAACGCGCCGTCCACCTCAATCATTTCCCAACGCCAATCTAGCTTGGCCTTGGGGTTGGTATTTGGCGACAGGTAAATGCTTGCGCCTTCGTCTTTCAGCCCCATCATTGAGCCAGAGTTAGCACAGTGGGCAACAATTTCTGTGCCGTCATCCAAGGTGGCATCAGCCAAAAAACGCTTGTAGCGTTTAATCAGCTTTGCATGTGTAAGGGGTGCGACCCCCGCGTGTGTCATCTCAAATTTCATGATGGCAACATATTTTGCCAAGGTGTGTTTTTCAACCCCCTTGGATTGTAATAAAAAAACAGATACACTGTTTTTAACTTATTCTGCTGTTGGGTTGAGGGATTTGCATGACCGAAAAAGGTTATTATAAAGCGTGGCGGGTGCTAATCTTGTCAATAGTTGGCGTGTTGGCATTTGCGGCCTTTTTTGCCATTGGTGTCTATATTGTCAGCCAACCAATGTTAGAGCGCACTTATGCCTATAAAGACGTTAATCTAATTATCCCCACCGATAATGACAGCATAGTAGAAGGCGGTCGCCAAGCCCGCATTCATGGTTGCTATAACTCGTGCCACGGCACTGGTGCGGGCGGTAAAATGTTTTCAGACAGCTTGCTTGGCATATCATTACCAGCACCAAACCTGACCATGCTTGCTAATAACCTTAGCGTGGCTGAGTTTGAACGCTCTGTGCGCCAAGGCATAAAACAAGACGGCACTGCGGTACATTTTATGCCTGCGCCTATGTATTATAATTTAAGCGACACACAATTATCACAAATTATCGCATTTCTGCGCCGCTTGCCTGATGAGGACACCGAACTTGAAGAACCATCATTTGGCCTTTCATATCGTTGGAGTTTATTACAGGGCGAGGAGCGCATTATCCCTGACGAGGTGGCAAAGGTGCCATATATTGGTCATTTGGACATAAGCGAGCCCCTAAACCACGGGCGCTACCTAGCCATGACCACATGCTCCCAATGCCACGGCCCTCGTTTGCATGGTCGTGCCGATTGGGGTCAACCACCAAGTCTTGTGGTCTCCACGGTTTATTCGTTTGAAGACTTTAAACTGCTGTTAACAGCAGGCGAGGCCATTGGCGGGCGCAACGTTGGTGCCATGCGCATAGCATCGAAAAAACGCTTCTCAAACTTCACAAAAGAAGAGCTGGAACACCTCTATCTTTACCTAACCTCTGACGAGTTTATGCAAGATTTAGAGTAGTGGCACCGCCCTAGGGTTTTTGTTTTGAAAAGCTTATTAAGTGTGCTATTTAATTGGGAGTTTCGAGGGTCATATAGGATGGGGAATGAATATAAATATGCCTCAATATAGCAAATTATCACTTAGAAATTTTCGTGGGTTTAATAAAAGTGGCCACATACAATTAGCACCATTAACTTTTTTGGTCGGACCTAATAGTTCTGGCAAATCATCAATCTCTGCTGCTTTGGCATTTATGGGTCAAAATTATTTTTTCCCTATTTTAGGCAACTTTATAAGGCGAGACTTGCTTTGGAGTGGCGATCTGATTGACTTAGGTTCGTTTAAAGATGTTGTATATAAGCATTCAACCTCAAGAACAATTTCTATTTCTATAGAATCTTTAAATAAAAAGTATCCTATTGAGTTTGAGTTTGAAATTAAGAGTAACGCAAATAAACCTAATGGCTTTATAAAAAGTATAAACATTAAAGATGTAACAAGTGATTCAACATTTCATATAAACTATGGACACAAAGTTAAGGGTGAAATGCAATGTTTTATTGACGGAATTGAAGTTAAAGTTGGTTATAGTAAAAAAATAATCGCTTATCATAATTTTTGGCAGTTGTTTTATTTAGTGTCAGAGCGAATTGATAAGGTGATTAATGAAAACCCTGTAATGTTTAAAGGAAAAAAAACAGGCTGGAAAAGAATAGTAGGTACCTTAGCTTCAAATTTACATGGCCATTCGTTTGGCCGTATGAGTAGGGTTAGTTCAGGTCGAGGTGGTCCTGCACGGTTTTATAGAAACACACCTCCGCAAACATCATTGCGTTTTCCCTCAATAAGGGGTGGCTCTCGCTTGTATGACTCTCTGTCTCCAGAGCAATTAAAAGGTACAAAAAACTCCAAAAGTACCATTAATGGAAAGCCATTTGACGAAGAGGTGAAAAATATTTTGGAGGATATGGATATTGGTAGTTCTCTTGATGTAAATAATATATCCGAGTATCACTCAGCCGTATATATTTATGATAACATTATAGGTGTTAATAATAATTTGAAGGATGTTGGTTATGGAGCATCTCAAATGCTTCCAGTAATATCAGCGTGTTTAACAATTCAAAATAGATTGTTAATTGTAGAGCAACCAGAAATTCATTTACATCCTAAGGCACAAGGTGTTTTAGCAGATGTTATTTGTAAAACTAGTAAATCCAAACAGGTAGTAGTAGAAACACATTCTCCAAGGTTTATTAATAAAGCTCGCATTGCCATTGCAGAAGGTGACCTATCACCAGAAGATGTATCTATAGTTTATGTGTCAAAAAATAAAAATGGATCTAAAGTTTCACACATTAAAATTGATAATAATGGCGAATTCGTAGGACAATGGCCAGAAGGTTTTTTTGACCAAAGGTATGAAGATACTATGAGCTTACTAAGATTAAAAAATAATAAAAATAAACAAAATTTGACCAAGAAAAAGTCTTGATATGCAGATAGTATTAGACACTTGTTCGTTGAATTATATTCTTCAAGGCAGAGAAAGTTGTTCTATAGAAGTAATAAACGATAAAGTTAGTAAAAATAAACTATCTTTTGTACTGGATAGTGCGGGAGCTTTGTATGGTGAATGGAGTGAAAATTGTGGAAAAGAAACAATTGCTGAATTAGTAATCAAATGGAATGAATTTGGTAATATTTCATTGGAGGATAAATATAGCAATATTGAAGCCGCTTCTATGAAAAAGTTAAAAGCACTTGGGTTTAAAGCTCAGACAATCGATAAGTTAATATTAAAGCTGGCATTAACACTCGAAGATTCAAAAATTGTTTCCAATGATTCTGATTTTTGGAACCCTAAAAACAAGACAGCAATTGGAAACAAACGAGCGCCAGTTGCAAAATACCTTAGAGACGAACACTCTATCATGCTTTATTTGGCTTCGGATATTGCTAAAGCCAAGAAATGACAACTTACTCCGCGGCTTCGGTTGGCTTCTTCTCGTCCAAATATATCTGGCTACCAGTTGATTTGAACTTTTCGCTCATTTCAGACATGCTTGCGGCGATTTCATCGTCGCTGGCGTTGTCAGAGTTGTGACCTTGTCCGCCTTTTTCCTGATTAGCGGCAAATTCACGCACTTCGTGGCTGATTTTCATTGAGCAGAACTTTGGCCCGCACATAGAACAAAAGTGCGAGGTTTTATGGGCATCCTTAGGAAGCGTCTGGTCGTGGAAATCTCGCGCTCTATCTGGGTCGAGCGAT
>DAOWAS010000087.1 GCA_030634465.1 Alphaproteobacteria bacterium | reverse complement strand
CCTCACAGCCAGGTATGGAGTTCTTTAAAATATCAATGTCCTTTAACGCCTGCCACACGGTTTCTCGTGGTTGGGGAATAAATCGCTCACCTTTTAAGTCCATATGCTTGTCCTTTTAACCAAGTGTAAGGTTAAATTTGAATTAGCCGATAACATAGTTAGTCCTAAAAGGCAGGGCAAGGGTATAAGTTATGAGTAAAATAAAAATCGGTATGGGGTATGTCGTGTTTTGCTTGCAATTTAAGGGGGTTTTGGTAACTAAGGGGGTAAGCGAGCCTAGGGGACCTTTTTTATATATTTTGGGCTTAAAAAGTAGAAAAATATATTATTAAAAATTAATGAGGCAATAATGACCGTTAATACTAAAAATCCTTTTATTAGAAATTTTCTTGGTAACTCGCCAGAGTGGTATAAAGCCGCAATCATTGGCTTTTTGCTGATAAACCCAGTTATATTCTTTTTTGTAAACCCCTATATTGCTGGTTGGGTTTTGGTTGGTCAGTTTATCTTCACCCTTGCTATGGCTTTAAAATGCTATCCACTGCAACCGGGTGGCTTGTTAGCCATTCAGGCAGTTGTAATGGGCATGACCACGCCCGCAATGGTTTATTATGAAATTCAGCATGGCTTAGAGGTTATTTTGCTGTTGGTATTCATGGTTGCTGGCATTTATTTCATGAAGGATCTTTTGCTTTATGTTTTCACCAAGCTATTGGTCAAGGTTAAGTCCAAGCTGTTGTTATCATTAACATTTTCGCTGACAGCTGCTATTTTGTCAGCATTTTTAGATGCCCTTACAGTTACCGCAGTGGTTATTGCAATTGGTGTTGGCTTTTATTCAATTTATCACCGTGTGGCATCAGGCAAAGATTATATACAAACTCACGATCATTTAGACGACAACTCGCTTCATGACTTGCACCGCGAAGACTTGGAAGGCTTTCGCTCATTTTTAAGAAGCTTGGTAATGCATGCCGCTGTTGGTACCGCACTTGGTGGCGTTACAACACTGGTTGGCGAGCCACAAAATATTATTATTGCCAGCCGTGCCGGTTGGGAGTTTATGGAGTTTTTCATTCGCATGGCACCTGTGACCATGCCCGTTTTGGCAACAGGCTTGTTGACAGTGATATTTTTAGAAACAACAGGTTTCTTTGGTTATGGTTCTAAAATCCCGCCAAAAGTTGCACATATTCTTGCTGACTATGAAATCTATCAAGCTGAAAAACGTACAGACCGTGAAAAAGCCGCTCTTGTTATACAGGCACTTGTTGGTGTGTGGCTTGTTGTTGGTTTGATGTTCCACTTGGCGGCGGTTGGTATTGTTGGCCTGTCGGTTATTATTTTAATCACTGCTTTCTCAGGCATTACCGAAGAACACCAAATTGGTAAGGCCTTTGAAGAAGCCCTGCCATTTACGGCACTTTTAGTTGTGTTCTTCGCTGTGGTTGCGGTTATTAACGAGCAAGCATTGTTTAAGCCTGTGACCGATTTTGTATTAAGCTTGCAGGGAACCGAGCAAATAGCGGCACTTTATTTAGCCAACGGGTTTTTATCGGCCATAAGTGACAATGTTTTTGTTGCCACGGTTTATGTGGGTGAAATTGGCAAAGCACTGGCAAGCGATAATATTACCAGAGATGTTTACGACCTTATGGCTGTTGCCATTAACACTGGTACAAACATACCGTCAGTTGCCACACCTAATGGTCAAGCAGCATTTTTGTTCTTGTTAACATCTGCTTTGGCACCGTTAATTCGCCTGTCATACGGACGCATGGTTTATATGGCTTTGCCATACACCATTAGCATGACACTGGTTGGTTATTTGGCTGTTACTTATGTCTTAGAACCTGCAACAGACATTCTTTATGAAGAGGGTTATATTATCCACCATCAAAAAAATGATGGTGCCCATGTAACCACAGAAGATGTAGCCACAGGGGACACTTCTCACTAATCATTTAATGCTTTTTCTACCATATTAGTCGTATTATCTTTTTTATATCAAAGTCTTAGTTTTTGTTAAGGTTGCGGTAAGGCTTTTATGGCATCATTTTCACTAACGTTTTCTGGGTTGTTTGTTTAACAAAAAACTTGGGGGGCGATACACAGTAAGTTTTGTAATCTTGAGTAGTTTAGTTTGCTTTTATTTTCGATCGATCTATCTAACAGTTTAGTTGAGATATTGGTCAAAAGATTAAGATTATACTGGAGCAGTGTTATGAGTGAAAGTAGTGAAGATATCCCAAAAGTAT
Source organism: Alphaproteobacteria bacterium (assembly GCA_030634465.1). Taxonomy (GTDB): domain Bacteria; phylum Pseudomonadota; class Alphaproteobacteria; order Sphingomonadales; family SMXR01; genus DAOWAS01. The sequence goes on along the minus strand of DAOWAS010000087.1, from coordinate 6,788 downwards.
TTGAAGATATTGGTGCATATGAAATACATGGAACCATTAAATGGTTCGATGCTATTAAGGGGTTTGGTTTTATAATTCCTGAAGATGACAAGGGCGATGTGCTTATTCACTTCTCTGTTTTGCGAGAAGTGGGAAGACGCTCAGTACCTGAGGGTGCTACCATTCATTGCCATGCAGTTGATGGCCCACGTGGCAGGCAAGCTATTCGCATTATGGAACTGGACTTGTCCACCGCGGTTGAAGAGGAAGAGGTTCAACATTCTGCCGCCCATGAGGTGCCAGAAGATGTGGGCGAGTTTACCGAGGCAATTGTAAAATGGTTTAACCGTCTTAAAGGTTACGGCTTTGTTTCTGAAAGCGAAGACAGCGCCGATGTTTTTGTCCATATGGAAACCCTGCGCCAAGCTGGCATTGAAGAGCTGTTCCCCGGCCAAAAGGTAAAAGTGCGCATTGGCACAGGCGAGCGTGGCCCCATGGTGGCAGAGATTAAGATGGAAGGCATGGTGACCTCATAGGTCTGGTGACCTCATAGGTCTGGTGACCTCACAGGTCTGGTTACTACGTCTTAATCCATAAGACACAGAATTTTTAAAAGGGCACCTTTGTGGTGCCTTTTTTTTAATATTTGTCTATAGTCGCACTAGTCGCACTAGTGGCTCATTGTATTTAAGACTTAAGGAACTCTACTAATGAAATTATACCGACAATTTGTTCTTCTGGCTTTGCTTGTTGTGGTTGTTTTCATACCGTTTGATGCGGTGGCAAGGGGGCAAGCGCAAAACCTGCCTGTTAGCCCGTTGAAGGTTGATGTGGATAGCATTTGTTACAAGTTTGAGGTTGAACTGGCGGTTAGCCCAAGTGAGCGTAACATTGGTCTTATGTATCGCCATCAAATGGCTGATGACCACGGTATGCTGTTTTTAAATCCTGAGGTGCAGTACAATAGTTTCTGGATGAAAAACACCTATATTTCCTTAGACATTATTTTCATTCGTGCCGATGGCACCATTGCCAACATTGTGGCAAACACCATACCGTTAAATTTAGACCCTGTGCTGTCTACTGAGCCCGTTTTGGCGGTGCTAGAGCTAAACGCAGGGCAGGCGGCGCGCATGGGGCTAAAGGCGGGTGACCAGATAACCCACGAAATTTTTGAGAACAAACCGTAAGAGTTTAGTTATGCTGAAAAAAATGACCGTTCCTGATGGTTTTGAACCAATTATTTCAGCCAACAGCTTTGGCGGGCGTAATGGCCCTGTTTATGAAAAGGCGAGTGCTGATGGTTGGGTCAGAGGCTTTCTAAGCGACGACAGGCATGCAAATGTTGCAGGTGTGGTGCATGGCGGCATGTTAATGACTTTTGCTGACATTGTGCTATCTCGCGCGGTTTTAGAAGTTATCGCCCCGCCATTTGTAACCATTCGCATGGTTAGCGACTTTGTCAGCCCTGCTATTATTGGCTCATGGGTTGAAGGTCGGGCGCGGGTGCTTAGCCTTAATGGCGATGTTTGCCATGTGGAAGGTGAGATCACTTCTCGGGGTAAAATTTGCCTTCAAGTTTCGGGTCAATTTAAGAAGCTTTAGCCCATAAAAAAAATAAAATGCATGTTTTCAAGTTTAGGGCTTGCACTTCTCATTAAAAGAACTTAAAAATCCGCTCGTCGGGGAGTGGCGCAGCCTGGTAGCGCACCTGGTTTGGGACCAGGGGGTCGAAGGTTCGAATCCTTTCTCCCCGACCATTTTAAAAACTAGTTTTAAAAGCTAGCTTTAAAACTCTGGAGGTTTCTCTGGAGTTTTTTTTCGCCTACCCCTTTTTTTCTGATGCCTCAGACGCTATGTAGTTATCTAGTGTCTTCAACAAAACATCAGGAATATTCATGACCAGCAAAACAGATGTACTTTTTCAGCCCCTTACCCTTGGCAATATCACCCTAAGCAACAGAGTTGTTATGGCGCCAATGACCCGCCAAATGTCACCAAACAATGTTCCCGGTGACAATGTGGTTGAATATTACCGCAAGCGCGCCGCAGGCGGTGTTGGGCTTATAATTACCGAAGGTACATGTGTTAACCATGCGGCATCTAACATGTCGGCGGGCATTCCCAGTATTTTTGGCGACGCAGCCCTAGCTGGCTGGAAAAAGGTTGTTGATGCTGTGCACGGCGAGGGTGGTAAAATTATGCCCCAGCTTTGGCATGTGGGTAGTGCGCGTCGTAAGGGCAGTGAGCCAAACCCCGATGTGCCGGGTTTCGGCCCATCTGGCATGACAGCTCCGGGCAAGGTGCGTTGCCACGCCATGAGTGAAGATGACATTAACGATGTTATTGCCGCCTTTGCTGATGCCGCAAAAAATGCCCAAGATGTGGGTTTTGACGGTGTGGAAATTCACGGTGCTCATGGTTACCTAATCGACCAGTTTTTCTGGGAAGGGCTGAACCAACGTGAAGACAAATGGGGTGGCTCGCTAGAAAACCGCTCACGCTTTGCCATTGAAATTATAAAAGCTATTCGTAAAAAAGTTGGTGCTGATTTTACCATTATTTTACGTTGGTCGCAGTGGAAACAACAAGAATACACCGCACGCTTGGTTGAAACCCCAGAAGAGCTAGAAGCATTTTTAACCCCGTTGTGTGATGCTGGTGTGGACGTTTTCCATTGCAGTACCCGCCGTTTTTGGGAGCCAGAGTTTGAAGGCAGTGATCTAAACCTTGCCGGTTGGACAAAAAAACTAACAGGCAAGCCAACCATTACCGTTGGCAGCGTTGGGCTAGATACTGACTTTATCGCCAAACCTGCTGAGGGGGTTATGTTCAGCGAAGCCAAGACTGCATCAATTGACAATTTGTTGGAGCGCATGGAACGAGAAGAGTTTGAAATGGTTGCAGTTGGGCGTGCGCTTATTGCCAATGCCAACTGGTCAAACATGGTTCGCGCGGGCAAATCATCTGAGTTAAAAGCATATACCAAAGAAATGCTCGGTAGTTTGGACTAGATATTTATTTTATAACTTTGATTGCAATCAAACAGTTTTTTTCAATTTCCAATATAGTTTTCTCGAGATTAACGAGTGACCTTAGTTTGGAGAATGAAAATGAAAAAAATTGCTTATGGTTTAACACTGGGTTTGGCAGGTTTTGCCGCAGTGCTAGCAACCCCTACACCAGTTATTGCTGAGGCAGGGGATCTTATAATTCGGGCGCGTGCTATTTATGTAGAGCCTGCCGAAAGTGCGGTAATAACACCAATTGGCGGTACTGCTGATATTAATGGTGTGCTTACACCTGAGTTGGATTTCACCTACTTTTTTACCGATAATGTTGCGGCTGAGCTGATATTGGCCACAACACGTCATTCAGCAACTGCTGTTGGCACTGATTTAGGTGATGTGGCGCTTGGCAAGGTAAGCCTGTTACCACCAACACTAACATTGCAATATCACTTTACTAATCATGGCGATATCAAGCCATATGTGGGTGCGGGTATTAATTTTACATTGTTCTATAATGTTGATTTGCCTGCGGCAACTGTAACATCTATTGATTATTCAGATAGTTTTGGTTTTGCCTTGCAAGCTGGTGTTGATGTGCCAGTTAGTGACAATTGGTTCCTTAACTTGGATGTTAAAAAACTATATTTAAACACCGATGTAACCATAAATGGTGGTGATATTAACGCCGATGTTGATATCAACCCCTGGATTTTTGGTATTGGTATCGGTAAAACATTTTAAATAACAAGCTGTTAGCTACAAAATTATACACCTGCTTTGTGCCTTGGGTTTAAAACCAAGGTATGGGGCGGGTGTTTTTTTGTTTATTGGTATTAAGCTTTAAACTACTTTTTTCTTAGGCTTTTCATATTCAGCTTTGGCCTCAGCCGCGCCAAATAGCCATCCTTGTCCGTAATCTACCCCCATGTTTTTCAACATGCGTTCTTGCACTTCGTTTTCAACAAACTCGGCAATGGTTTTAATTTTCAAGTCCTTGCACAATTGTACCATAGACTTAACAAAGGCTTGGTTGGTTTCGTCTGTTTCCAAGTCACGTACATAAATACCATCAATTTTTACAAAATCTACTTCCAACTCACGCAGATATTGATAGCCAGATGCACCTGCACCAAAGTCATCCAAACAAACAATATAGTCTTTCTTGCGCAGTTCATTTATGGATTTTGCGGCGGCATCAAGATCAAGAATTTTAGAGCTTTCGGTAATTTCAATTGCCAACCAACGCTCCATTCCTTGGAAACCTTTAAGCTTTGCTAGCACCTCTTTAACAAAATTTGGGTCTTGAATGGATGCCCCTGAAAAGTTTACAGCTAACGAAACATAATTATTCATTTTGATGTTTTTATTAATAAATTCTGCCGCCAAAGAACACATTGAAAAGTCGAACTGGTTGTTCATGCCAATTTCTTCAATGAACTGAACTACTTCAAAAATGTTTTTCTTGCCAAAGTTTTCTGGTGGGCGAGCTAACAGTTCATAATGGTGCAATTCATGGTCTTTAAATTTTACAATAGGTTGAAACGCCATGTTAAAGGTTTTGCGATCAATGGAATATTTCAGCTTTTTAATCATATCCTGTGTTTCAGCAAAGGCCAGTTGGTAGGAATTGCCAAATGACGATATGGAAACCTCGCCCGCGGTTTCGGTAAATTTTTCAAGCGTGTAGCTAACCGCACGAATAACCTCTTTTTCGCTTAGGTTAACGGCATCACCTTCAACTGTTTGCACTTTGGCCTTGAACTTTTCAGCACCGGGAACGCTTTGAATTTTCTCCAACATTTTTTCTTGGTTGTTCTTCTTGTCATGCAAAATGGCAAATTCAGCGTCACCCACTTGCGATGCGGCTTGCCCTTCTAATGATAGTGCCTGCATGTGGGTTGAAATTGTTTTCAACAGGTCGCTATGGACTTCATCTGAGGAAGTTTTTTTATGTTCTGCCAAACCATCAAAATGGGCAATGGTAACTTGCGCATCTTTTGACGAGCGCATGGCGGTTGCGGCAACGTTGGTGAAGGCATCTTTTAACAGCAAGCCAGTGCTTTCATCACGGGTGTGTGGGTCGTTTGGCAGTGAAAGCGAAACCCCAGCCGCACGCACCGCAATATAAAGCCTGTCTTTCAGCTCAGGCAGTTTTATGCCAAAAATTCTTATGCGCCGCCAATGGTCGTTTTGCCCACCAATTCTTATGTTCACAGGCCCCATGCGGCCTTCATCAATCAACTGTTTTAAGCTGATATTGAAAAGCATATGATCTTCAGGGTGGATAATTTCGCTAAGGTTGTGACCAATAAGTTTTAATTTGTCCGCAGGTATCAACTTATCGGAAAAGGGAATGCCAGACTTGAACGTCACCTTGCCAGAATAATCGGTCTCTAAAAAGCTTTCAGCGGCTGCAAACGAAAATGCAACGTAGCGCTTATTTCCTATATCTATGTCTGTTTCGGTCATTGTGTTCCCTACAAATTTGTACAAATATACTTTACCAATAACGACTTGTTGCATCATATATTGAAAAACCAAGCGTTATCAACACTTTATGATGTTTTTCTGATTTCTTTTGTTTTTTAAGTTTAGGGCCAAATGCATGAATAACCATAAAAATACATTAGATAATTCTAATGAAACTTACACTTTAGGAATAAAAAATAATTTAAATCAGTTTTTGCAACAACTTGTTCAGGTGTTTTTTGTTGGCCTGACCATTGGCTTGGAGCGTAACGTAATTCCGCTAATTGCCGAGCAAGAGTTTGGCGTTGCCAGAACATCTTTCACACTTTTAATGGCGTTTATTATCAGCTTTGGTTTTGTTAAAGGCAGTATGAACTTTGTTGCAGGCCGCATGTCTGAAACATATGGCAGGCGCAAGGTGTTAATTTGGGGTTGGTTGGTTGCCATTCCTATTCCGTTTGTTATTTATTGGGCGCCAAGCTGGAGCTGGATAGTTTTTGCCAATGTATTGCTTGGCATTAACCAAGGGTTCGCATGGTCAATGACCGTAACGGCCAAGGTTGATATAACCAAGGCTAGCGAGCGTGGTTTAGCTACGGGGTTTAATGAGTTTGCCGGTTATGGCGGCGTTGCCATAGCAGGTGTGGTTACGGGCTATATGGCAACGGCTATGGACCCGCGCTTTAGCCTTTTTATCTTTGGCATTACCATTATCGTTTTGGCACTTATATCCGCCTTGCTGTTTTCTAAAGAAACCCTGCCTTGGGCCAAGGCCGAAGCGGCACGCCACAAAGCAGGTACACATGATGGCCCCACACCGCGCTTTCCCGAAGGGGTTAGCGATACACCGTCAAAAACCGAGATATTTAAACTTGTAACATACCAACACAAAACATTTATGTCGTTGTCACAGGCGGGCTGTGTGGAAAAATTTGTCGATGCACTAGTGTGGGCGTTCTATCCCATTTATTTCTTCTCAAAAGGTCTGACCATGATCCAAATTGGTTGGTTGGTGGGCATTTACGGCATGGTCTGGGGCGCAAGCCAGCTTTGGACAGGGCCATTGTCTGATAAAATTGGCCGTAAAATCCCCATTGTTTTGGGTATGTGGGTGGCAGGCTTGGGCGTGTTAATGACGGTTAGTGTCGCAGGGGTTTTCTTGTGGTCGGTGGCGGCGGTTATAACAGGGGTGGGCATGGCGTTATTGTATCCAACACTTATTGCCTCGGTTAGCGACATTTCACACCCAAACTGGCGTGGCTCATCGCTTGGAGTGTATCGTTTTTGGCGCGATATGGGCTATGCCATTGGCGCATTGTCCATTGGGGT
>DAOWAS010000057.1 GCA_030634465.1 Alphaproteobacteria bacterium | reverse complement strand
TTAGCCTTGGCGTCTTTGTCCATAGCCCGCCCGCCAAACGCAATAACTCGTCCACGGTTATCGGCAATAGGGAACATAATGCGACCACGAAAACGGTCATAGCTAGAGCCACCACCCTCAGGCTTTATTAACAGCCCCGCTTCAATCATTTGCCCTTCGGGGAACTTTCTAGCTGTTAGCGCATCCTTGAGCGCGGTGCGGCTATCAGGGGCAAAACCTAAACGAAAAGCTGTCATGGTTTCTCTTGTCAGCGAACGGTTGGTTAAATAATCCAAACCAGATTTGCCAATAGCGCCTGCTAATTGGCTTTCATACCATTTTGCCGCCGCTTCCATAACATCATATAGGGTGGAGCGTCGCTCGTAAGCTTCGGTTTCTTCCTGTGTCATTTGCGGCACATCAACACCAGCTAATGCCGCTAGATTTTCAACCGCCTCAGGAAAGGGCAGGCCTTCGTTATCGACCAAAAAACCGATGGCATCGCCGTGGGCACCGCAACCAAAACAATGGTAAAAACCTTTTTCTTCGCTAACGGTAAATGAGGGAGTTTTTTCGTTATGAAAAGGGCACAGGCCTGTATGCTCCCTGCCCTTACGGGTTAATTTAACCCGTTTAGCAACGACATCCACCAATGAAACCCGACGACGAATTTCATCTAAAAATTCGGGAGGAAAACGCATTCCTACAATTTATCCTGTTAGCTGTTCTTTCACCACAACAGAGGCCTTTGCAAAGTCCATTTGACCTGCATATTTAGTTTTCAAAGAACCCATAGTGCGACCCATGTCCTTCAAACCCTCAGCACCAATTTCAGAAACAATGGTGCTGACAGCGTCTTTAATTTCATCATCAGAAAGCTGACGGGGCAAGAAACGCTCAATAATTACAATTTCCTCTGCCTCTCTCTCAGCCAGTTCAACACGGCCAGCCGCTTCATAAGCTGTAATACTGTCGCGTCTTTGTTTGATCATTTTTGAGAGAATTTCAGTGATGATCAGGTCATCATCGCTTTCAGATTGCTCGGTTCTATCGGCAATGTCACGATCCTTAACCGCAGCTAAAATTAAACGTAACGTACCAACCGTTACCTTTTCTTTTGCGCGCATGGCATCTTTTAAAGCTTCTTTTAACTGATCTCGTAACATGTTTACTCCCCTCACACAGACCGTATAAATCTTATAGTGTATCTATACAGCTATGTAGTCTTGCTTCGTTTACCTTTTTAATTTTTATCCCCGCACCAACCACTCGCCTATTTATTCGGGCGAATCGGGGAAAGCAATCATAATGCATCAGCACTCGCAAATCAAACCTAAGTTTCATTTCTTAAACCGTTATTAAATCATTGTTTTGAAATGATATTTTTTATGTCGCTTATGCTTGACGAACGCGGTACTTTTGCTTATGTTCCGCAAAATTCAGTCTTGCAACTTATTTACGCTTTAAATGGTTGCTAAAAAATTCGGGATAACCCTCATGCAGGATCAAAAATCGAAGACCTCGTCTACCCCCAAACTGGGCGTAACGGGCGTTTTAGTTCTGTCTGACGGCTCTGTTTTCCATGGGGTCGGCTTAGGCATTGAGGGTGAAACCGTTGGTGAGGTTTGCTTTAACACTAGTCTTTCTGGTTATCAGGAAATTTTGACCGACCCATCTTATGCAGGTCAGCTTATTACCTTCACCTTCCCCCACATTGGCAACGTTGGTTGCAATGATGATGATATGGAATGTGAAGAACCAGTAGCGCGGGGCTTTATCCTGCGTGACAACATTACCCAACCGTCAAACTACCGCAACCAAACGCCACTTCAATCGTGGGCAAAAGACATGGGGTTGGTTGGCATTTGTGGTGTCGACACCCGCATGTTAACCCGCCACATTCGCAAGAACGGCGCGCCAAGCGGGGTTATTGCCCACAATGAAAACGGTGTGTTTGACATTCCTGCCCTAATAGAAAAAGCAAAAAACTGGCAGGGCTTAGAAGGTATGGACTTGGCAATTGATGTCACCTGCGACCAGCCATACAGTTTTGCTGAAGGTACATGGGAAATTGGCGAAGGCTTTGCCGCCATTGACGAGAAATCACACGTTGTTGCGGTTGATTACGGCATTAAACGTAATATCTTGCGTTGTTTGGGCAGTGTTGGTGCGCGGGTTACTGTGGTGCCAGCCACCACCAGTGCGGCTGATATTTTAGCCCTTAAGCCTGATGGTATTTTCCTGTCAAACGGCCCTGGCGACCCCGCGGCAACGGGCAAATATGCCATAGCAATTGTGCAAGAACTGCTTGCAACTAACATTCCGATATTTGGCATTTGTCTGGGGCATCAAATTCTGGCTTTAGCCGTTGGTGGCAACACCTATAAAATGCACCAAGGGCATAGGGGTGCTAATCATCCAGTGAAGGATTTTAATACAGACAAGGTGGAAATAACCTCAATGAACCACGGGTTTGCCGTGGCAAAAGATGGCCTGCCTGATAATGTTGAGGTAAGTCACATTTCGCTGTTTGACGACACTGTTTGCGGGCTTCAGTGGAGCGACAAACCAGTGTTTTCAGTGCAACACCACCCCGAAGCTAGCCCCGGCCCCCAAGACAGCCATTATTTATTCACACGCTTTGCTGACATGATTAACAAACATAAGGGTGAGAAAATTGCCTAAACGTAATGACATAAAAAGCATTCTTATAATTGGCGCTGGCCCCATTGTTATTGGGCAGGGTTGCGAGTTTGACTATTCTGGCACGCAGGCGTGTAAGGCACTTAAAGAAGAGGGCTACAGGGTTATTTTGGTTAACTCAAACCCCGCCACCATAATGACCGACCCTGAACTGGCCGATGCCACATATATTGAGCCAATTACCCCAGAAATGGTTGAAAAAATTATTGCCAAAGAGCGCCCCGATGCGCTGTTGCCAACCATGGGCGGGCAAACTGGTTTGAACACAGCATTGTCCCTAGCCCACAAAGGTGTGTTGGAAAAATACGGCGTTAAAATGATTGGCGCCACCAAAGAAGCCATTGATAAAGCCGAAGACAGGGCTTTGTTTAAAACCGCAATGAATAAAATTGGCCTAAACACACCAAAAAGCTACATGTGCCAAAGCATTGATGACGGCATGAAAGCCATTGAAGAAATTGGCCTGCCAATGATTTTGCGCCCCAACTACACCCTTGGTGGCACAGGCGGCGGCATTGCCTATAACAAAGAAGAGTTTATCAACATTTTAATGGGTGGTTTGGACGCGTCCCCCACCAGTGAAGTGTTGGTTGAACAGTCAGTTTTGGGTTGGAAAGAGTATGAAATGGAGGTTGTGCGCGACAAAGCCGACAACTGCATTATCATTTGCTCCATTGAAAATGTTGACCCCATGGGCATTCACACTGGCGACAGTGTTACGGTTGCCCCTGCACTGACCCTTAGCGATAAAGAATATCAAATTATGCGTAACGCATCCATTGCAGTGTTGCGTGAAATTGGCGTTGAAACTGGCGGCTCAAACGTACAATTTGCCATCAACCCAAAAAATGGCGAGATGATTGTTATTGAGATGAACCCACGGGTTTCCCGCTCATCAGCCCTTGCATCAAAGGCCACGGGTTTTCCCATTGCAAAAGTGGCGGCAAAACTGGCGGTGGGCTACACGCTTGACGAGTTAGACAACGATATAACTGGTGGTGCAACACCAGCATCGTTCGAGCCAACCATAGATTATGTTGTAACCAAAATTCCTCGCTTTACGTTTGAGAAGTTTGAAGGGGCTGACCCTTCCCTTACCACATCAATGAAGTCCGTTGGTGAGGCCATGGCTATTGGCCGCAACTTTCAGGAAAGCTTGCAAAAAGCCCTGCGTTCAACCGAAACTGGCCTTACAGGCTTAGACGATGTTTACATCAAAGGTTGGACTGCAAATGGTGATGATGCCCCAGATATTAAAAATATTGATTACGCCCTAGCCAAACCATCACCCGACCGTTTGCTAACAATTGCCGAGGCATTACGCGCGGGCTTAAGTGTTAATCACATTGCTAAAATTACCAAGTTTGACCCATGGTTTATTCGCCAAGTTAAAGAGCTGGTGAACATTGAGAAAAACATAAAAGAAAATGGCGTGCCGCAAGATGCGAGCAGTTTTTTAGAGCTAAAAATAAAAGGTTTTTCTGACGAGCGCATAGCCCAATTAACTGGTAGCAATGAGGCCGAAGTATCAGCCGCACGTCGTAAGCTAGATGTTCGCCCTGTTTATAAACGCATCGACACCTGTGCCGCCGAGTTTGAAGCCCAAACACCGTATTTTTATTCAACCTACGAGCACCCCTCATATAAATATGATGGCAAAGAGGTTGTTGCCGTTGGGGTTGAGGATGAAAGCAAACCCACGGACAAGAAAAAGGTTATTATTCTTGGTGGCGGCCCCAACCGCATTGGACAGGGTATTGAGTTTGATTATTGCTGTTGCCACGCCTGTTTTTCACTGTCAGACCAAGGCATTGAGACCATTATGGTCAACTGCAACCCTGAAACGGTTTCAACCGATTATGACACCTCAGACAGATTATATTTTGAGCCACTAACCGCAGAAGATGTGACCGAGCTGATAAGTGCCGAGCAAAAATCGGGCGAATTATTAGGGGTTATTGTGCAGTTTGGCGGGCAAACCCCGTTAAAACTGGCAAACGCGCTAGAGGCCGCAGGTATTCCAATTTTGGGAACATCGCCAGATGCCCTTGATTTAGCAGAAGACCGTGAACGTTTCCAAGAACTGGTTGAAAAACTAGGCTTAAGACAACCAAATAACGGCATTGCCCGCTCCACCGAAGAAGCGCAAGCCATTGCTGAAAAAATTGGTTTCCCTGTGCTTATTCGCCCATCACATGTTTTGGGTGGTCGTGCTATGGAAATTGTCCACGATATGAAACGCCTAAACCGCTACATGAAAGAAGCGGTGAAAGTGTCTGGCGACAGCCCTGTGTTGATCGACAGCTACCTGTCAAATGCCATTGAAATTGATGTTGATGCCCTGTCAGATGGCAAAGATGTGTTTATTGCAGGCATTATGCAACATATTGAAGAGGCGGGCATTCATTCAGGCGACAGCACATGTACCCTGCCGCCATATTCGCTGAAACCTAGCACCATTGCCGAATTGGAAAAACAAACTCGCCAATTAGCCATTGCGCTTAATGTTGTGGGCCTAATGAACATTCAGTTCGCTGTACAAAACGATGATATTTACCTGATTGAAGTAAACCCCAGAGCAAGCCGTACTGTGCCATTTGTGGCTAAAACCATTGGTCTGCCTGTGGCTAAAATAGCATCACGCTTGATGGTGGGCGAAAAACTTGCTGACTTTGACCTGACGCAGACATTAAAAGGTCACACGGCAATTAAGTCGCCAGTGTTTCCGTTTGAACGCTTTGCTGGTGTGGATATTTTGCTTGGGCCTGAAATGCGCTCAACCGGCGAAGTTATGGGCTTGGATCAAAACTTTGAAGCGGCATTTATAAAATCACAACTGGCTAAGGGCTTGAACCTGCCTTTGGCTGGTGGCAACTTGTTTATATCTATTAAAGACAGCGACAAAGAGGCCTTTGTTGAGCCTGTGAAAGAGTTAATAGAGCTTGGTTATAAAATTACCGCCACAGCAGGCACAGCAGACTTTTTCACACGTCACGGTTTGGACATTACAACCATTAACAAGGTTGTTGAGGGTCGCCCCCATGTGGTTGATGCCATGAAAGATGGCAGCATTGATCTGGTGCTAAACACAACTGAGGGTTTGCAGTCCATTAAAGACAGTTATTCGCTTCGTCGTTCGGCATTAATGGAGCAAATTCCATACTATACAACACTGGCAGGTTCGCTTATGGCCATGCGGGCAATGAAGGCTCAAATTACAGAAGGACTTGAAGTTGCCTCATTACAGTCCTATTCTAATAGAAACACTAAATAGTTAGATATATAAAAGAGTAAAATCTTTGCCGTTGCCGAAAATGAAAACTTGGCAACGATAGAAATGAATTTTTGCAACGCTTGCAAACAGAGGAAATAAAATGAGTGGCCCAGCCAAAGTACCCATGCTGTCAGATTGTTATCTGGCAATGGAAAAAGAACTTAAGCACCTGAAAAATGTTGTGCGCTATGAAATAGTGAACGCTATTGAGGTTGCGCGTGCGCACGGCGACCTGAAGGAAAATGCCGAATACCATGCGGCAAAAGACCAGCAAGGCCTGACCGAAGCACGCATTAAAATGCTAGACAGTGCCGTTACCTTGGCTGAGGTTATTGACCCCACCACACACACTGGTACACGTGTGTTGTTTGGTGCCACTGTTACCTTAATTGATGAAGAAGATAACGAGATTACATACCAAGTTGTGGGTGACCACGAGACCGACCTAAATCTTGGACGGGTATCGCACTCGTCACCAGTTGGGCGCGCACTTATTGGCCGTGATACTGGTGAAGAGATTGAGGTAACCACGCCTAAGGGCTTGCGCTATTATGAAATTCTGAAAGTAAATTTCATATAAAAACGACTTCAAAAATTTAAATTTCTACGGGAATTCCAGGTGCGTATTTTACGCTTTTGATGGTGAGTGATGTTTTGACAATGCCCACACGGTCGGCGGGGATAAGCTCGTTTGTCAAAAACTCTTGGAACTCAGCCAGATCGCGAGCCACAATTTTCAAAACATAATCAAACTCGCCGTTAATCATAAATGCTTCACGAACCAACGGCCACTTTTCAACCAAACTATTAAACGCTTGAAGGTCAGCATCAGCCTGACTGTCCAAACCAACCATAACAAATACTGTAATACCAAAACCCAAACCTTCTTTGTTTAGGTCGGCATGGTAGCCAACAATAAAACCGGCTTCTTCCAATGCCCGCACACGGCGCAAACACGGCGGTGCTGTAATGCCAACTTTATCTGCCAGCTCAACATTGGTTATGCGACCATCATCTTGCAGGTGCTTTAGAATTTTTTTATCAATTGCATCTAGCTTTGCAGCACTCATCGTTACTCTCCCCAACGGAAAAATTAAGTGGAAAAATTAATGGCTATCGCACTTACCTGACCCATAATTCATCAATCATTTATCATCAGGCATATAATCTTTGCAGAACCTATGTGTTTTTCTGGTTAATTTCCAGACTTTTTGGTAATATAATTACTTAATGTTGAAATATCTATAAAAGAACACATAATTATGACTGCGGCAGATACAAGAATAAAAGATTTGGTTAAGCTAACCAAAGGTCGGTCCAAAACGGACCGAACCCTTTTGTACCGCCACATTGCCCATTTAATTATTCAACGCAGAAACAGCTATGAAGACCCAAAAAAGGGTCAAGATGACACAAAAATTCTTTTCGAATTATTTGATGCTTTGTCCCGCCAAGTTGATGCTGAAATACGAATTGAGCTGGCAAAAGACCTAAGCAGACGAGAAAATCCGCCTGAAGAGCTGACCAAACGGCTGGCATTAGATAAAATAAACATTGCCGAACATGTTTTAAAATCCACCCCCTTTAAAGAGCAAACCCTGTTAAATATTATTAACAGCACTGGGAAAGCCCACCACCTTATTATCACCGAGCGAAAAGACCTTAGCCAAAAACTTTGGCAGGCAATTGTTGATAACAGGGACGGCGACAAAGAAGGCACTACCAAGCAAAAAGCAAAAAAAGAAAAAGAAGAAAAGCCAGTTAAAACCCCGCTTATTCAATTTCCCCGCCGCGCGGTTGACCTGTTTGTACCAAGTAATGACAAAACACCAGCTATGGCTACCCCTGTTGTTGCCGCCTCAAACAAAGAAATGCCACCAATTCCTTCGTTTTTTCTGGGCAAACCACCCGCAAAGGCAAAAGCTGAAAATGCGCCTGCAATTAAAAAAACAAACACAAGCCCACTGGCGGGGCCAGACCCGGTGGCGGGGCCAGACCCTCTGGTTGGGGCTGATGTTGGGGCTGAGGCGGAAACGGCCATATGCTGGTCGGTAAATCGCAGAGGTGAAATTGAAAAGCTAGATGATGGTGCTGAAAAATATTTGGGGGAAAGCCCTGACCAGTTAATTGGTCAGAACCTGTGGCATATGCTGGACATGACCGTAACTAGCGACATATACAACGCCATTATTAAACGCCACCCCATTAGAAACCTTGTGGTTAAGCTGTTAGAAAGTGGTGAAAAACTTCGCATTATAGGTCATGCCCAGTTTGAGCCCACAACTGGCAAGTTCACAGGTTTTGATGGCACCCTGCGCCCTGTTGAAGACAACCTGAACACCACAACGACCAGAACTAGCAGGTTGGTGGAGGGCAAACAGGTACACGTGCCACAGCAACCTCCGCAGCCGCAACAACAAACACCCATCAGCGACACCGACACAGCATCTGGGCATATTTTAGCCGCCCACTTGTCAGCAGATGCCAGCACGCCAATTCAGGATATGCTAGAGGGCATTCAACGCATTGCCAGAGCGGCACGACGCAACAATGACACCGCCATGTTAACCGACATTCGCTCGGTTATGGCAGACTGCTTCAAACTAAGAGATATGGTGGAAGATACCGACCGTATCGCCCGCATGTTTGGCGGCGGAGAGTGTCTGGGTGATGAAAACTTTGATGTGTTCAAGGTATTAAACTCGTGTCTGGATGACGACACCACCCGCCACGGCAATATTGTGCACTTTCAACTATTGCCCCAAACAACAAACCCTATGGTTCATTTTTCGCGTAACATTTTACGCCAAGCTTTTGCCCGCATGTTAGAGATGGCCAGAGAAAGCAATTTAAGTGCACAGCTTATACCAATTTATATTCACCCAGTAGAAGACGGTCGCTTAGAAGTAACCATTCCACTTGGTGCATTAACTGGTGACAAAAGCATAGATAACCGAGATTTAGACACCGATGATCGTTTGAAGCTTGGTGTGGTGCATAGAAAACGCTCTGGCGACCCAGTAATGACCGCCAGTTTGGGCTTAACAACATTAAGTGGCAGTATCGACAGGCTTGGCGGAAGTTTGAACATTATTCAAAGCTATAACAACCCAGATGCATCAGATGCATCAGAGCGTGTAAATAGAGCTGGATCGGTTAGTATTCGCCTACCTGTTTCATAAGTTTTTCGCTCGGGTAAACAATTCATCTTGAAACATCACTTAAGTTCTATAAAAAGATACTTAAGTCTTTTAATTTTTTCACATTCCAAGCGGCGGAGATTTCCACATGGGCGAAACGGTTCACAGTAAAGTTCTAATCATTGGCTCAGGCCCTGCGGGTTATACAGCCGCAATTTACGCGGCACGTGCGGCACTGGAGCCTGTTATAGTGCAAGGGTTAGAGCCAGGTGGACAGTTGACCATTACCACCGATGTGGAAAATTACCCCGGCTTTGCTGATGCCATTCAAGGGCCGTGGTTGATGGAGCAAATGAAAGCCCAAGCCAGCCATGTGGGAACAAATATTATCAGTGACATTATTGTTGATGTGGACTTTACCAGCAAACCATATAAAGCAGTTGGCGATAGCGGCACACTATACACTGGCGATACCGTGGTTATTGCCACTGGCGCACAAGCCCGTTGGTTGGGACTAGAAAGCGAAGAAACATTTCAAGGTTTTGGTGTTTCAGCTTGCGCCACATGCGATGGTTTTTTCTACCGCGACAAAGAGGTGGCCGTAATTGGTGGCGGCAACACTGCGGTTGAAGAGGCATTATTTTTAACAAACTTTGCCTCAAAAGTAACACTTATCCATCGCCGCGACGAACTACGCTCAGAAAAAATATTACAGCAAAGACTATTTAAAAATGAAAAAATTGAAGTTTTGTGGGACACTACATTAGAAGAAATTTTGGGCGACACAGACCCACTTGGTGTTACTGGGCTTCGTCTTAAAAATACCAAGACCAATGAGGAAAGCGAGATTTCTGTACACGGCGTGTTTATTGCCATTGGTCACAGCCCTTCAACCAAACTGTTTAAAGGCAAGGTTGATATTGATAGTGAGGGTTATGTTATTACCGCACCTGACAGCACCGCAACCAACATTCCCGGTGTATATGCCGCGGGTGATGTGAAAGACAAGGTTTATAAACAAGCAGTAACCGCCGCAGGCATGGGTTGCATGGCGGCATTAGAAGCTGAGAAATACCTCGCTGAACAAGAATAGCAGGCGAATGGTAGCTAAAGGATAGTTTAAATGGATTGGGATAAGTTAAAAATTTTCCATAGCGTTGCCAAGGCTGGCAGTTTTACCAATGCGGCAAAACATTTAAACACATCCCAGTCTGCCTTATCCCGACAAATTAAATCATTAGAAGACAGCTTGAACATTTCGCTTTTCACCCGCCACGCCAGAGGGTTGGTGCTGACCCATGAGGGCGAGCAACTGTTTAAAACAGCAGATGAAATGGCGCAAAAAATACAGGCTACTCGCCTTGCGCTAATGGAGAGTACAGATAAACCGGTTGGACTGCTAAAGGTAACCACCTCTGTTACGTTTGGCTCACTTTGGCTTATACCCAAGCTAAAAGAATTTAAAGATATGTACCCAGATCTGGATGTTGAGCTGACCCTCAGTGATAATATTGTCGACCTTGCCTTGGGTGAAGCAGATGTAGCAATAAGATACCGGGTTCCAAAACAGGCTGACTTTATCCACCGGTTTTTAATGAATATTAATCATCACATCTATGCTTCACCAAAATACCTGCAAGAAAAGGGTACACCATTAAAAGCAACCGACCTTAAAAAACATAGCATTATTCTTTATGGCCCAGATGTGCCCAAGGGGTTAGAAAATATAAACTGGATTTTGAAAACAGCAAAAATTGACAAACCCTACCACGGCACCATTGAGGTAAATTCACTTTTTGGAGTGTTAGAGGCGGTAAAAGCTGGCATGGGGTTGGCAACCTTGCCTGATTTTTTGGCCGCCAGCGCACCCGAACTTGTGCGGGTTTTAGAGGGATCAACTGGCCCAGCGTTTAAGGCGTATCTTATTTACCCTAGTGAACACAAGCGCACTAAAAGGGTTCGCGCCTTTAATGACTTTATAGTTTCCCATTTATAACAAATACTTACGCAACGCTCACCCAAATGCTTTTGATATGCATTATCAGGAAAGCTATGCTGTTTTTGCATATCTGTAATTCCTAATATAAGGGTTCCATTTTTATTAAATTCATTTATAAGTTGAGTTAGCTGGACACAGCTAGAGTAATTAAGATTTAAAGGAACCCCAATTCTTTTTGTCTTAAGTTTGATCCCCCACCCCCCAAATAGGGGGATCAGACAAACAGATAGTTTCATCAGTAAATGAATGAAACCTCCCTAAAGTACTAAGGTCGGATCTTTATGATCCGACCTTTTTTTATGTGCTGACTTTTTATGCGCCCGCTCGCCTTTGATAAAACCTGTAAACTCGGTAACCCAATAAAAACACCAACACCGACCAATATATTTTAGGCTCCAACTGATCCCCCTTGCGCATCATGCTAAAATGAAACACCCCTAATATTGATATTGGGTAGATCAGCATATGCAAACGCTTCCAGTTTTTTGCCCCCAGTTTTTTAATCATACGGTTGGTGGATGTAACAGCCAATGGTACCAAGCCCAACAACCCCAACATGCCAATGGTTATAAAATTTCGCTTAACTATGTCCTGCCAAATTTCAGCCCAGTTAAAATAATGATCTAAAACTGTGTAGCTAGTGAAATGTAATAAAACATAGCTAAAGGCAAACAGGCCCACCATACGGCGCAACAGCATAAGTTTGCGCATGGCTGTTAACTGGCTTAATGGGCTGACCAGCAGGGTTAGCAAAATATATTTCAAACCCCAGCCACCCAAAAACCTGTTGGTATATTCAATTGGGTTTGCGGTCAGGCCATTTGGCTGGTTTTCTAAAAGCAAGCTCCAGTGCCAGCCCAACCACAATAATGGTGCTAGCAAAGCAATAAAAACAATTGGCTTTATTACATGCGAGATAAGTTTTTTTGTGCTGAAAATAACCATTACCATATAGCCAAACTAATAATATTTAGCCAAATCCATACCAGAATACAGATGTGCCACCTCTTCGCCATAACCATTATACATCAAGGTTGGTCTGCGCCTAAATTCGCCAATACGCCGCTCGCTTGCCTGCGACCAGCGTGGGTGCGAAACCTGCGGGTTAACATTGGCAAAAAAACCATATTCATCTGAAGCTGACTTTTCCCAACTTGTTTGCGGCTGCTCCTCAACAAAACTAATTTTAACAATGGACTTAACGCCCTTAAAACCATATTTCCACGGCACTACCAAACGAATTGGCGCACCATTTTGTGGCAACAGGTCTTCGCCGTACAAGCCTGTGGACAGCAAGGTCAGTGGGTTCATGGCTTCGTCCATGCGCAACCCCTCAACATAAGGCCAACTAAGAACTGGTCGCCCAATGCCAGGCATTTCGCCGTGGCGAACAGCAGTGTGAAACATTACATATTTCGCCCGCGAAGTAGGCTCCAACCGTTTTATAATATCTGCCAATGGCACCCCAAGCCACGGAATGACCATAGACCATGCCTCAACACAGCGCATACGGTAAATTCGCTCCTCTAACTGGTGGGGACGAATAAGGTCTTCAATACTGTATGAGCCTGTGTGCTTCACTTCGCCCGCAACCTCAACAACCCACGGATCGGTGGTCAGGGCATGGGCATATTTGGCAGGGTCTTCCTTGCCCGTGCCAAATTCGTAATAGTTATTATAGCCCGTAACCGCATTGTGCGAGGTTTGCGCTTCGTTTGGGTCGTACGCACTTTTAATATAGCTTAAGCTCTCCGCCCTCGCCTCACCCAAACCCAACAGGCCACTTGCCACACCGGCACTAGTAATTCCAACACTGGCTACAGCGCCAATACCCATTGTTCTAAGCACATCACGTCTGGTTTTATAGGTGCTTAATGGGGTTGCTTCATTTTCACTCAACTGCCAGTTTTTACGAGATTTTATAAGCATATTTTATGATCCATATTGTTCTAAATTAGCCTAAAGGAAAAACATTAAACAACAAGTCAACTTTACGTCAAATGGCCTCAACCCCAGATATAGCGTTAAATTTGCCAAGCTATCCTAGATATGGTAGCGTTTTTACATTCATTAATTAAAGGGGGAACTTTCGATGGATAATAAATACTTATATATGTTTATAGCGGGCTTGGCTGTTTTGGCTTGGTTCATGCTTGGATACCATCCGTACTTTGCGGAAGCTGAAGGCGAGCTTGCAACGCGCTGGATGTTGGCAACAGTTCTAGCTGTTGGTTTGGGGGCTGGAGACACTGGTGGTGTTTGTGCCATTACCACACTTAAAGAAGCCATTATTGGCTTTATTCCACAGTTAATTGTTATTACCGTTGCTGGCTTTGTAGCTAATGCTGTTTATGGCTTAGCATTTGGTACGGAGGCATTTGACATTATGTATGCCATTAATAATGCAGCAGGATACCTTGCAGCTGGCTTAATGACATCAATTGTGATGAGCTATATGAAAAAAGCTGTTTAATTAAATTATAAAATATTTAAAGCCCGCTAGACGAAAGTCTGGTGGGCTTTTTATTGCGCTTTTGATAAGCAAATAAAAGCTTAGAAAAACTTGATAGTAACCGCGCCAATGGAAATAAGAGCCACGGCCACCAATCGCCTCACCCCAATGCCCTCACCCAAAAAGAAATAACCAATA